>JBEGQI010000219.1:0-3722 GCA_041181065.1 Verrucomicrobiota bacterium | reverse complement strand
AACTGCTCTGCACGGCGATGTTCATGGGCGCGGACGGCGGCACGCTTTCAAGCGGAGGTGTGGCGCCGGAAGTGGTGATGAAACTTTACAGTGAGGCGCGGGCGGGCAAGTGGATGGAAGCGAAGCAGACGCAGTTCAAGTTGCTCGAACTGTTTTCGTTGATGGTCGGTGCGCCAAACTTTCCCGAAGGTTTTCGCCAAGGCTACGAACTGCGCGGCTTCAAAGCCGGGCACGCTCGATTCCCGCTGTCGGCCAAGGAAGAGCTGAGCATCGCTGAGATGCGCGGTAAACTGGCATGTGTGCTGGCGGACTGCGGCTTTGCCGAGGCGGCAACTGAATGCCAGCGCAGCAGCGGTTCATCCGCAGTCAGCGCCGCCTTGGACATGGATGCCGTGGTCCGCTCGGTTTTGCAGTCGTTGAAGAAGTAAGCAATGAGCACGCTAGGCTTCATCGAAGTTCCGTTCTTGAGCGTCGCGGCGGTCGTCGCCGATGCGGCGGCCAAGGCGGCACGCGTTTCCGTGCTCGGCTTTGAAGCGACCGGCAACGAAAACATTTTGATCCGGCTCGGCGGTGGTGTGGCTGATGTGCAAGCCGCCTTGGCTGCCGCCGATGAAATAGCCACGCGGCTTGGCACTTCGGCTGTGACACAAACGTTGCCGCGTCCTGCTGAAGGTATGCACGGCATGATCCATTTTCCGAACGCACAGAACCCGCTCTACGGCGGACGCGATCAACTGCTGCCGACCGATTATCCGACCCCCGACCACCCGATTATGAACCCGAAACAAGAAGCTCTCGGAATCCTCGAAACGCAAGGACTGACGGCCATCCTCGAAGCAACGGATGCGATGTTGAAAGCCGCGAACGTCACGCTGGTCGGCAAGGAAAAGATCGGCGCTGCCTACGTGACGGTCATCGTGAAGGGAGATGTTGCGGCTGTCACCGCGGCTGTGGAAGCCGGCAGCAAAGCCATCGGGCAGTTGGGCAAACTCATCGCTGCCCACATCATCGCGCGGCCACATTCTGAGTTGGTTGCTTTGCTGCCGAAGTAATTGTTGGGTCAGGAAATGATGTTGTCTGACCAGCCCTCGCAATTTGTATTCGTCGGAAGAGGCGTCACTTCTCGGAGGGGACAACAGCCTTTGGCGTTGGCGCTGAGCGGGAGGATTGGAAACTGATGGCCGTTCGATCTTCAATCGCGGTGGCGTGGAAACCATCCTTCTCCAATGCGCGGGAGATTTCCGGCATGTGTGCCGCGCCCCACGGCACCACAAGGAGTTCGGAGCTGGACAGCTCTTGCTTGATGACGCTCAGCAAATGTTCATTGCGTTTGTGCAGGATGTCGTTGAAGAGGTCGCGTTCAAATCCTGGTGGTGGCTGGAATAGTAGCAATTGCCGGAGCGTGTCGGCATCGCCGCCGGTGCTATTGAAACGGATGATGAGATTGAGAAATGCGAGCGTGTTAGTCCCGAAATCCGAGACGTCAACATCCGCGCGCACCAGGCTTACTTCGGGCGGACGAAATTCCTCGTGCTGTTCGGTGAGCCCGAACTTTTTCGCGGTGCTCTTGTAAGAAAGGGTGTTCGTCAGGAGCTTGTGCTTGTCGGTCACCCCTTCCATGAGGATGGTGGCGTTGGTGGGGAACGAACTTGTGAGCAACTGGTAGAATGCCGCATCGCCGATGTGCGTCATCGGGACGAGACGGATGACCTTGCCGTCGGCGCGGGCGTAATCGCGCGATTGCATGGTGATGCCGCTGGGGCGCAGGCGGACGAATCCAGCGGTGGCGTAGTTCACGGCGAAGGCGAGGCAAACGCCGGAATACACCAGCAGCAACGGCAGCAGCGCGAACAGATTCACGGCGGCAAAACCGAGCAAGTGCCCCCAGCGAAATCCACGCGGCAGGAGGTGGTCGGCCGGAAAGAGCGTCCATTTCTGCCCGCCCGAGCCCTTGGCCAACCTGAGCAACCAGAGCGCCGCGAGCCATTGCACGAGCGAGGTGGCCCAGATCACCACTTGAAGTCGATCGTAGAAATAGATCAGCAGGGGGATCGCCGCCAGCGTTGACACGGGATTGAATAGCGTGACGGGAAGGAACACGCGCTTGGGGATCATCGGTAAAAAGGCCATCAGGATATAAACGGCGGACGTCGCGAAGCCGGTCAGCAGGAACACCAGCGCCCGAGGCAAAGTCAGGAGGTGCAGCCCGGTGCAGAGAATCACCGTGTCGTCCACGAGCGAGATCGTGGCGTCGAGAAAAAAGAGGCCGAGCGTGATACCCAACAACCAGACCAGTGCGTTTCGCCCTGCTGAAGCCGGCGTTGCTGCGGGCGGCGGCGACAACACCGGTGGCAGTGTGTCTTCCGGCGGCAATGGGTTTGGATTTGAACTCGGCTCCGGGGCCATGGTCTTAATGGCGTGACACTAGGTTTTAACACGCGCTGCGGCAAACCCTATTCCCGCCGGGCAGTGCGGGCCTGAATTTGCGTTCGCAACGCCGTGGTGCGTCTGGTTTAATCCGCGCGCACATTCGATCCGGGTGAAAACACTTCATTTCTACATCCTCCGCCAAGTGCTGGCCACGCTGCTGATGGCGATGGTGGTGTTCACCTTTGTGATCCTGCTGGGCAACGTGCTCAAAGAAGTGCTCGACCTCATCGTCAACGGCTACGTCTCCGTTGGTGTGTTTGCCGAGGCTGTCGGGCTGCTCATTCCGTGGGTCTGGTCGTATTCGCTGCCGATGGCGATGCTCGCCGCCACGCTGCTCGTCTTCGGACGGTTCAGCGCCGACAACGAACTTACCGCCGTGCGCGCCAGCGGGGTGAGTCTGATCTCGCTCGTCTCACCGGTGCTGCTGCTGAGCGTGGCTTTATGTGCGACCAGTGCGCTCATCAACATGGAGATCGCGCCCAGTTGCCGCGTGGCCTACAAGCAACTCCAGTTCAAGGCGCGCGCCGAACTTTCCAAGATCCAACTGCCCGAAGGTCGCTACATCAAGGACTTCGCCGACAAGGGTTACATCTTTTACATCGGCAAGAATCAGAATGGGGCGCTCGAAGACGTGCGGATTCTCCGGCTTGGCGACAAGACGAACGTGGAAGCCACCGTGACCGCGCCGCGCGGCCAGCTGTTGATCGATGAAGTCAGCAAGGAAATGACTTTCAAACTATTCGAGCCGGACGCCGTGGTGCTCTACAAGGACGCTGCCCGACAGGGACCGGCCTCCGAGGACTTCGTCTTCACGATTCCTTTTGGCGATTTGGCTCAGCCCAAAAAACTCGGCGGCAAACCGGACATCTCGAACATGACGTTCACCGAGCTGCGCGCCGAACTGCGTGATTTGGAGCGCCGCTTCGGCGCCGCGCCCGCCGGCAAGATGACCAGCGCCGAGGGCCGCGAACTCTTGGTCCGCCTGCGCAAGGCCCGCAACGACACGACCACCCCCATCCGCGTCCACATCCACCGGCAGATCGCGACTTCCTTCGCGTGTTTTGGTTTCACTCTGATCGGCATCCCGCTCGGCATCCGCGTGCACCGGCGTGAGACGAACATCGGCTTCGTCATCGCGCTCGTGCTGGTGCTGCTTTACTACGGCATCCTGGTGCTGGGGATGGGGTTGGATTCGCGGCCCGAATTTGCGCCACACCTCATCGTCTGGGTGCCCAACTTCCTTTTCCAAGCTGTGGGCGCAGTGCTCCTCTGGCGGGCGAACCGCGGCATTT
>JBEGQI010000218.1:0-7367 GCA_041181065.1 Verrucomicrobiota bacterium | reverse complement strand
AATCACGAAATCCGCCGATGACTTTTTTCATGGCGGGGCGATGGCCTACCTCACCAACAACGTCCCGATGGCGCTGGATGTGGTTTCCAACGGTTTGGTGCAGTATCCAGACGACGCAAAGCTGAAGAAACTGGAGGAGTTGCTAAAAAAACAACAGCAGCAACAGAACCAGCAAAATCAAAAAGATCAAAACAAAGACCAGAATCAGGAGCAAAAGGATCAGCAGAACAAGCAGGACCAAAAACAGGATCAACAGAAGCAGCAATCCAAGGATCAGAAGAAGGATCAGCAGCAGTCCAAGCAAGACAAGCAAAAGCAGGAACAGGAAAAGAAACAGCAGGAACAGGCAAAGAAGGACGCGCAGAAGAAAGAGCAGGAAAAACAGGACGCGGACGAAAAGAAAAAATCCGCGCCCGAGGACCAACAACCGCAACAGGCATCAGCCGCGATGGGTCAGATGACGCCCGAACAAGCACAACGCGTGCTCGAAATGCAGAAGAACGACGAGAAGATGCTTCCGGTCCAGATGCTCATGCCCCAACCCCAACAGGACAAGCGGTTGAAAGACTGGTGAGAGCAGAAATTCACCAGTGACATAAACAAAAAAGGGACAGGCTTTCGCCTGTCCCTTTGTGCTTTGGAGATTGATTATTCAGCCTTGGCCGCGCGAGGAGCACGGGGCTTCTTCTCGGCGGATTCAGCCTTCTCGCCCTCGGCGCGACGGCCGCGGCGTTCGCCTTTGCCTTCTTCCTTCTTCGCTTCGCCTTCAGCCGGAGTCGGAGGAGGATTGAGGCTTTCCACTTTGACCTTGAGAGTGCCCTTCACGTCCGCGTGCAGGTTCATCTCAACTTCATGATCACCCAGCTTCTTGATGCCGCCGGGCTCGGTGTGAATCTTTTTCTTGTCGAGCGAGATGTCGAACTGGTGTTTGAGTTCGTCGGCAATCATGCCATTGGTCACGTGACCGAACAGCTTGCCGTCTTCACCGGTCTTGATCTTCACGACGAGCACAAGCTTCTGGAGGCTCTTGGAAAGCTCGGTCATGGAGTTCAGCTCGTGCGCTTCGCGTTCCGCGCGGCGCTGACGGAGCACTTCCAGTCGGCGCTTGTTGCCGGAGCTCAGCGGAATGGCGAGGCCCTGCGGGATGAGGTAGTTGCGGGCATAACCAGCGGCAACCTTCACCTGATCGGATTCGCCACCGAGCCCGACGATGTTCTTGATGAGAATGACTTCAGTCTTGGCCATAGAAATTATTTGCTAATCGTTGATTGATCTTTGTTACCGCCGTTCAGAACGGCACGTCGTCGCTGGCAGGCGGTTCATCACCCGCGACGGGCTCGCCACCACTCGGAGCGGGGCGGGAAGCAGGCGCCGGACGACCGGCGTGTTCGGTATCACCACGATTCGAGTCGATGAAGGAGAAGCTTTCCAGCACCACCTTCAACTTGCTCTGCTTCTGCTTGGTGTTCTTGTCTTCCCAAGAATCAAGCTTGAGGCGGCCTTCCACGAGCAACGGACGGCCCTTCTTCATGTATTGACCGATGACTTCAGCCTGACGGCCCCAGACATCGACATCAATGAAACTGACCTCTTCCTTCTTCTGCCCGTCTTCGCCTGAGTAAGTCCGGTTGACCGCCAGCGTAATGCGCGCCACAGCCGTGCCTTTGGGCGTGTAGCGCAACTCTGGATCGCGCGTCAGATTGCCCGCGATGATGACTTTGTTGAAGCTGGCCATGACGGCAAGGATTGAAATTATTTCGCTTCGGCCTTCGCGACCGCCTCGGTGAAGAGTGCGCGGAACACGTCGGGATTCAGCGCGAAGTGCGTTTGCAGCTTACGCACGGCTTCCGGCGCGGCAGAGAAGATGAAGTTCACATAGAACCCATCCTTCTTCTTGTTGTCCGCGACGCGCGAGAACGCCTTCTTCTCCATCTTTTGGACGGTCTCGACGTTCGCACCGACAGAGGTAAGCTCGGCCTTGACCTTGTCAACGAGTTCGTTGACGCCTTCTTCCTTACCCGCCGTATTCAGAATAAACAGACCTTCGTAACGTTTCACTGCTCTTTTCCTTCGTTGTTGGAGCCGGCAACGGCCCCGTTAAATTTGTTCATCGCTTTCTGGATGCCTTCCCGGCGCCAGCATTCCACCTGGTCCGCCGCCCGTTCCAGAACTTTTTCCAAAACTTCCGCCTCGCTCTTGGAAAAACGTCCCAAGACGTGGCCCGTGATTTCACGCACCGTGCCCTGTCGCCCGATGCCAATCCGCAAACGCGGGAACTCGCGCGAAGCGAGATGCTGCTCAATGGACTCCAATCCATGGTGTCCACCACTGCTGCCTTTTGGTCGCAGCCGGATTTCGCCGAATGGCAAATCCGCATCATCCACGATCACCAGACATCGATCCGCAGTGACGTTGTAAAACTTTGCCAACGGACCGACTGTCTCGCCGCTGGCATTCATGAACGTCTGCGGCTTGCACAACAAGACCCCACCCGGGGCAAACTCTGCACCGCGGGAAATAAAAGCTTCGAACTTGCGTTCCTGCTTCCAGTCCAACTTCCAGCGCTCCGCCAACTGGTCAAGCACCAGAAATCCCGCGTTATGCCGTGTTCGGGCATATTCCGCACCGGGATTTCCCAGACCCACAATGACGTGGAGTTTGTCCATGTGCGGAGACCGCAGACGGGGGCTGTCCCCATCTGCGGATAAAACTGGCCGTTACTTCTTCTTCTCGGCCGGAGCTGCGGCCTTTTTGTCGCCGGCAGCCGGTGCAGCGGCTTTGTCGCCAGCCTTGGCGGCAGCACCCTTCGCAGGAGCCGCAGCGCCTTCCGCACCTTCTTCCTTCTTCTCTTTGATCATCTCGACGTCGCCAGCAGCAGCGGCGCCTTCGTCAGGCGCGGCAGCTTCTTCCTCGGCGCGAGGCGCGACGCAAGCGACGACAACGACTTCCTTGTGACCAAGGATTTCGCAACCTTCGGGTGCCTTGACTTCGCCAATGTGAATGGCGCGGTTCAATTCGAGGGCGCTAACATCAAGCGTGATCTGCTCAGGCAAATCTTTCGGAAGCGCGCGCACCTTGAGTTTGTGAGTGACGTGCGAAAGCACGCCGCCGCCGTTCTTAACGCCAACGGGTTCGCCAGCGGTTTCGACCGGAACAAAAATGGTGACCTTCTCGTTCTCATGAACTTCATGGAAGTCGACATGGAGCACCTTGCCGCTGAGCGGGTGATGCTGCACATCTTGAACGAGGGCCAAGCGCTTGGGGTTCTTGTCGGCCTTGATGCTCAAGTCCACAAGAACGTTTTCAGAAGCGCTGTGATGGATCGCGGAGTCGAGCTCCTTTGCGTCCACTTCAAGATTCTGGGGGGTGGTCTTCGCGCCGTAGATGACGGCGGGAACGCGGCCGGAGGCGCGCAGGGTTTTGTTTCCGTTGCGACGGGTGACCGTGCGCAGAGATGCGTTAAGTGCTACCGATTTCATTTTTAGCGATTCAAATACTTGCGTCCACCGCTCAAGCGGGTCGCCCATTTTTGAAAGCAAACAGCGAGTTCACCGATTGGTTGCTGTGAATCCGCTTGATGGCTTCACCGAGCAAACCCGCAACGCTGAGCGTCGTCAGGTTCACCCCGTCGATTGACGGGCGCGAGACAGTATCAGTGGTTATCAGTTCGTCAATCACCGATTTTTGCAATCTTTCGATGCCGATCGGGCTCAATACCGCGTGCGAAACGCAGGCGAAAATCTTCCTGGCGCCCTGCTTCTTCAAGAAGTTGGACGCACTAACCAGTGTCCCGCAGGTCTCCGTGATGTCATCCACGAGCAGACAATTACGCCCGGCCACTTCACCGATGAGCGCAATAGCCTCGACTTCCGTGGCGCTCTTGCGGGACTTGGCGACAATCGCCAAACCGCAACCAAGGATCTGCGAATACGCATGCGCCATCTTCAAGCCACCCACGTCGGGACTGACCACGGTGAGGTCGGGGATCCGCTTCTTCTTGAGATATGAATACATCACGGGCGCCGCATAAAGATGGTCCACCGGGATATCGAAGAAGCCTTGTATCTGCTGCGCGTGCAGATCCATCGTCAGGATACGGTTGGCACCTGCCGCGACGAGCAGGTTAGCGCAAAGCTTCGCCGTGATCGGCACACGCGGTTGGTCCTTGCGATCCTGACGCGCATAACCATAGAACGGAACCACGGCCGTGATACGCTTGGCGCTCGCCCGTTTCAACGCATCGATCATGATGAACAACTCCATCAGATTATGATTCGTCGGCGGCGACGTCGGCTGGATGATGAACACGTCCTCACCGCGGACATTGTCATCGATCTTCACGAACGTCTCACCATCGGGGAACGGCTTGATGGTGCATCTGCCAAGCTTGATGCCAACTTTTTTACAGATGGCGCGGGCCAATGGCTCATTTGCTGTGCCGCTAAAAATTTTCACGCTGCGATATCTCCGGTTGAAATGAAAAAGCCACCGCGAAACGGTGGTTTGAACGCGGGCGGACTGTAACAACCCAACTCGCCGCCGCAAGTGGATTTTCCTCCCGACCAAAATTGCCCATCAACATTTTATTTTTCAAAATCAAGCGAGCCCGCATTGCGAGCGCCGACCTCCTCTGACACACTCACGCCGTGAACATCCCCTACAAACCCGCTTTGCCATCGAAGCGTTTCCCGATCGTGATCATCGGGACCGGCGGGATTGTGAAGGATGCTCACCTGCCTGCGTATCGCATGGCTGGATTCACGGTGGATACGCTGGTCAACCGGACCGTTGATCGTGCCCGCGAGTTAGCCGTGCAATACGGCGTTCCCAAAGTTTTTGCGACTGCCACGGAAGCCGTCGCCCAAGCGCCGCGCAACGCCGTGTTCGACATCGCCCTACCCGCTTCCATGTTCGCGGAAACTCTCCGCCAACTACCTGACGGCGCGCACGTCTTAATCCAAAAGCCGATGGGTGAAACGCTCGCGCAAGCGCAAGAAATCCTTTCCGTTTGCCAGCAGAAAAAACTTCACGCCGCCATCAACTGCCAACTCCGTTTTGCGCCGTTCGTCATGGCCGCGCGGCACCTGATCAATACCGGCGTCATCGGTCAGCTTACCGATATGGAGATGCGGCTGACGTGTTTCATGCCGTGGCATCTGTGGACGTTTCTTTACGACCTGCCTCGTATGGAGATCCTTTATCACAGCGTGCATTACGTTGACCTCGTGCGTTCGTTCCTTGGTGAACCGACCGGAATCCAAGCGCTGACGTTGCCGCACGCCAATGCTCCTCGGCTCGCGTCCACCAGCACGGCCATCCTGATGAAATATAATTCCGGTGTTCGCGCCACGATCACCACGAACCACAATCACAACTTCGGCCCGCGTCATCAGGAGAGTTATCTCAAATGGGAGGGCACGAAAGGCGCAATCTGGGCGCGTGTCGGCTTGTTGATGGATTATCCGAAGGGCGTCGGCGATGCGTTTGAATTCTGCGTGCGCGAAGAAGGCCGCGAGCCGCAGTGGCAGACCGTGAAGCTGGAAGGCTCCTGGTTCCCCGAAGCTTTTGTCGGCAGCATGGCGACCGTGTTGCGCCACAAGGAAGGCACCGAAGCCACGATGCCCACATCCGTTGAGGATGTGATCCACACGATGGAATGCGTCGAAGCCGCCTACGCCGCGAGCGAACGTGGCGGTATTTCTCCCAAAGATTTTAGCCAATGAAATTTCTCGTCACCGGCGGCACTGGATTTATCGGCGCATGCGTCGTGCGCAACCTGATTGCGCGCGGCATTCCTGTCGTCATCGGCGAAGCCAAGCCCGACACCACCGTCGCCGCGTCGCTCAAGGGCGCGGAGCTGATGCCCATGGACGTCTCGGATGAACGCGCCGTGGCTGCGGTCTTCGAAAAGCATCCCGACATCACGCATTGCATCCATCTCGCTTACTTGATGAGCGCGGAGGTTGAGGCCAATCCACCGCTCGGCGTGAAGGTAAACGTCCTCGGTATGGTGCATCTGTTTGAAGCCGCCGTGCGTCACAAACTCGCGCGCCTCGTGTTCGCCAGCAGCGAGACTTACTACGGCGCGTCGCAGAGCGTTTACGGAAATCGACCGGTGCACGAAGATGATTTCACCGGGCCTTCGAACCATTTCTTCACCTACGGCATGATGAAGGTTTTGAACGAATTCATGGCGCAGAAATACGTCGCCAAAAGCGGCGTTAGCCTCGCCTGCGTGCGTCCGCCGGTCGTGTTCGGCCACGGACGCAAGCGCGGTTCGGTGCTTTGGGCGGAAGACTTCGCGTCGAATCCTGCGCTGGGCCAACCGGTGCAATTGCCCTTCTCCGCAAACTCGCGCGAGACGTGGGTTTACAAGGATGATTGCGCCGAGCAGATGATCCGGCTTGCGCTCAAGCCGCAGTTGAATCACTTCGCCTACAACAACGGCGGCGATTGCGTGAGCGGCCACGAACTGGCTGCCGCCGTGCGCCGTTGGGTGCCCGAGGCGCAGATCACTTTCGATGAGTCGAAGCCGACCACGCCGCTGATCGACTGGCAGGATGGCCGTCGGCTCATCGAAGAAATTCAGTTCATACCGCGCCCGCTGCTTGAAGGCGTGCGCGCTCACATCAACCAAGCCCGCATCGAAGCCGGGCTGCAACCCGTTTAAATTATGAGTCGTTATCGCAACACCGTCGTCGGCAGTTATCCGCGTCCCACGCAGGTCGCCGACACCATGAAAAAACCCACGCTCACGCAAACCGAAGTGGACGACATGATCCGCTGGGCCGCGAAGGACCAGGCTGATCTCGGGCTGGATGTCATCACCGACGGCGAGGCGTATCGCGAGAACATGTATTACTTCTACCAGAAGCGCGTGGACGGCGTGACGTTCGAGAACATGCCGAAAGTCACCTTCGGCACGGCCGGCTTCGGCATCGAATGCCCGCGCATCATCGGCGAGATCAAGAACCCGCGCTTCAACCTCGCGCATTGCTGGAAACTCGCCCGCAGCGTCGCGCCCGCGAACGTCCGCGTGAAGCAAACTGTCACCGGCCCGCACGTGCTCACGCGCTTCAGCGTGAACGAACGCAAGGACCTTTATCCCGATGACCAATCACTTTGCCGCGCCTGGGCGAAAGTGTTGATGGATGAATTGAAGGAAGTCGTCGCCGCCGGCTGCACCGACATCCAGTTCGACGAACCGATGTGGACCGAATCGCCGCAGCACAGCGAATGGGGCGCAGACATCCTGAACGAGATGATGACGCAATTGCCGTCGAACGTCCGAGTAGGCCTGCACGTGTGCGGCGGCAACCCCCGCCGCAAGCGCGTCTATTTCACCAAATACACCGACCTCGCGCCGG
>JBEGQI010000217.1:0-3430 GCA_041181065.1 Verrucomicrobiota bacterium | reverse complement strand
CGAGATGCAGTCGATTTATCAAGCCGGTCCTGCGGGAAAATGCAAGACGCCACCGGCGATCATCACGCAACCAACCGGAGGTCGCGCGGTCGTGGGTTCCAATTTTACACTTAGGGTGGTCGCCACCGGGTCGGCTCCAAAGTTTCGTTACCAGTGGCGCCAGGATTCGGTGAATCTGTTTGGAGCGACGAATGCGAACTTCAACTTTAATCCGGGCAAGCCCGGTGTCACCAACCGCTTTTCTTGCTTAGTGACGAACTCATTCGGGGCCGTGACGAGTTTGGTCGCCGTGGTGGCTGTCAACAATCGCCCGATCGCCACCAATGATGGGCGCACCCTGAACGAAGACACCTCCATCACTTTCCACCTGAATGGCTCCGATTTGGATGCCGATCCATTGACCTATGCAATCACGCTCTTACCAACGCATGGCACATTGCTCCTCGCGTCGAACTTCGCCACTTCAGGGCTTCTGGCTTACCAGCCTAACACCAATTTCAGCGGCCTCGATATCTTCACGTTCCGTGTGAACGACGGCTACGAAAACTCGGACGACGTAAAAGTGACAATTACTGTGCTGCCGGTAAATGATCCGCCCATCGCAGATTCACAGTCCGTCTCGCTCAACGAGGACACGGCCGCACCGATCACTCTGACAGCCTCCGACGTGGACGGTGACCCGCTGACATTTAACGTCGGCGTGCCGCAGCACGGCACCTTGACCGGCTTCGCGCCGAACCTGAGCTATCAACCCTTCACGAACTACAACGGTCCCGATCAGTTCTCGTTCACCGTCAACGACGGCACGACGGACTCAGCGCCAGCCACCGTGAGCCTCACAGTGCTGCCGGTCAACGACCCGCCCGTGCTGGTGGCGCAGGTGTTCACGCGATTCCTGCTGTCGAGCAACGACGGCGAGTTGCGCGTCATCGCAGGCAAAGATGATTTGGCGCATGTCGTGTTTGACGCGTCGCTCACGACGGATGTGGACAACGACCCGCTGACCTTCGTTTGGAAGGAGCGCGCCGCGACGAATGTGTTGGGATCACAGGTGGTGGCGACGAACACGTTGCCGCCCGGTGAACATACGATTCAACTGCTCGTGAGCGATGGCATCGTCACCGTCACGAACGAATTTCTCGTGCAGGTCATTACTGGCGATGAAGCCGTGGACTTGTTCAGCGATTTGGTGGAGTTGTCCGAGTTGAAGCACGGGGTTCGGCAGCCGTTGCTCGCGATGTTGCACAGCGCTGCGCACGGTTTTAATGCCGGCCTCGACTGGAGCGGTGTGCATCATCTGGAATTGGTGCAAGACCGCATCCGTGATTGGGTGGCGCCCGTGGACGCTGAACTGGCGGAGCAGTGGCTTTGGATCACTCAGCAAATCCTCGATATCTTCGGTGAGATCAAGCCTGGCAACGCGGGTGCCGTGAAGATGGACCAAGACGCGGGCGGCAAGCAGACCTTGCGCTTCCTCGGTGATCGGAACCGGCCCTACTTGATTGAAGCTTCCGTGGACTTGATCCGTTGGGAAGTCATCGGGGCAGCGATTGAGCGCGGCCCGGGACGTTACGAGTTCAATGACCTGCGTCCAAGCGATGCTCCTTCGCGATTCTATCGGATTCGGACGCTATGAGAAACGGCGTCAGGCGGTCTTCGCTGCTTGCTTGGCCGTCATCATGTAGGTGATGTAGTTCTCCAGCGAAGCCTTCATCTCCTTGCGCGAGACGATGGCGTCGATCAGGCCACGATCCGTCAGGAACTCGGCGGTCTGGAAGCCCGGCGGCAATTCCGCCTGCGTGGTGTCCTTGATCACGCGCGGTCCGGCAAAGCCGATCATCGCCTTGGGTTCCGCAATGATGAGGTCGCCCACGCTCGCGTAACTCGCCATGACGCCGGCGGTGGTCGGATGCGTCAGGACGCTGATGTAAGGCAGCTTGTGTTGCGAGTGATACGCCAACGCGGCGCACGTCTTCGCCATCTGCATCAAGCTGAACATGCCTTCATACATGCGCGCGCCGCCGCTGGTGGAAATGATGACGAGCGGCAGATTGCTCGATGTCGCCTTTTCGATGAGACGGGTCAACTTCTCGCCGACGACGGAACCCATCGAACCGCCGAGGAAGCTGAAATCCATCACGCCCAGCGCCGTGCGTTGGGAGCCGATCATGCCGATACCGGTCACGACGGCGTCCTTGAGCTGCGGCAACTTCTTTTTGTAAGAATCGAGCTTGGACTTGTAGGACGCCACGCCCGTGAACTTCAGGATGTCCACGCTCGTCATCTGCGCGTCCATCTCCTCGAAGGAACACGTTTCGACGAGCGAATGGATGCGTTCGCGCGCGCCGATGGGGAAATGATGCTGGCACTTCGGGCAAACCTTGAGGTTCTCGTCCAGTTCCTTGTCGAAGATCAACTCCGCGCACTTCGGGCACTTGGTCCAGAGACCTTCCGGGATATCGCGCTTGCGGGACTTGGTGGAACCGACCTTCGGCTTTTTGACGAAGGCAATGGCGGCGGCGTCCAAATCGGGAGGAGTCAGCGCTGGTTCGGGACCTTCTGTTCCAGGCAACTTCTTGGTGAACGAGGTCGTTCCCATGGGTTTTTTCGGTGCTTTCAAAAAATCGTTACAACCGGCCAACCGGCTGTGTGACGGGTGGCAGTATTCAATCTCTCCCTTTCGCTGTCGAGAATGCATTTTCCATTCCTGGACACAGGCTGCAATGGGCTCGTGGTGACTTCTTTGACTGAATCGTAGGGCAGGGCAAGCCGCAACTTCGGGTTGCATCTGGCGATTTTCGAACCGACACTGTCGGTAATGGTCCAAGTGACAGATGTTATGAGCCGATTCATGAAGTTTGCCTGTCTATTCCTGACAGGTTGGTTTTGCTTGCTTGCAGCCGGCGCGAATACCTTGCAGTGGCACGCCAACACTCAGCTTTTGGATGCCGACCTTCAAGATGCCCCGCTGATCCCAACCCTGGAAGATCTGGCACACAAGACAGGCTGGCATATCTATCTCGAACCTTCAGACGGCTACAAATTCAACGTGAAGTTCGCTGGGCTCGCACGGGGCGAAGCGATGCACAAAATGATTGGCGACATGAACTACGCCTTCGTGCCGGGCACGGACGGGGTGATGCAGCTGTTCGTGTTCCGCACGTCACGCGGTGCAGCGACGTATGAGATCAAGGCAAAGCCTTTGGTCAAATCGCCCAGTCTCGGCGGCAAGAAGCTTGCGAATCAATTGGTGGTGAAGTTGCGCCCGGGCGTGAAAATCGAGGATTTGGCGGCGAAACTTGGCGCGAAGGTGAAGGCGCGTATCGGGGACTTGAACGCTTACCTGCTCGAATTCGAGAACGAGGCGGCGATGGAATCTGCCCGCAAGGAACTGGCGTCGAACGGTGACGTGGAAAGCACGGATTACAAC
>JBEGQI010000216.1:0-8126 GCA_041181065.1 Verrucomicrobiota bacterium | reverse complement strand
CGTCGAGCGTCGTCTCGATGGACTTCGCTTCTTCGACCGTGATGGTGCCGTCCTTGCCGACCTTGTCCATCGCGTCGGCGATGATCTCGCCGATCGTGGTGTCCCAGTTCGCGGAAACGGTCGCCACCTGCTTGATCTCTTCCTTGTCCTTCACCTTCTTCGCGATCTTGTCGAGCTGGCCCACGGCGGATTCAACCGCCTTTTGTATGCCGCGTTGGAGGCTGATGGGGTTCGCGCCGGCGGTCACATACTTGAGACCTTCGCGATAGATGGCCTCGGCGAGCACGGTCGCCGTGGTGGTGCCGTCGCCCGCGTTGTCGCTCGTCTTGCTGGCGACTTCGCGGACCATCTGGGCGCCCATGTTTTCAAACGGATCTTCCAATTCGATCTCCTTCGCGACCGAGACACCGTCCTTGGTCACGGTCGGGGAGCCGAATTTCTTGTCGAGGACGACGTTGCGGCCTTTCGGGCCGAGCGTGGCCACGACGGCCTTGGAGAGCTTGGAGACGCCGCGCAGGATGGCCTGACGGGCTGCCTCATCGAACAACATTTGTTTTGCTGCCATAGTTTTAAAGTTTCAGGTTAACAGGTTTCAGTTTTCAGATTGCTTAGCCAACGATGGCGATCAAGTCGTCGGAACCAAAGATCTTGTATTCCTTGCCTTCGATCTTGATCTCGGTGCCGCCGTATTTGGAGACGAGCACGCGGTCGCCGACTTTGACTTCGAAAGCGATCTTCTTGCCTTCGTCATCGGTCTTGCCGGTGCCGAGCACGCGGACGATGCCTTCCTGGGGTTTTTCCTTGGCGGTATCGGGGATGATGATGCCGCCCTTTTTGACTTCCTTCTCTTCGGCCGGTTCAACGAGGATCCGGTCACCGAGAGGCTTGATGTTTAGTGCCATGGTTTTCTTGTTTGTTTGTTGTTGTTTCGTGTCGAATTAACTCCCGCCGCACGAGCAAGCGGGAAAAGTGTTCTAACTCGGCTTCACCGAAGAAGCCAATCCACCAAGGATTGCAGTTACCGCTGGATGGCTAAGGAATTCGTTAAGCTTCGATTTCGCATTCGCCTTGTCCTCTGTAGACGCGTCTGAATTTTCAATTCTCCTTAAAATCTGTTCAATGTGTAGTGCGACGCCTTGCACATTGGCGTTCCCAATTTGGACGTTAGATGAGCCTTCGATGTGAATGTGACGTTGATCCAAGGTAATCGTAATTGGCGCTTTGGCGGTTCCTTCAATTACGTCTGAACCGAACGCCGTAATTTCCCCGCCACCAGCAACCGGCTCACCGTTATTGCCGAGTGTTGGGTTCCACTCGATAAGATTATAGTCGGCGAGTTGCTTGCAGATTCGAGCAAGCTCTCCAAACGTCTTGAATGGAAAGCTTTCTTCAATTTCGTCTCCGACTTCGTCCCAACGAAAGTATCCACGATGACGCAAGTCGTAATACTTTTGTAAAACGACGGCTCTCAGTTCGTGGTCTTTCATAACAGGTGAAGTCGAGGCGCAGATTTTACTTCTTCTCGTCCACCACTTCCGCGTCGATGATCGGACCTTCGTCCTTGCCGCCCTTCTTCTCTTCGGCTTTGGGCGCTTCGCCGCCGGACGCCGCCTGACCTTTGTCGGCCTTGGCTTTTTCCGCCGCCGCCTTGTAAAGCTCGGCGCTCGCGGCCTGCCACGCTTCGTTCAGCTTTTCGCTGGCGGTCTTGATCGCCGCCGCGTCGCTGCCCTTCAGCGCTTCCTTCACTTCGGCCACGGCCTTCTCGATCTTTTCCTTGTCGCCGGCTGAAAGTTTGTCCGCGTTGTCCTTGAGCATCTTCTCGGAGCGATAGACGGAGTTGTCCGCTTCGTTGCGCGTGTCCACTTCCTCGCGCTTGGCCTTGTCGTCCTCGGCGTGGGCCTCGGCGTCCTTGCGCATCTTCTCGATCTCGTCCTTCGAGAGGCCGCTGCTGGCGGTGATGGTGATCTTCTGCTCCTTGCCCGTGCCCAGGTCCTTGGCGCCGACGTGCAGGATGCCGTTCGCATCGATGTCGAACGTGACTTCGATCTGCGGCACGCCACGCGGCGCGGGCGGGATGTCCGCGAGCTGGAACTTGCCGATGGATTTGTTGTCGCGCGCGAACTGGCGTTCGCCCTGCAACACATGGATCTCAACGCCGGGCTGGTTGTCGCTGGCGGTGGAGAAGATTTCTGATTTGCGCGTCGGGATGGTGGTGTTGCGCTCGATGAGCTTGGTGAACACGTTGCCGAGCGTCTCGATGCCAAGTGACAACGGGGTCACGTCGAGCAGGAGCACGTCCTTCACTTCGCCCTTGAGCACGCCGCCCTGGATGCCGGCGCCGATGGCGACGACTTCATCCGGGTTCACGCCTTGGTGCGGCGTCTTGTTGACGAGCTTGCGCGCGGTCTCGACGACGCGGGGCATGCGGGTCATGCCACCGACGAGCACGAGTTCGTCGATCTTGTCGGCGCTGAGTCCGGCGTCCTTCAAGCAGGCGTTGACCGGCTTGATGGTGCGCTCGAACAAGCTGTCCGTGAGCTGCTCCATCTTGGCGCGGGTGAGATTCTTCTGGATGTGCTTCGGCCCGCTGGCGTCCGCCGTGATGAAAGGCAGGTTGATGTCGTAGCTGGTTGAGCTGGAGAGGGCGATTTTGGCCTTCTCGGCTTCTTCCTTGATGCGTTGGAGGGCGTCGGGCTGCTTGCGCAGGTCCATGCCGTTCTCCTTCTTGAACTCGTCGAGGATCCAATCCATCAGCGTGTTGTCCCAGTCGTCACCGCCGAGGTGCGTATCGCCGTTGGTCGCCTTCACTTCGAAAACGCCATCGCCGATTTCGAGGACCGAAATGTCAAACGTGCCGCCGCCCAAGTCGTAAACGGCGATTTTCTCGTCCTTCTTTTTGTCGAGGCCGTAAGCGAGCGACGCGGCGGTCGGCTCATTGATGATGCGGAGCACTTCGAGACCCGCGATGCGGCCAGCGTCCTTCGTGGCCTGGCGCTGCGAGTCATTGAAATACGCGGGCACCGTGATGACGGCTTGCGAGATTTTCTCGCCGAGACGCGTTTCGGCGTCGGCCTTAAGCTTGGCGAGAATCATCGCGGAGATTTCGGGCGGGGAATATTGCTTGGTCTGGCCGCCGTCCTCGACTTCCACGGCGCAATCGCCGTTCGAGGCGCGCACGACCTTGTAGGGCATGCGTTTGATCTCTTCCTGCACTTCATCAAACTTGCGGCCCATGAAACGCTTGATGGAGTAAATCGTGTTGCGGGAATTGGTCACGGCCTGGCGCTTGGCGGCATCGCCCACGACGCGCTCGCCGCTCTTGGTGAACGCGACGACGCTGGGGGTGGTGCGTTTGCCTTCCGAGTTCTCCAGAACCAACGGATCGCCCGCGTCCATCACCGCCATGCAGGAGTTCGTCGTTCCCAAATCAATGCCGAGCACTTTAGCCATAAATTCGTTTAGATAAAAAGTTCACCATCCTCTATGCAATATCGGGGCCAGCCGTGCCAACAATCGCCTAAACCACTGTAAATAAGGGTTTAACATCGCAACTCAGGCTGATTTGAGCCGTCGAAAACTGCGCCAAAGCGTGTCGCAGTGGCACAGTTGGCCGGGCAATGGCACAATTGCTGGCACAGAAGCCCGCTAAATCGGTATTTTACGGCCAAGTATGGCCAATCTGGTCCTTCGGGCAGTGGCTTCTGCCTCTTTCCCCTCCCATTTCTGCCAAAAACATCGAAAAAGAGCCAAAAACAAGGCGGGTTCCCGCTAAAACAAGGCCGGTTCCCGTAAAACGAGGCCGGTTCTCACAAAAACATCGCTGGTTCCCGCTACAACATCGCCGGTTCCCCCGAAAACAACGCCGGTTAAGGCCGCAATGTCACCCGTTTAGGCTCCGACATCACCGGTTAGCGCCTCCGCATCGAGGATTAAGACGCCCACGTCACCGGTTAGCGCGGCGACGCAAGCGTTCAGGCCAGTCGCGCCCGAAACTTCAGCGACGCCATGGCGAACAGCACCACCCCCATCACGCCGAGGATGACGTAGTGTTGCCAGTAATCCGCCACCGTCGAGCCGCGCAGCATGATGGCGCGCATCAGCTCGATGAAGTAGGTCGCCGGGATGACGTTGCTGAGCCATTGGAAGATTTGCGGCATCGTCTCGCGCGGGAACAGGAACCCGGAGAAAAACACGGACGGCAGGATGAGCGCCATCGTCATCTGCATCGCTTGCATGTGATTCTCGGCCTTCGTCGAGATGAGCAGCCCGAGACTGAGCAGCGCGAAGACGAACAGAAAGGTCGCGAGGAACAACGCCGTGAGATCGCCGCGAATCGGAATCTGAAACACCCAGCGCGCCACGAGGAAAATCATCGTGGCCATGGTCATCGAGACGATGAGATACGGCGTGAGTTTGCCGAGCATCAGACCGGAACGCGACAACGGCGCGACGAGGAGATTTTCCAACGTGCCCTTCTCGCGCTCGCGCACGAGCGACAAGGCCGTCGCGAACACGGTGGCGATCTGCAACGCGAGACCCATGACGCCTGGCACGAAGAAGTTCGCGCTCTTCATCGTGGGGTTGTAGAGGATTTGCGGCCGCACTTCGACGGGCATCTCGCGCCGGCCAGATTCCGCCATGAGTTGCATCATCGAATCACGCAACGCGAGCCCCATGGAGGTTTGCAACGCCTGCAACGCGACTGTTGAACTGGAGCCATCGATGAGCACCTGCACCTTCGCGCCGCGACCGGAGCGCGAGTCGCGCGTGAACTCCGGCGGGATCTGGATGCCGACGTAAGCCTTGCCTTGCCGGATGGCCGTTTCGAGTTCCGCGACGCTCTGGACTTCACCGATCATCTGGAACGAACCGGTGTTCGCGAACTTCTCCAGCATCTGCCGGCTCTCGACGGAGCGGTCTTCATTGAAGACGACGGTGCGCATGTGCTTCACGTCGTTGTCGAGCGCGTAGCCGAACGCCACGATCTGCACGATTGGCGGAAAGAACATGAAGAACAACGTCGTCGGGTCACGGAACATGACCGTGAATTCCTTCAGCAAGATGGCGGTAAAACCGCGGAACATTTTCATGGTTTCTCCTCCTGTTCCGCCGTCAACGTCACGAACACATCCTCCAGCGACGGCGCGATGGGCCGGATGTCCGCCGTCTGAATCTTCACCTCGGCCAAACGATTCTTGATCACCGCATCGCTGACGCTTGCATCGAGCAACAGATGCATTGATTGACCGAACACCGTCGCGCCGCGCACGCCGGGAAGATTGCGCACCGCCTGCAAACCCACGGTGACGTGGTCGCACGTCACATCCACGCGCCTTGTGCCCGCAGGATTCACGGCGGGAAGTTGTTTCAGTTCATCCGGCTCACCGCAGACGATGAGCTTCGAAAGATAGATGTAGCCGACGTGCGAGCAGCGCTCCGCCTCGTCCATGTAGTGCGTGGTGACGAACAGCGTGATGCCCCGGCTGGAAAATTCGAAGAGCAAATCCCACAACTCGCGCCGTGCCACTGGATCGATGCCCGCCGTGGGTTCGTCGAGGAACAGCACGGTCGGGTTGTGGATGAGCGCGCAGGCCATCGCGAGCCGTTGTCGCCAGCCGCCGGAGAGCAATGCCGCGCGACGACCGACATACGGCGCGAGATGCGTCATCGCGATGAGTTCATCCATGCGTTGCCGAAGCGCCGCGCCGTTCAAGCCGTAAAGCCGACCGTAAAAAAGCAGGTTTTCCGTCACCGTCAGTTCGTCGTAGAGCGAGAACTTCTGCGACATGTAACCGATCGTGCCCTTCAGTTGCTCCGACTCCGTCGCGACGTCATGCCCGGCAATCGTCGCCCGCCCGCCGCTTGGCGCAAGGATGCCGCAGAGCATCCGGATGACGGTGGATTTGCCTGAGCCGTTCGGCCCGAGGAACCCGAAGATCGCGCCCTTCCCGACCGAAAAGCTCACGCCATCCACCGCCGTGAAGTGGCCGAAGCGTTTCGTCAGGTTTTGGACTTCGATCATGTATGGGCCTCAGGGTCTTTGGTAATGGTATGCGTAAACCCCATCGCCCAACCGGCGATGAAAGGCGTCGTTTTTGATCGACCTCTTTGTGCAAACGATTCCTATCTGAGGTTCAACTTCGAAATACACCGCGAGATCATCGTAGCTGGCGCCGATACCTACGCACCGAAACCGGCCTCGTAGTTCCGACGGCAGTTCGGACTCGGCGGCAATTGCAGCACAGTTCCGGAAAGGCGGATACAATTGAAGCGATGTGGAGTTGGTTGCCAATGCGCCTTCGTTGTATCGCTGCATCAGAGTTTGTGCGCAACTCCCCAATTGTCGTGCCGGATACCTCCCCAATCGATGCGAGATGCCGACCATCTCAATGTATGCACCTGGTGGCAGAACGAAGAAAACAATCCCGACTTGAAAAAACAGCAGTCCCGAGAAGATGAGCATCCGTTGACCCCACGATTTGGAGTAAAGGAGCGCCAGCATCGCCGACAGGGCGGGGATGCCGCAGAATAGCCAGCCGAGCGAGAGCATGAACGCCCACATCTGAGAAATCAGACCGAGACCATCGAGATAGGAACTGGCCGCAAAGCCACCCGGCCCCAGCAAGGCAAGAAGCAGGAGAGGTCGGCGTCTCATTTGCTTCCACTGTTGAATGAAACATCCGCGGACATGCCGGCGCGGAGGTCGCCGTCTTTGTTGTCGAGGCGGACTTTCACGCCGAAGACTTGCTTCACGCGTTCCTCGGTGGTCTGCACGTTGCGCGGAGTGAATTCGGCGGCGCGGGCGATCTGTTCGATGACGCCTTTGAAGTCGCGACCGGGGAAGGCGTCCACGCGCACGGTGGCGGATTCACCGAGCTTCACGCGACCGAGCCACGGCTCGGGGACAAACACGCGCACCCAGAGATGATTCGTGAGTAGCAACGTGGCGACTTCACGATTCGCAGGAACGACGTCGCCGACTTTGACGCTCAAGGTTTCGAGGACGCAATTCGTCGGCGCGAACACGGTCAGTTCGCGGAGCTGCGCGTCCACTTCGGCGAGTTGGGCGCGCGCGGCGGTGAGTTGCTCGGTGCGTGTGCCCGCGAGGAGCAGGTCGTAGCGACTCTTCGCCGCCGCGGCTGATTTCTCCTGCGTTTGGGCGGCGGCGATGGCACGGTCGTGCTCGGTGTTGGAAATGGTTTTCTGCGCGAAGAGTTCTTCCGCCCGTTTCGCTTCGAGACGGGCGAGGTCGAGTTGTGCAACTTGCGCCTCCCATTCAGCCTTCGCGGTGGCGATCTCTTCGGCGCGCGGGCCGGCTTCAAGCTCCGCAAGTTTGGCGGCGAGCGTATCGCGACGCGCGCGCAGTTCGGGCGCTTCGAGTTCGACGATGGGTTGACCGTTCGTGAGGCTGTCACCTTCCTGCGCGAGGAGCTTCACGATGCGACCGCCGGTGCGCGGCGCCACGCGTGCTTCATCCACTTCGATGGTGCCGGAGACGCTGGCCGAAGGAGAGCTGGGTTTGCAGGAGATTGCGAATGCGGCCAGCACCACGGTGCCGGCGAGGAGGAAGAGCTTGGTCTTCACGCAAACCAGCTTAGCAAGCACGCGGCCCGGGTTCAATGGACCGATGTGAGAAGTGCAAAAATAAAAAAGCCGCGCTCCCGTCGGAACGCGGCGTGCGAAAATTGAGCGAGCTTACTCGAAGCTGACCGGCGCGGCACCAGCGGCGGACTTCTTATCGATCCACTTCTGGTAATCCTCCGCTGAGTCCACCACGAGACGGCCACCAGCCATCGCGGCGTGACCAGCGCCGCAGAGTTGCGCGCAGTAGATTTGATAGGTGCCGGTCTTGGCGGGCTTGAACCACATCGGGATGCGCATGCCGGGGATCGCGTCTTGCGTCGCGCGCATGGCAACGATGCGGAAGGAGTGGATGACGTCCTTGGAGCTGACGTAGCAGATGACCGGTTTATCCACGGGGACGTGGATCTCGTTCAACACTTGGATGTCATCCTTGCCGTTGTTGTCGGCGGGATCGACGCCGAAGATGTTGTTCTCGTTTACGAACTTCATGTCCTGCACGCCGAACTTGCCATCCTTGCCGGCGTAACGCGCGTTCCACGCGA
>JBEGQI010000215.1:0-8384 GCA_041181065.1 Verrucomicrobiota bacterium | reverse complement strand
CAATAACCGTTACCGCCTGAGTAACCGCCTCCACCAGTTCATCTTCAGCGATCTGATGGCGAAGGTGGCCGAGGCGACGGTGGGCCCGGAGGCGTATCTGTTCCACGAGCAGTGGGTGGTTAAGGGCGCGGAGCAAGGGATGAAGTTCGCGTGGCATCAGGACAGCGGCTACGTAAAGTGGTATGACCCGAGCACGAACCACAAGCCTTACGTGACTTGCTGGTGCACGCTGGACGCGGTGAATGAGGATAATGGCACGGTCTACATCCTGCCGCATTCGCGCGCGGGCACCCGCGGCAAGCTGATCGACCACCACAAGGAAGAAGGCACGAACGACCTGGTCGGTTACACGGGCAGCGACCCGGGTGATCCGCTCATCGTGCCCGCCGGCAGCATCGTAGCATTCGACAGCTTCATGTTCCATCGCAGCGGGGCGAACAAGACCAACCGCATGCGGCGTATCTACCTGCCGCAATACAGCGGTGCGCCCATCAACCGGCCCGACGGCAAACCGTGGGCGATGGCCACGCCATTCCTGAAGAACGGCAAGAACATATACAACCACGCGGAAGATACCGAAGCGAACTGGGGCCCGTTCCCGGACAAGAAAAAAGAATCCATCTGAATTCATCTAAGCGGATGGTAGGTGTGTGAAGATCAAGTTCAGATGCCAGCGGCGAGTCTTTGGCTATTCGGCAATGGTATTGCTTGTTTTTGCAAGGTTGAGGAAGGCGCCATTGAAAATACTTCAACCTCTTATACAACTTGGGCCTGAAGCGATGATGAAGGCAGGTCTGACCATATTCTGATTTGAATGAAGCTTGCGCGCAGCTAATCTAGATTTTGATTGCTCGCGCAAGTGCATGACTTCTCAAGCATATTGCGGAACGGGCCTCATTTCCCAGACGACAAGAAGTGATAACAATCTGGCCCGATTACGAGAGGCTACCTTTCGTAAAGAGTGATAAGCTTTCTGCGTGAGTGTTGATTCGAATAGCCAGAGAGCTTCTGACAGAAAACTCGGCCTTGGAGTGCTCGGCCTTGGGGAGGGGCGTAGCATCATCTCTGCGGGCGTGAACAGCGAGTTGTGGGAAGTCGTGCAGTTGTGCGACATAAATGCGGAGCTGGGAGCGGATCGGTGCCGCGAATTCGCTTTGCCGCCAGAGAGGTTCACCACTTCGCTAGATTCACTGCTGGCGAATCCAGCAGTGGACGTGCTGGGCATCTACACGCCAGACCATCTTCATGCCGAACACGCGATCAAGGCGCTGCAAGCCGGCAAGCATGTCATCTGCACCAAGCCATTCCTGAACGACCTGTCCCGCGCGAAGGATGTGCTCGCCGTGCAGCAACAGAGCGGCAAGCACGTGTTCGTTGGTCAGAGCACGCGCTTCTTCGCTCCGTTCAACCGCCAGCGCGAACACTTTCTCAGTGGTGCATTCGGCGAACTCAACACCATCGAAGCTGCCTACAACGCTGATCATCGCTGGTTTTTGGAGAAGCCGTGGGCGAAGCAGGCGTCCTTCCGTTGGTTGTTCGGCGGATTGAGTCATCCGGCTGATCTTGCGCGCTGGTATCTGCCGGACGTCACGGAGGTCATGGGTTATTCGTGCCTGAGTGAGAACGGGCGGGCGGGCGGATTGAAGAACGACGACACCTTCCATTTCATACTCAAATCCGCTTCTGGCAAGATCGCCCGCGTCAGCGGCTGTTATTCTTGTCCGACGGTTCCTGCCCAGCGCGACAGCGGCATGACCTGCATCCTGCGTTGCGCGAACGGCGCGAGTCAGGCGGATTACCACGAGCTGCGTTACTCATGGAAGCTCGGCAAGCAATCCGTCATCGAACGTTTCGAAGGTGAAGAAGATCACTACTTCCGGTTCGAAGGGCTCTCGCACCACGCCGGAGAATACCAGAACTACATCGAGTATTTCGCCCGCTGCATCTCGACCGGTCAGGCGCCGAAGCCGGATGCACGGGAAGGCGTGGTCACCATCGCGTTGCTGGTGGCGATGGAGGAATCCTGCGTGACTGGAAAGCCGGTGAAGCTCAAGGATGTGCTAGAACGGCACGGCTTGGCGTTGTTGATGTGAGACTAAGCGTTGACCGAGTCACGCCGTTTGGCCCAGGCATCGCCGAGTTTTAACAGCGTCGCTTGGCTCAGGATTTTCTCAGCCATCGGGAACACGATGCGTTCCTCTTTGTCAAAATGTTTGCGGGAGGCTTCCACTGCGGACTTGATCAACTTCCGCGCCGCCGCGAGCTGACGGGCTTGCTGAACGCCCAATAACGTGCGGTCAATCTCCTCGTGCTCGTCGTGAAAAGGCTTCGACTGACCGATCTGCTCGATGCAATGCTCCATCGGCGCGAATAACAAATCATCCTCTGCATCAGAATGCGCCTTCAACGATGCCTCCAACAGAGCCCCGAGGGCTTTGACCTCGCCGAGCGTTTTCAGCCGCGGCGCCGTGCGCTCCACATGGTCGAAGAGGCTGTGAAAGACTTGATGCTCGGCGAGCAGGGCTTCCGTGATTTTCATGGTGCGTGCAGTTGAACGTCTGCCGTTTCAATAACACGCGACCAGCGGACCTGCCCAACTTATTTTGCCGATTGCTTTGCCTTTTCTGGCAGCGCAAGCGCGGTTCAGGAATACGCTTCCATCCCGACGCACGAGCAGACGAGATTGCGATCGCCGAACACATTGTCCACGCGACCGGATGCGGGCCAGAACTTGAAGTCCTTCAAGCTCGCGACGGGGAACGCCGCCTGTTCGCGCGAGTAGGGGTGATTCCAATTGTCAGCCGCAATCATGTCGGCGGTGTGTGGCGCTTGCTTCAAAGGATTGTTCGTCTTGTCGAGCACGCCGGTTTCCACAGCCTGCATTTCGGCGTGGATGGCGATCATCGCGTCGCAGAAACGGTCCAGCTCCGCTTTCGGTTCGCTCTCGGTCGGTTCGACCATCAACGTGCCCGCAACCGGCCAGCTTAAAGTCGGAGCGTGAAAGCCAAAATCCATCAGGCGCTTCGCCACGTCTTCGGCAGTGGTCGCCTTGAAGCCGCGCAAGTCGAGGATGCATTCGTGCGCGACGAGACCGTTCGCGCGGTAGAGCGTGGGGAAATGGTTTTCCAGCCGCTTGGCGATGTAGTTCGCATTCAGGATGGCGGCCTTGGTCGCTTCGGTCAGACCGGCTTCACCCATCGTGCGGATATACATCCAGGAGATCGGCAGGATGCTCGCGCTGCCCCACGGCGCGGCGGAAACGGCGCCGATGGGTTGCTCGCCGCCGAGGTTGACCACGTTGTGGCCGGGTAAAAATTCAACCAGATGTTCCGCGACACCGATGGGGCCCATGCCGGGTCCGCCGCCGCCGTGGGGAATGCAGAACGTCTTGTGCAGGTTCAGATGGCACACGTCCGCGCCGATGAAGCCGGGCGAAGTCAAACCGACCTGCGCATTCATGTTCGCGCCGTCCATGTAAACCTGCCCGCCCGCTTCGTGGATGATGGCGCAAATCTCCTTGATGGTCGCTTCGAAGACGCCGTGCGTGCTGGGATACGTCACCATCAAGCAGGACAATTCTTCGCGCTGCGCGGCGGCTTTCGCGCGGAGGTCGGCTACGTCGATGTTGCCGTCCTTGTCACAGGCGACGGGCACGACGCGCATGCCAGCCATCACGGCACTGGCAGGGTTGGTGCCGTGCGCGCTGGTCGGGATGAGGCACACAGTGCGCTTGGCGTCGTTGCGCGATTCATGATAGGCGCGGATGACGAGTAGCCCGGCGTATTCGCCCTGCGAACCGGCGTTCGGCTGGAGCGAAACGCCCGCGAAGCCGGTGATTTCTGCGAGCCACGTTTCCAACTGCCGGAACATTTCCTGATAACCTTGCGTCTGCTTCGCTGGCGCGAATGGATGCAGCTTGCTGAACTCAGGCCAAGAGACGGGGAACATCTGGCTAGCGGCGTTCAGCTTCATCGTGCAGGAGCCGAGCGGAATCATCGCGTGGCAGAGCGAAAGGTCTTTGCTCTCGAGCTTGCGCAAGTAGCGCTGCATCTCGGTTTCGGAGTGATAACGATTGAAGATGGGATGCTGCAAAAAGTTTGAAGTCCGAAGTTCAAAGTTCGAAGCAACGGCAGTCAATTCCGCGACATTGAACTTCGGTGCGCGGTTGCCATTGAAGATTTGGAACAGCGCGGCCAAATCAGCCTCGGAAACTGTTTCGTCGAGCGAGATCGCGACGGTCTTGGCGTCGATGACGCGCAAATTGACACGATGCGACGCGGCGATCTGTGCGATGTCCGCGCTGGCGACGGCGCCGAGTTCGACGCGCAAGGTGTCGAAGCTCGCAGCCGCATTCGTCGTGTAGCCGAGCTGTTCCAGTCCAGCGCCGAGCGTTGCCGTCAGAGTGCGCACGCGGCCAGCGATCGCCTTCAGGCCCTCCGGCCCGTGATAAATCGCATACGCCGCGGCCATGTTGGCGAGCAGCGCCTGCGCGGTGCAGATGTTCGACGTGGCTTTCTCGCGGCGGATGTGTTGCTCGCGCGTGCCGAGCGAGAGACGCAGCGCTGGCTTGCCGCGTGAGTCCTTCGAGACGCCCACGAGGCGACCCGGCATCTGACGCTTGTAGGCGTCGCGCGTGGCGAAGAACGCCGCGTGCGGTCCGCCGAAGCCCAGCGGCACGCCGAAGCGTTGCGCGCTACCCACGGCCACGTCCGCGCCGAATTCGCCCGGCGGCTTGAGCAATGTCAGCGCAAGAATGTCCGCGGCCACAACAACGAGCGCACCAGCAGCATGCGCCTTCTCCGCGAGCGGCGCGTAATCGTGGATCGAGCCGAACGTGTCGGGGTATTGCACTAGCACGCCGCAGGTCTGATTGTTGAACACAAACGACTCCGGCGAGCCCACGATGACTTCGATGCCCAGCGCCTTGGCGCGTGTGCGGACGACTTCGATGTTCTGCGGATGGCAATTGTCAGCCACGAGAAACACGTTGCGGTTCTCGTCCGCCTTCACGCGGTGGCACAGCATCATCGCCTCGGCAGCGGCGGTCGCTTCGTCGAGCATTGAGGCGTTGGCGATTTCCAAGCCCGTGAGGTCGCAGACCATCGTTTGAAAGTTAAGCAGCATCTCCAAACGGCCTTGCGAGATCTCGGATTGGTAGGGCGTGTATTGCGTATACCAGCCGGGGTTTTCGAGGATGTTCCGCTGGACGACTGGCGGCGTGATGGTGTCGTAGTAACCCATGCCGATGAACGAGCGGAAGACCTGATTCTTGCTGGCAATGGCGCGGAGTTCGGCGAGCGCTTCGAATTCGGAAATCGGCGCGGGCAGGTCGAGCGGCTTCGGTAGGCGGATCGCTGCGGGCACCGCAGAGTCGGCGAGCGCGTCGAGTGACGCGAGCCCAAGCGGGCGGAGCATCTCCTGCATCTCAGCGGGACGCGGACCGATATGGCGACGGACAAACTCTTCAGAAACCTTGGACGAATGCATATCTGTTAAATCAAAGCGGCGGCTGTTACGCCGCCGATGGGTGAAGTTAGAAAGCGATTGAAGCAATGCAAGTTTGCTTTTCCAGTAGTTCCTGCGGATTTTTTCCTGTTAATGCCCGATGCAAAACAATAAACCGGAGCGGGCGGACTTTTGAGGGGGGCAAATGCGGAAGTGCTTCAGCCTTGGGAGGTGGGTTTGGGAATGATTTTTCGTTGTAGAGTCAACCACAATTAGCTGGATGAAAGCCCTGTTTGAGCCCCAAAGAATTGTGGTTTTTGAGGGAGATTCGGGTTGTGTGGAAGGGCTGATTTTTCTATCTTTTTCGCACCGTTAGGTGGCTCCAAACCGGCCTCCTTTTTTACACCCTTTTTATGTCCAACGATGCCGCTGTGGCGGACGAAAATAACGCCTCCTCTGGAGTTGTTTCTGAGAATTATGATGCTTCCAAGTTGAGCCAGCTCAAAGGGCTCGAAGCCGTCCGGAAAAAGCCGGGCATGTATATCGGCGGCACTGACGAACGCGCGCTGCATCATTGCGTCAGCGAGGTGCTCGACAATTCCGTGGACGAACATCTCGCCGGCCACTGCACCAAGATCGAGGTGACCATCCACGTCGATGGCTCGATTTCCATTAAGGACAACGGTCGCGGCATTCCGGTGGATATCAACAAGGAATCCGGTCTGCCCGGCGTCGAACTGGTTCTGACGACGCTGCACTCGGGCGGTAAATATGGGCAGGGCGGCTACAAGTTTTCAGGCGGCACGCATGGCGTCGGTGCGAAATGTGTGAACGCGGTTTCAGAATGGTTCGAGGTCGAGGTGTCGCGCGGCGGCGAAGTGCATCACATGGAGTTCGAGCGCGGCAAGACGGTCAAGAAGCTCGAAGTCATCGGCAAGACCAAGGGCACCGGCACGGCGGTGACGTTCAAGCCTGATCCGGAGATTTTCCGCGAGACGGTGGAATTCAAATCGGAGATCGTCGGTCAGCGTTTGCGCGAGCTGGCGTTCCTGAATTCCGGCCTCGAAATCGTCTTCACCGATGAGCGCAAAGCCGAGGCGTCTGAAACGTTCTACTACAAGAACGGCACGGAGGAATTCGTCAAGCAGCTCAACAAGAACCGCGAGACGTTGCATCCGAAGCCCATCGCGTTCCGCAAGGAAACCTCCGAGAAGCTCGACGACAAGAATATCGAGGTCCATGTCGAGGTCGTGATGCAATACAACGACAGCTACAACGATCAGGTGCTGTGCTACACGAACACGATTCACAATCCCGACGGTGGTGCGCACCTCTCGGGTTTTCGCAGTGCGCTAACTCGCGCGATCAATCAATACGCGAAGTCGAACGAAATCTTGAAGGAGAAAGACCCTGCGATCACCGGCGACGACGTGCGCGAAGGTCTGACGGCTGTCATCTCGGTGAAGCACAGCGATCCGAAGTTCGAATCGCAGACGAAGGTGAAGCTGCTTTCGCCCGAAGTGGAGCGCATCACCGGCTCGGTGACTTACGAGGGGTTGATGAGCTATTTCGATGCGAATCCGCCCATCGCTAAGCGCATCATCGACAAAGGCCTCAATGCCGCGCGCGCTCGCGAAGCCGCGCGCAAGGCGCGTGAAGCCGTCCGCAAATCAGCGCTCACGGGCGGTGGTTTGCCGGGCAAGCTGGCGGATTGCTCGGACCGCAATCCGGAAAACACCGAGCTCTACATCGTCGAAGGTGACTCGGCAGGTGGCTCGGCCAAGCAGGGGCGCGACCGGAAGTTCCAGGCGATTCTTCCGATTCGCGGCAAGCTCATCAACGTGGAGAAGGCCCGCCTCGACAAGGTTCTTCAGAACAACGAAATCCGAACGATGATCACGGCCATTGGCACGGGCATCGGCGACGGCGAGGGCGAAGGCGCGTTCAACATCGAGAAGCTGCGCTATCATAAGATCATCATCATGACGGACGCCGACGTGGACGGCTCGCATATCCGCACGCTGTTGCTGACGTTCTTTTATCGCCAGATGCCGCAGCTCGTGAAGCAGGGCTTCGTTTACATCGCGCAGCCGCCGCTTTACAGCATCACGCGCAAGAAGAAGACTGATTACATCGACGACGACGTTCAGCTCAATCGCATCCTCCTGCAGAACGGTGTTGAGGAAGTGAAGTTGAAGAATCTCGCCGACGGAAAAGAATTCAATCCAAAGCAACTCGAAGAAATTCTTGCGTTGCTCGAATCGCTCGACAAGCACGCCACCTACATCAAACGGCTCGGCGGCGATTTCGCGGACTACGTCGAGAAGCGTGCGAAGGACGGAACGTTGCCGCAATTCATGATCAAGGTGCGTGACGGCAACGATGAGACGGTGCACTATTTTCTCAGCAGCAAGGAAGTGGACGCGTTCAAGGCCGAGAACGCCGATCTGTTCGGCGGCGACACTGAAACGATTGAAAAGAAAAAGGAAGGTCCGACGCGTCGCGCGAAGGTTTCCGACCTGCATCTCGAAAGCAAAGCCATCGCGGACTTGCTCGGCAAGCTGACCAAGAAGGGGCTCGCCACCGACCATTACGCTGCGCAGGACAAGCCGCTCTTCGAACTCACCGAGGGCGAAGGCGAACGTGCAACGACCACGCCGTTGTTCTCCATTCCCGAAATTCTTTCCGGTGTGAAAGCCGTCGGCAAGAAGGGCATCCAGATGTATCGCTTCAAAGGTCTGGGTGAAATGGACGCCAAGGAACTTTTTGATACCACGATGAATCCCGCCGTGCGCAAGCTGCTCCGCATTGATCTCACCGACGCCGTCGAGGCCGAGGAGATGTTCGTGAAGCTCATGGGCGACGAAGTCGAGCCGCGCCGCCAGTTCATCGAAGACAACGCGCTGAACGTCCGCAACCTCGACGTTTGATCGCGCCGC
>JBEGQI010000214.1:0-6542 GCA_041181065.1 Verrucomicrobiota bacterium | reverse complement strand
CATGCCGAATTTGTCGATGGGATATTTGTCCTTCATCGGGAAACGGAACGGCTCTTCGGGAATCAGCAGCTCGAAGTATTCGCAATTCTTGATGGCGCAGCTCACGTGCAGATTGGCGATGTCCATGAAGCCCATCGTCGTGCAATGCACTTCGCAGCGCAGCCCGTGCGCCTCGGCGAGATGCGCGATCTTCAGCGTGCCGGTGACGCCGGCCTTCCACGAAACATCCGCGCGCACGATGTCCACGGCGTTGAATTGGATCGCTTGCGCCACGCCCCACGGACCGCCCCGCGTCGTCTCCGTGCCGGCAATGGGAATGTCCAGCGCGGCGCAGAGCTTGGCATATTTCGCGAGTTCGAAATCGCGGAACGGTTCTTCGAACCAGTGATAATTCAGCTTCTCCAGATCGCGCCCGACGCGAATCGCTTCTTCGAGCGAATAATCCGCCACTGGGTCGGTCATCAGCACGTAGTCGTCCCCTGCCGCTTCGCGCAAGGCGCGGTGGATCTCGATGTCTTTCCGCCATGGGCCGGGCGGATGCGCTTTGTAAGCCGGAAAACCACGCTTCTTGTAGGCGCGCAATTGCATCACATAATCCTCGGTCTTGGCCATGAACAAACTGCTGGCATACGTCGGCAAACTCGTGCGACACGCGCCGATGAATTGATAAAGCGGCAACCCCGCGTCCTGCGCGGCGATGTCCCACAGCGCGACGTCCACCGGCCCAGGCAGATAAACCGGAAAGAACGTCAGATGCCGGTCAATCGTCCACAGCTCGTGCCAGATCGCTTCGCGTTCGACGGGCGAACGGCCCATGACCACCGGCGCGATGTTCTCGTGCAGGTAAGCCTGCGTGACGATGCTGGAACGCGCCGCGAGCGCGGTGGCATGGCCAGAAAGCCCGGTGTCGGTGGTCAGTTTCAGAACCACCACGTCCCAGTTCATCGGGCTACGACCGGTGCGCGAGGAATCAAATAACGACTCTTGCCGCTGACAGCGCCAGGTTTCAAACGTGGTTATCTTCATATCAAAGGATGCCAAATTTCTTGAACGCTGCCGTTGCCGTCATGCCGCCTTCGATAGCTTTGCGGACGAGTTTTTCGCCGCGCGCTTTTTCGAGGGCGCGGGTGATGACTTCTTTCTCCACCGCTTTCGGCACGATGACCACGCCGTCCAGATCGCCGAAAACCAAATCGCCCGGCTCAATCCACACGCCGCCGATCTCAATGGGGCAGCGGAAATCCGCGACGGCCGTGCGCACGGAGGAATCCTGCGCGTAACGTCCGCGCGAAAAGACCGGCCAGTTTTGTTCGAGCACTTTTGGCGTGTCGCGATGAAAGCCATCCACCACCGCGCCGACTGCGCCGCGCGTGCGTGCGGTGGCGGTGAGCAGTTCGCCCCAGTAGGCGCAGCGCATATCGCCGCCGCCGGTGATATAGACTTCGCCGGGTTTCAGGTCGTCGAGCGCTTCGGTGAGCAGGCCGAAGGGTTTTTTCTGCGGGCCGTGGACGTCAATCATCAGCACGGGCATCGCGCGACCGGCGACGATCATGGACTCGCGCATGGGCTGCACGGGCTGCGGGAGAAATTGATGATACTTGCCCAGCGCATCGAGGATGTCGCCCACGACCGGTGTGTAGAGTTCGCGGGCGCACAAGGCAAACAGTTCAGCATCAGAATTCCATTCAGACATAAATTGAAGAGTTGAGTTGTTTGTTTATCCTGTCGCGTTGGATTGGTTGCCAAAGCGTTCACGCGCGCGGTCCACGATGATGGCCAGCAAGATCAAACCGCCGAGCAGCGTGTTGGAGTAATTGTCGTTCACCTTGAGGATGACAAGCGCGTGTTGGATCAACTTGAAGATGATGGCGCCCATCAAAATGCCAAAGGGCGAGATGAGGTTTCCCTTCAAACCGGTCCCCCCGATGATGGCGACGGCGAATGAAATGATCAGCCAGTCGTCCCCCGTTTGGGGCGCGGCGTTGCCTGACTGCGACGCCCAGAAGATCGCGGCCAACACCGCGAAACAGCCGCTGATGGCATGCGCAATGACCACCATCCGACGCGTGTCGATGCCGGAGAATTGCGTCGCGATGGGATTGGTGCCCGTGGCGATCAGCCAACGCCCCAACACCGTTCGCCCATACAACACCGAGACGCCGCAAAGCATCACCAACACGATGACCACCATGTAAGGCATCCAGCCGAGACCGCCCTGCCCCAACCACCAGAACGATTGTGGGACGGTGTAAGCGTTCCCGCCAGAAATGCCCGACCGCAGCCCCATGTAAACGAACATCATCGAGAGCGTCACGATGAAGGCATCGATCTTCAGCCGCGTGATGACGAGCCCGTGCATCAATCCCGTGAGCGGCCCGATCAGAAACACCAGCGGCACGGCGACCCACGGGGAAAGATTGGCGTGGTTCGGCGACACCAGTAGGCCAAAGGCGACGGTTGAGATGCTACCAACCGCACCGACGGCGAGATTCATGTCACCGACCGCCAAGCAAATCGCCTGCGACAACGCCACCAGCACATAGAACGCGATGTAACGCGACTGGCTGTAAAACGTATCTGCCGTCAGGAAACTGGGTGACGCCAGTGCCATCACGATGGCCAGCACGCCAGCGAACATGATCAATCCCAGCGTGCGTCCGCTGACCCAGTCCGGTTGGCCGAAGCCTCGTTCAGTTGTGCTGCTCATTTGGCCGGCGCCTCCAGATATTTGGTCTTCAACTCACCCACGATGGTTTTCGTCATCGACTCGATGCCGCCTTGAAAGGCATCCACGTTCGCCTGAGTCACGGGCACGCAGCCCGCATCGACGAATTGATAGGCACGCTTCGGACGCCAGCCTTGCAACTGCAAATCCAGCAACGCACACGAAATGTAGCCGTGCCCGAAAGGATTTTGCGCCAGCGTCATGTCTACGCCACCCTCGCGAATGGCAGCGAGCACGCGTTCATCCGTGTCGAGACCGACAAAACGGATGCGCTTGGCGCCCGGCTTGCGATTGTGCTCTGCCAACAATGTCGCTGCCGCCACGGTCGTCGTATAACCAGTGCAAATCACGGCATCCACTTCATCGCCGCGCGCGACCAAGGCGCTCTCGATTTTCTCGCGCGCCTTCTGTTCCGTGGTCACGTCACCGACCGTTTGGATGATTTGCACCTCGGGATACTTTGCGACCACCTCCTCAATCGCCCTCTTGCGTATTGGCGTGTTGGCATCGGTGAGGGATTCAAGGACGTTAAGAACTTTTCCCTTTCGCCCCATCAACTCGCAAAGCTTCTCCGCCGCGAGTGTGGCTGCGGATTGGGTATCCGTCGCGATCGCAAACGGAGTGTCCGAGCCTTCGGCAGGTTGGGCGCCATACGCGACTGCGAAACGCCCGCCATTCTTTAGCCGCGTGAACAATCCTTTTGCGCCCGCAGGATCCACCGGAATGAACGCAAACGCCTTGTGCCCGACGGTGTAGAGCGACTCGATGTTCTGGTTCAGGTTCGCCATCGTGCTCTCCTGCCCCACCACGACGCGCACGCCAACACCATGTTCCTTGGCATACGCTTTCGCACCATCGCCGACGGCATTACAATACGGATGCGGCAACGGCTCGTAGAGGACGATCGGCTCCAGCGCCGACGCCGCATGCCGCGATTGCCAGAATTTGATGCCCCCCAACGCCGACACAATCACGCCGAGCGTCGCGAGCAACAGGATGTTATTTCGGGTCATCGGTTTCGCGGTCATTAAGACCAAGAAACTATCGCGATGACACGCAAGAAATGCGGGAATTAAGCAGCAGCAAAATGCACTTCCGGCTCAAGCCGTCTTCGGTTCGCGGCTGGTGCAAACGCGCGACACTGCGATAAGCACCCCCACGCCGGCCAGCAAGCCGAGTAGCATCCCGGTGCGTGATAGCCACGACGCAGATTTGTCCGGCGCGAGCTTAAGCGCGACCCGGAGATCTGCCTCGCGATCCACCGCCACGGAGCGTTGAAATGTCAACACGCGTCCTTGCTCGGGGATGTTCGCGCGGATGGCGCTGGCGCTGCTCACGGCGGCGTCCTGCTGTTGCACGAGTTTCTCCGCCAGCCGCATGTAGGCGCTGTTATCCTCGGCGGAATTGGCGGCGATGATTTGGCTCGCGTCCTGTTGCGTGTAGTTCAATTCCTTGCCGCCGCGCAGTTCGCGGACGCGCGCCGCCACCCCACCGGTCTCACCCGCCGACGTCGCCTGGCGCACGTTAAAACCAACGAGCGCCTGTTGCAGCTTGAGGTTGTGCAACTGAACCCGCGCGTCTTCGTTGAACGCGTTGTCATGTGTGCTCAACCCGTAGGCCGACTGGAACGCGCGCCGCGCCTGCTGCGGGTCGCCGTTCTGCAACGCGCTGTTGCCGAGCGCGAGCATCTGCTCCGCCTCGATGGTCTTCTCGTGCTGCTGCGCCGACTCCTCGCGTTGATAGGCGTCCAGATCAATGGTCGTGGCCACCGGCGTCACGCTCTCGCCCTGCAGCTGCATCGTGGCCGTCCAATCCTTCACGTGCCACTTCTCGCTCAGGTGCAACCGCCACGAGATATTCTCCAGCGGCAGATCGAACTTCGGCGCTAGCAACTCCAGGTTCGGCGTGCCGGAAGCGGGCTGGCCCACTTGGCTGCTGTAAAAGATTTCTACGGGCACGGGCTTGCCGTTGCGCGATTGCTGTTCGAGCGGGATCAAGATCTCATCCTTCTCGCGCCACGGCCACACGCCGTTCTGATTCACGAAAGCAAACCAGAACTTCGCGTCCTTCGGCAGCTTCACGGACAATAGCCGTTTGTCGCCGGGCAACATCTCCAAACGCGCCTGCGTGAGCATCGTGCCCGCGTCGGAAATCACCGACGTGAACGTGACGTTGTTCACGCGCGCAGGCAACAGCTTCGCCGCTTCGTGACGATCCAGCTTCAACGGCAGTTGGAAAGCGGGTTCAACCAGCCGATACGCGAAGTTCGCCGTAGCCCCTTTCAGGTTCGCCTGCAACGTGCGCGGAATGCTCTGCCATTCGGTCGGCTGCAACGCCGCCGGCTGCGCGTCCACATGCACTTGCAACCGTCCGCCCGCCTGCACCGTCACGAAACCGCGCTGCAAATTGACGTCAGCCGCCTGCACGCCGCGCACAACGGTTTCCGCCGCCGTCTCGCCCATCGCCGTCTGATACGTCACCGCGAGCAGATATTGCCCGATGATGCGCCGTTGCAGCTTCGCTTCCCAAAGCTGCATGTCGTTCGTCACCGCGCCATCGACCTTCTTGAAATCAGCGACGTAATCGCCTTGGAAATGCACGCTATCGCTCGCACCTGCCTCGACGAGCACACGCAACGTCTTCAAACCCGTGTTCTCAATCTGATACTGCAAGTTCGCCGTGACCTTCACCTGAGCTTCGTTCACGGTCGCATGTTGCAGGCTCGTGACCTGCACCCATGGATCCACTTGTTCAATGCGCAACGCCAGATTCCACGGCGACTGCAACACCCGGAACGCCAGCACGCCCTTCTGCCGAATGCCGGCCTTCTGCGGGTCGAGCTGGGACACGCCATCGAGCGTGGTCGGCTGCAGCTGCATCCCCTGCTCCGGCACGACCACGAGCGAGCCCTGCTGCTTGCCCGCTTCGCGCAAGACCACTTGTGGCACCGTCCACGAATCACCCTTACGCGACGCCTTCACGCCGGGCCCGGCGAGGCTGATGCTGAATTGCTGCCGACCCTCGGTCTTGCCGCGCAGGTTCAACGTGATGATGCGTCCCTCGTCGCTCTTCAACTCGGTCCAATGGCTCAACGCCGCGCCGCTGACGGATTCCACATCGAAACCGGCGGGCATCTTGAAGCTCAGGCGGAAAATCCCTGCACGCGTGATATCCACCGTAGCCGTCGAAGCCAGCACGGTGCGGTCTTCGCCGATAGACAACGTGTCCTGCATTTCCACGCGCACGTCGGGCTGCACCGACGACGCCTTCAACGCCGCCGTGGCCGTCGCATCCGAATAGCGGAACGCACGTCGCAGCGTCAGGCCGGGAATTTGTCCCACGAGCGACTGCGCCACATCGCTGGGAAAATCTTCCAGGTTGATCGGCGAGCACGCAGCCGCCGTCACGTTGTCGAGTTGGACTTCGTTCCCGGTCGCGACGCCGAGCACGCCGATTTGATTCGCCGCTCCTTCCACACTGAGCAAACCCACGGATTGCTCGAACGGCAGCGGGCCGGTCGCAACCTGCGAACGCACAAGTAGCGCGAACGCCCGCGACTGTGCAGGGTTCAACGTCACGCGCAACTTGCGCGTATCGGGATCGAACCGCCACAGCGAGACGACGGATTGCCGGCTGCCGCCGGAGACGTCCGTCACGTCGGTGACCGTCGCGCCCGCCGGGACGCTCAGGATGACTTCGCCCAACTCGCCCTGCGCCGGGCGAATTGAAACGACATGCGCGCCCTCCACGACTCCGGCTGACGGAACATACAGCTGCGTGACTTCGGCGTAAAAGACTGCGCGCTCGCGCCGCACGT
>JBEGQI010000213.1:0-3411 GCA_041181065.1 Verrucomicrobiota bacterium | reverse complement strand
TTGACCTCGCGGGCAGCCCAGCGGACGTATTCCAGCGTCACGGGTTTCGCCGTCGGCTTGGTGCCAGTAGCGAACACCGGGCCGATGGCGACGTAGTCCGCTCCTGCGGCGACAGCGCGCTGCGCCTGTTCGGGCGCGTGGGTGGACAAGCCTATTTTAAGCTTTGGGTTTTGGATTTTTAGTTTGGAAACGTGCGCGTGGCCCGCGTCAAAAAAATCCTCCTGCCCAAGATGGCAAACAGGTGCGCCAGTTTCGGCGGCGATGTGAAGGTGGTCGTTGATGACGAGCCACACGCCCGCCGCGTTCGTCACCGGCAGAATCGCCCCGGCCATGCGGCGGACTTCATCAGCCGACTTGTCCTTGGCGCGGAGCTGGATGATGTCCGAGCCGCCGTCGCAGAGCTGGCGCGCGACGGTTTCCGGGGCGCGTCCGCGCAGATACGCGGTGTCCACGAACGTGTAGAGCCGGCAGTCGGCGAGCAGTTTCACGCGTGTGACCTTACGTGGCGGGATTCGCCAGCGCAACTTTTACACCACCACACTTCAGGCGTGACACGCCGCGTGGCCCATGGCAAATGTCTCGGCATGAAAGTGAACATTCTAACCTGCCTCGTCGCGCTGTCTCTGGGCGTCGCGCCGGTGCTTTCCCAAGATAAGAAAGAAGAGAAAAAACCTGTGAGCACCCCCAACGAAGTCGCCGTCATCAAAACCACCGAAGGCACCATCGTCCTCGAATTCTGGCCCGACGTCGCGCCGGGCCACGTCGAGAACTTCAAGAAGCTCGCGAACAAGGGCTTTTACGACGGCCAGTGCTTTCACCGCGTGATCAAGGGCTTCATGATCCAGGGCGGCGACCCGAACACCAAGGACGAGTCCAAGAAGTCCGCGTGGGGCACCGGCGGGCCGGGCTACCAGATCAAGGCCGAGTTCAACGACAAGCCCCACGTGCGCGGCGTGCTCTCGATGGCGCGCTCCAGCAACCCCGACTCCGCCGGCAGCCAGTTCTTCATCTGCCACGGCGACCCGCGCTTCCTCGACCGCCAATACACCGCGTTCGGCAAGCTCATCAAGGGCGACGACGTGCTGGAGAAGATCGCCACCACGCCCACGCAACCCGGCGATCGTCCGACTGCCAAGCAAACGATCATCAGCGTGAAGATCGTGGAGCAGGCGTAACCGCAGTTTCCCGGGCGCGGGTGGGGCAACTCACCCGCGCTTTTCGTTTATGGACCTCAACCAACTTGCCCAACTGCTCACCGCGATCGGTTGTCCGGCGGACAAATCAGCCGAGATGGCCGCGCAACTCGACAAGCGCGCGAAGCAACTCATGGTCGAGAAAGGCCAGAGCTACGAAGAAGCTTTGACACACCTGCTCAAACTCATGAGCGGCGGCTGGGCCGCGAAGGCGCGCGGTCTTTGACGTGTAGTGGGGCAGGCCTCTGGCCTGCCTTGCAGGGCTTCCAGCCCGCGAGATCTGGAAACGCGGGCAAGATTCCCGCCTAGACAGGCTGGAAGCCTGTCCCACTACCAAGCCCAGCCCTCAATCCCATTTCACTTTCCGGACAAAAACTAAGTGAGCCGCCGCGCGACGATTGCTACCCTTTCTGAAATGAGCGACATCAAACCTTGGCCGCTGCTGAGTTCGAAGCCCGTCGGCAACTTCCGCATCTTCACCATCCGCTCGGACGTGAAGCGTTCGCCGCGCACCGGGCGCGAGCACGATTTCTACATCATCGACTGCACCAACTGGGTCAACATCATCGCCGTCACGCCGCAAAAGGAACTGGTGATGATCGAGCAATACCGCCACGGCTCCAACACCGTCGAACTCGAAGTGCCCGGCGGCATGATGGATCCGCATGAGAAATCACCCGTCGTCGCAGGCGAACGCGAATTGCGCGAGGAGACGGGCTACACGGGCTCCAACGCCCGCGTCATCGGCGAGATCTTTCCGAACCCAGCCATCATGGGCAACAAGTGCTACACAGTGCTGGTGGAGAATTGCCGTTGTGACCACGCCGTCGAATTCGACCACGGCGAAGACATCGTCACGCGCCTCGTGCCCATCGCGGACATCCCGAAACTCATCGCGTCCGGCAAGATTGGCCACTCGATGGTAGTCGTGGCGCTGACGCACTTTGACTTGCTGCAACGCGGAATCAATCAGCGCTAGCGACCTGAACCTGAACTGGCTCTCCGAGAAAGTGAGGCTTGGTGTTCAACACGTAGACATCCAACGCGGCCTTCACGCGGGCGCCGACTTCGCGGACACGGGAGCGTGCGGAGAAGCGCGTTGAAACTTTCGCGGAACAGAACGCCACGGCATCCAGCCCTTCATGCCGTGCCAGAAACACCGAACGCGCCGCGTGGAAGTCGTCGGTGACAATGGTGACCTGCGATTGGCCGAAGACTTTTTTTGCGCGCACCACGGAATCGAGCGTGCGGAAGCCGGCGTAGTCGAGCGTCATCGCGGACGGCGGCACGTTCAACGCCATCAACGCCTCCGCCATGTCCGTCGGCTCGTCGTAACCAACGACGTGGTTGTCGCCGCTGAGGAGCAGGTGCTTCACCTTGCCCGCATGATACAACGCCGCCGCCGCTTCGATGCGTTTGCGGAAGTGCGGATTGATCTTCCCGCTACCGCGCAAAAGTTTTCCCGTGCCGAGCACCAACGCCACATCGTTCTGCGGCAACGCAGCCTCGTCCGTGAAGACGAACGCACGCGTGGAGCGCACAATCCACTCGTTCAGCGCGAGCACGCTGAGGGTCGCGACTGCAACACAGATGAGGGCGATTAGGAAAATTTTGTTGAGCCGTTTGCGAATAATCATGGCGTGTTTCAAGTTGAACGTTCGACCGGACAGGCGGGGCGTCTGTCCGGCTACGATTTCTGCCGCACCAGTTCCTTCTTCTCTTCGAGTTCAACTTGAAGCTTGGCGCGATCGTGGTTCAACTGGGCGCGGAGCTGGTCGGCTTCTTCGTCCTTGCCGTTGCTTTGCGCGCGGGTGATCTCGTCCTTCAGGGCGAGTTCACGCTGGGCGATCTTAGCGGCGTATTGGGAGTCGAGTTCGGCCAGCGCGGCCTTCTGCTTGGCGGATAGCTTTGTGGTCGGCGATTGCTTTTGCAACCGTTCCATCGCGAGTTCGTAGGCAGATTTCATAGGGCTGTTGTAGCACGGCGCAGGCAATTCACAATTTGGAAATCAGAAACCAGGAAGGAACCGACCACATTTCTGAGTTCTTGATTTCCAAATTCAAGTTACACGGGAAGCCTCAGGGGGTTCCGCCCTCTTTCTTTTTCTTCCACGGCATGTCGGGGAATTTGGCCGGCGGCGGCGGAGCGGCGGGCATTTGCGGACGGGCCATCTGCAGGTCGGGGTTCTGGTTCTTCTGCGCCTCGGCGTGCGGATCAG
>JBEGQI010000212.1:0-4850 GCA_041181065.1 Verrucomicrobiota bacterium | reverse complement strand
GGTATGAACACCTGCCGAATGCGAGCACAGGTTGCGCAGAACCGATGTGATTAAAGGGTCTGCTTTACCGATGCCTGAACGTAAGCCGGAATGCCGGGGTTGTCGAAGTTTGTTTTGGTTTATTTCCGAGTTTGAGCGGTGGCTGGTCTTTGGTGCGCCCAAATACGTGCTGCGGTGAAACTTTGACAGGATTAACGAGCTTCACCGGATTATCAAAATACACCGGCCCGGAAAAATCCTGTCCATCCTGTTAATCTTGTCTCAACCCCCTCCACGCCTTGGTGGCTAAGGGTGTTGAAGGTTGAGATTGGGTGAGCACTCCAATGGCGTTATGGGTGCCACATGACGGACCGTGGCTTTTCCGGGTCGTTGAAACCGAGTTCGCTGATGGCCATGCAGGACATCATGCAGGCGATGCGGCTGCTGGCGAAAAACCGCTCCATTTCGGACAGGCCGAACAAGTAAATGGGCGAGTCCGGTCCGTCCTTGATGCTGGTGACCCATAGATCGCCATTCTGTTCGTAAGAGATGGGGCAATAACCTTGCGCGAGAATCTCCGTGTCCCACACGTAGTCTTTGCTGAGCAGGAATTCCTTAAATTGATCGGGCCCGGCAAAGCTGAACCACCGTTCCGAAGGCATGTCGTCGTTGCGATTCTGACAGGCCAAGACCGCGCCATGAAGGCTGTGACTGGCCAGCAACGCCGGCACCCAGACCGGGATCTGGTCTTGAACCTTTTCCGGAACCAAAGCCCACTCCGAGAGCGGAACCTTGCGGGTCGGCACCGACAAAATCCGCATGCGTTGCTCCAACGATTCGGCGGCTTGGATGAGTTCTGAAGGAAGCGTGATGGAGGAGATCATCGTGGTAGCCGAGTTGAGGTTTGATGAAAGATGGGCCTGTCAGCCGCCATAGATGTAAAGCCACTTGCCGCAGTCGCCGGCCTGGATGAGCAAACCATCCAGTGCCGTGGCGTAATCGACCAGCCCAGCAAAAGACTGGATGTGAGTGTAAGCGGAACCGTCATCGCGAGTCTTGCAATGCTCGGCAAAAACCGGTGCAAGCAAAGCAAAGTCGATGCGCTCAAAAAGCGCGTGCAGCCGCCGGCAGTTGCTCAAGCTGATGATAGTGCTGTGCTGAAAACCAAACTCATTGTGCGGATTCGTCCCAACGAAGCAGCAGAAGAACACTTCGAGGAATTGGAACAGCGCACTGGCGCTGCGTTCGGTCGGGCCAGCGTCCCGGGCCGTCTTTCGCGCCTGGTTCAGCAACTGGAACCGCATGGCATCGGCGTCGTAGTTCATCCGGATGCTGCGGAACGGGCGCAATGAGGCGTAAGCATATTGATTACGCTCCGCATGGGGCTCGTAGAACAAAGCCGCGTGAAATTGGGTCTCCCAACTGTCCAGCGTTTCCAGCGGCAACGTCGCCCGCAAACGAGCGACCTCACCCGCCAGGACCTGCTCGTCAATCAGGATGGGTATCAATTCAACACTCATGCTCGGTGACGCGGATCAGCTTTGGGCAGCAGCGCACACACAGCAAGCTTTTGAGAACCTGCCTCCGTCCGCAATGGGCATTGAACGTTTTATTGCCCGGCGTAATACGCGTCCACCTTCGCCGCCACGTCGCGATAGCCGATGTCGGCTTCGTAGATCTGTTTGAACTGCTCGATGGCCTCTTCCTTCTTGTTCATGTTTTCGAGCACGCAACCAAGGTTGTAGAGCAGGTCTTTCTTCTCCTCGTCCAGGATCAGCTTTTCTTTCAGAGCGTTTTGCAACGTGCGCGCCGCGAGGTCGAACATCTTTCGCTTGGCAAAACATTGCGCGAGGTAGTTCATGGACGAAAGCCGCTTGTGCGGGTTGTTCTGCGCCTTTTGAAATTCCTGGATCGCCTCGCTGATTTTGCCCGCCTGAAAATATAACACCCCCAACTCATAGCGGATGGCCATATCGGTGGGATATTTCTCCACCCGCTTGCGACATTCCTCAAGCTGCAACACTTGCTTCTCGGCGGAAATCTCGGCCTGCCGGGTCTCGAAATCATCAGCCGTCGGGTCCAGTTGAGCGATCGTATGGTCAAGTTGCTTCACCCGCGTGTCCGAGATGGCCTTGTCCAACGTCGGATCTGTCCCGACATCTGTGACCTTCATCTGCGCGTAAACTCTCTGCGCGTCATCAAAACGTTTCCGCTGCGTGTAAAGTTCCGCCAGCGACCGCATCAGGCGCACGTTGCCTTTGTCAGCTCCGGCCAGCCGGGCTTCATACTCTTGAATCAGGCGTTCAGTCGTATCTTCAGGACGGACAAGGCGGGCCTCCTGTTCCAGCTTGGTCGCTTCAGCCTTGTTCTTGAGCATGTCGCGGAAGGAACTATTCTCCTGCTCGGCCTTTTCATAACCGCCTTCGTTCAACGTCCGCCGGGCGGAAAGATTCTTCACTGCCTGATTGACCTCCGGGTCGGTCGGCATTTGACGTTGTAATTCCAGCAACGTCCGTTCGGCGCGGACGATTTCCCCGATGTCCGCGAGTGCGTTTCCAAACTGGATGACGGTATCCTTGTCGCGTGAGTTGTTGCGGGCGAGGACTTCGAGCGAAAGCACCGCCGTCCGCGGCATCGCCATCGCCAAAGCAGCCTCGGCGGCCAGCTTGTGTCCCGCTGAACTATTCGGGTCGAGATTCAAAATCTGCTCGGCAAGGATGATGGCATTGCTGGGATCGCCACGCATCGCCATGCCCCTTGCCACCAGCGGTGCCGTGCTGGCACCGCTGAGAACTTTTTTGAAGAGGCCGGTCTTGGCCGAGGCTTTGCCGATTTGCGATTGACGCAACGCTTTCCTGCAATCCACGCAGCCCGGCGCGTGCTTCAACACCTGCATGAAAAGATCGATAGCATACTCGAAGTTGTCCCGGTTCAGCGCCTCCATTCCCTTCGTATGCAACTGGCGCATCTCCCGCGGAAGTCCGTTCAGTTCAATTTCAGGCATGGAGCCAATTAGCGCCAACTCGCCAAAAAAATCCATCGCAAACACAAAACCCGGCGGGCTTGCGCCCGCCGGGTTCACCTTCAACCAACCAACCGTATGAGTCGTCGGCCCACACCGACGACGGGCCAATGATGGGGCAAAACCCATATTGTCGCAAGTGTAGCTCCCCGTTTGGATTTAAGAAATTTCATGAACTTTCGGATGACGATGGTCGCGGGATTCATCGCACGTTGACTTGTGTTCCGTTCCCGCCAACTTGCGGACGTGTCTGCCTTCGCCGTGGAATATCATCAAGGCGGCGTTCATCTGCCGAAGCTTGGCCTGTGGCTCGATCCGCATCGGGCCAAGCCGGGCCATGTCTTCGTGAGCCACGCGCACAGCGACCACATCGCCGCACACCCGGAAGCGATCCTCACCGAACCGACGGCGTGGTTGATGCGTCATCGCTTGGGCGGGAAACGTTCCGAACGCATTCTGCGCTTCCGTGAACCGTGCGGATTTTCCGGCGAAGGGAAAAAGTTTCAGCTCACTCTGCTACCCGCCGGACACATCCTCGGCAGCGCGATGGCATTCGTGGAAGCGGAGGGCGGCTCGCTGCTTTACACCGGCGACTTCAAGCTGCGTCCCAATCTTTGCGCCGAGCCTTGTCAGCCGCGCCATGCGGACGTGCTCATCATGGAAACCACCTTCGGCCGACCGCAATACAAGTTGCCGCCGGAAGTCGAAGTGTGGAATGAGATCAAACAGTTCTGTCGCAGTGCGCTGGTGGACGGCGCCACGCCAGTGCTCTTCGCCTACTCGCTGGGCAAGAGCCAGGAATTGCTCGCTGGGTTGCGCGACCTGAATACGGCCATCGTCCTGCACAAGGACGCCGCCAAACTCACGCGCATCTACGAACACTTCGGGCAGACCTTCCCGCCTTACGCGATCTTCGATGGTGCCAATGCGCAGAACGCCGTGCTGATCGCGCCGCCGCAATCGTCGCGTTCCATCCTGTTCCAGCAACTCGAACGCACGCGCACTGCCATCGTCACCGGCTGGGCCTTGGATTCGAGCTGCCGCTTCCGCTCCGGGACAGACGCCGCCTTTCCGTTGAGCGACCACGCAGACTTTCCCAGCCTCATTGAATTCGTGAAGCGCGTCGCGCCGAAGAAGGTTTACACGTTGCATGGCTTTGCCGCCGACTTTGCACGGTCACTCCGCGAACTGGGCTTCGACGCGCAAGCGTTGAGCGAACAGGAACAGTTGGACCTCCCCCTCGGGGTCGCCTCCAGACATCTGGCAGAATTTCGGAAGGAATGACGCCGTGCGCAAAGCTTGCGCAGTTATTTGCGCAACGGCTGCGCAAATCAGACCGAACAGCCTCGTTTTCAGGCCGAAAAACGCGTTGGCACGGCAGTTGCAAAGTAAGAATCGCACGCAGGTATGCAGCGCACGCGGTGCGCCCCTGCTCACAAAAACCAAAACTGACGGAGAACAACATGAAGAAACTCACTCAAATGCTGGCATTGGCCGGCGTCGCCGCGCTCTGCTTGAGCACCGGCACTGTGTTCGCACAAGACAACGGCGGTCCGGGCGGCGGACCGGGCGGTGATCAAGGTGGTCCTGGCGGCGGTCGTGGTGGACGCCAAGGCGGACGCGGCAACTTTGATCCTGCCCAGATGCAGCAGCGCTTCAATGAGCGCATCAAGGAAGCGTTCGGCAGCACGGACGATGAATGGAAGGCCATCGAGCCGCTCGTCACCAAGGTCAATGAACTTCGCCGCGATCAGATGATGCGCGGATTCCGCGGCGCTTTCGGCGGACGTGGTGGCCAGGGTGGACCTGGTGGCGCTCAAGCCAGCACAGAAGAAACAGCGTTGAACGA
>JBEGQI010000211.1:0-6741 GCA_041181065.1 Verrucomicrobiota bacterium | reverse complement strand
TGGTGGAGTGAGGATCAGGAATGGCGCGTTGGAAAGCCGGACCACCCAAACCACACTGGGCACGGGCACGGTCGTCATGGGCGGCACTGGCTCCAGCGGTGCGACCTACAGGACTGGCCAGAGTAACACCAACGCTTTCACAATCAACGCGCCCGACAGCGGCACGAACATCATCAGTGGCAATGGTGTCGGCGCTAACTTCAACTTGAGCGGGCCGATTACCTTGAATGGCAATTTGACATTACAAACTTTTGATAATGCCGTGACGAACAAATCCACCGCGACTTTGAGCGGGGGCGTGACCGGCACAGGCAACCTGCTCATCAACAACCTGGGCCTTGGAACGAACGCCGTTAGCCTGACCACAACTACCGTCAACCCTACCGGCAGTATCACCGTGCAAGGCACCGCCATAGGCAAAACGACCATCAGTGCTGTCATTGGCGCGAACGTCACCGGCGTCACCCAGAACAGCGCGACTTCCCCGTTGATCCTCTCGGGAACCAACACTTACATCGGCAACACCACCGTCAACGCCGGCACTCTGCTGGTTAACAGCCCAGGTTCGCTTGGTGCAGGCAGCGCGGTGAATGTCAATGCGAACGGCACTCTCGGCGGCACCGGCACTATCAATGGTGTGGTGACCAATGCAAATGGTGGCACGCTCGCCCCGGGCGATGCCGCGATCGGCACCCTCACTCTAAATGGCAACGTTGTGTTGTCGGCGGGTTCAACCAACGTCTTCGAAGTGGATGGCACAACCCCGGCAAATGATCAGGTCGTTCTTGGAGCGTCCGTGACTTATGGCGGCGTGTTACAGATTGAGGAGTCTGGCACCTTCACCAACGGCCAGACATTCACGCTGTTCAGCGGCGCGGGCGCGACGACCCCGGGCAACTTCTCTAGCATCGTCACGAGCGGAACCAACACTTTCAGGTTCACCAATGGGGTGCTCACCGTGGGCAGCCCCGGACCGGTTACTCCGCCAGCAACCTCGCTGACCAATAGCTACAGCGCGGGAGTGCTCACGCTCGCCTGGCCGGGCGGATTGGGCTGGCGCTTGGAGCAGCAGACCAATGCCCTGAGCAAGGGGCTCAGCACGAACTGGGTGGATGTTACCCCGGGTAGCGCCAGCACCACGAATATCACAGTGAACAACACGCGGCCGACAGTGTTCTATCGCCTGGCATATCCGTAAGGCGATTTGCTTTGGGTTGGGTGAATTGGTGCCGACGCGGGTTTGTCTTCCATGACTGCCCGCGTCGGTCTTTTTGGCTCACGCTGGGGAACGGTCTCCGGTTTGACGACCATCACGACCACAAACATCACCGTCCCGCAGACCAACGTGAGTGGGCTTTACCGGCTGGTTTATCCGTAAGCATGAAAACATTGAAACAAAATATCTTTTCAGAATTCTCCAGTAGCGAAAACTGGGCAACTCTGCGTGGCGTCAGGATTCTCGCCAGCGCGTCAGCAACCTGGCTGACCATCACAGCCGCATCTGCGGCAGGCCTAGTATCACTGGCTAATCCGCTGCAAGGGACGGATTCCAAGGGTGCCTTTTCCAGCGGCAACACGTATCCCGCCATTGCCCTGCCGTTTCCGATGCACACTTGGACACCTTACACCCAGCCGGAAAATGATTCGTTCTTCTATCAATATAAACAGACGAAGATTCGCGGCATTCGGCAGACCCATCAGCCGAGTCCGTGGATCGGAGATTATGGGACATTCGCGTTGATGCCCGTTTCCGGAAAACTCGCCGTCACGGAGCGGGATCGTGCTTCGGAATTTCGCCACGAGGCGGAATTCGCCGAGCCGAGTTATTACCGGGTGCGGTTGGACACTTGGAAGGCTACCGCCGAAGTGACCCCAACGGAACGGGCCGCGCGCTTCCGGTTCATGTTTGAATCGACCAATGAATCCTTCGTCGTGCTCGACGCCTTCCCCGGTGGCTCGTGGGTGAAGATTATTCCCCAAGAAAACAAGATTGTTGGCGGGACGCACTACATCAGCAAGAACCACCGCAACAACGGCGGCATTCCGGATAATTTCACCAACTATTTCGTGTTGGTTTTTGACCGGCCCTTTGTGGCGCACGGTGTGTGGAATCCGGCCGCCGTGCAAAAGGGCGTGCCGCAACTGGCGGGTGATCACGTCGGAGCGTTTTTGCAATTTGAAACGGCCACGGATCGCAGCGTGGGTTGCAAGGTGGCTTCCTCCTACATCAGTTTGGAACAAGCCGAGCGGAATCTGGAACGGGAAATTGGCTCGGCAGATTTTGACACCATCCGCCAACGCGCTGAAGCACGTTGGAATGAGATGCTGGGACGCGCCACGGTGGAAGGGGGATTGCCAGATCAACGTCGCACCTTTTACAGCGCGCTTTACCGCGCGTTATTGTTTCCCCACAAGATGCATGAAATCGACGGTGACAACCGCAATGTCTATTTCAGCCCGTTCGATGGCAAGGTGCATGCGGGCGTCTATTACACGGACGTTGGCTTTTGGGACACGTTCCGCGCCGCCAACCCGCTCTACAACTTGCTCTATCCGGAAATGAGCGCGGAAATGATGCAAGGAATGATCGCCGCCTACGAGCAAAGCGGTTGGCTGCCGTCCTGGGCCAGCGCGGGTCACGCCGATTGCATGATTGGCAACCACGCGTTTTCGTTGCTGGCGGATGCGTGGGTGAAGGGCATTCGCTCTTTTGATTTGCAAAAAGCTGTGGACGCCATGCTGCATGATGCGACAACGCAAGCACCCGAGTTCTGCCGCGCTATCGGTCGCGACGGAGCGAAGGAATACGGTCAATTGGGTTACGTGCCGTATTCCTATGTCAAGGGTGAGCCCAGTTACAAGGAAGCGACCGCCAAGACACTCGAGTATGCTTACGACGATTTTTGCGCCGCACTCCTCGCTCGCGCGGCGGGGCGGACACAAGAGGAACAACAGTTTCGGCGTTGGGCGATGAACTGGACCAACGTCTTCGATTCAACGACGGGTTTTGTGCGCGGCCGCCAAACCAACGGGAAATGGTGCGAGCCGTTCGATCCGACGGAATGGGGCGGGCCTTTTACCGAAGGGAGTTCGTGGCATTGGACGTGGAGTGTGATGCAGGATGTGCCGGGATTGGTTTCGCGCATGGGCGGGCAGAAGGCATTTGCCGACAAGCTGGATGCTGTGTTTGCCGCTCCCAACACTTTCAAAGTGGGGACGTATGGCCGGACCATTCATGAAATGACCGAAATGGCGGCGTTGAACATGGGGCAATACGCTCACGCCAACGAACCCATCCAGCACATGGTCTATCTCTACAACTACGTTGGCCAGCCGTGGAAGGCGCAGGTCCGGCTGCGTCAGGTCATGACGCTCCTCTATCACGCCACGCCGGACGGTTTGTGCGGCGACGAAGACACGGGCCAGACCTCGGCTTGGTATGTGTTCAGCGCGTTGGGATTTTATCCGGTGTGTCCGGGGACACCGGATTACTTGATCGGCAGTCCGCTGTTCGACCGGGCGACGTTGACTTTGCCGCAGAACAAGACTTTCACGATCACCGCGCAGAGCAGCGGGCCGCTGCGCCCTTATATTCAATCCGCCACACTCAACGGCCAACCCTTTGATCGGACGTATCTGACCCACGAGCAAATCATGAGCGGAGGCGGTCTTACCTTGGAAATGGGAGCTGCACCCAATTACAGTTGGGGTGTGGGAGCAGGAAAAAGTCCCGCAGGCGGACTTGAGCAACTGGAAACCATCGCGGCGGAATCGTCCCCGACCAAACCGTCGCTGCGGCCTGCCAATAGAACCGCCCAAATCGAATTGCCCAAATGACCGATCGCTGGTTGAAAAAAATAGTGCCGCTCTGCTTGGCTCTGTGCCTGTTGCCTGCCGCCTGCACATTGCAAGCCGCCGGGCTGCTCCAGCCCAACGTGGATCTGCGCGACAGCTTGTTGCCGTCGGCGGTGAAATCGATTGCAGGCGACAAAGTCCTCATCAAAGGTAAAGCGGTCGTCGCAGACGACGCGGTGGTGAGAGTGCGGGTGACGACATCGTTGGGCCAAAGTTTCGAGACCCGGTCAACGGTTCGATTCGGGAAATTCTCGTGCAACTTTCCGCAAGATTTCTCCGGCGCACCAAAGCTCTCGCCCATGCTGTTGTATGTGGATGCGACCGACGCCACGAAGTTTGACGGGGAAGACCTGCTGGAGCATCAGGCGGAGATCACGCTTATTTTGTCCGGCGGCGAAGGGTTGCTGCCCGAACTGCCGCTGCCGTTCACTGATGATTTTATTGATGCGCTAGGTCGCAAGGATATGCAGGCCACCCAGTGGCCACAGATGCGTTCGCTCGTAAATCTGTTCCTGCACAGCCGGGCGGCGAAATTGATGCGCATCGACCAGCCAGAATTCGATCTCGCGAAGCCAGCGGATTTTGATTGGTTCAAGGAGCACGCCACGCTCTATGATTTTGACCATCGCGACCGCGATTGGTCGAAGCCGTTGAACCACCGCGTCGCGCGCGGCTTCTGGCAGGCGATGTGGAGCACCTGGTTCAATCCGCAGAACAATCATCCGTGGGACGGAAACCAGGGAAACCGCGCACAAACAAATTACCGGCCCTACACATTCGCGAACGACCTTGCCGATATCCTCGTGCTTTACCAGATGCAAAAAAAATCTGGGCCGTCATTCGACGAGGACCCTGACCATCTGGCTGGCGAAGTCGCTCTGAATCTGCTCGCGATGCAACACCGGAGCACGGATAACTTCGCCCTCATGCAAAAGTCCGGCAAACAGGAGCATTACACCGCCGGCGCGTTCCGCTACGGGATGTTTGAAACTGGCGAATGGCTAACAGAGGAGACCGGCTGGTTTGCTGATCCAGAGCGTCGAGATTTTGCGCAAGGTGGCGTGTTTAATGGTCGTTGCCTGTGGGCATTGGGCGAATCGCTCAAAGCCTATCCAAACGGTCCACTGAATCAGCAGTTTCGTGAAGCCATTGCGCTCACTCTCCGCTTTTGTCTGCACGATGGACTTGATCTGAATTACACCGAGCGAACGAAGTCCGGCCACCTGCTTTGGAGTCGCCCGGGCGAACAGGGATATTTGCTTCTGGGCATGCTGGCTGCCGCGGAAGTTGCCCCGGATTTGCCGGTGAGCCTCGCCGGTGGTGAGCCCGCCCGCCCATTGAAGGAACTGTGTTTTGACGCATTGAGCGCCCTGACCGACATCATCCAGGCCGACGGAACCTGGAGCAAATACCCCAATCAGGATGCCGTCAACATCACCGCGCTGGCTGAAGGTGCGCGACGGTTCGCCGCACACCCGGACGCAGTTAAGTGGAAAAGTGTGGCCATGCGGGCTGCCGACGTCTGGCTCGCGCTGAAGCCCGTTCCCGAAGAAAGCAACGTGCATACGCCACTTTTTGGTCCGCGCCAGACCAATGGTATGACGTATTACTTTGGCAGTGAGCGGCATCCTTACCGTGAGTTCTATGCAAATGGACTCTGGTTGCAATCGTTGTCCAGCCTCTTTGCGGTGGCTCCCGAAAAGCGCTACGCGGATCGCGCCAAGGCCATCGTCGGATACTTCTGCGGAAACAATCCGCTTCATGTCCGGATCTTCAGCGAAATCGGCTCCGTCAATAACTGCGCCACTGACAAGGATGCCGACGGCATCGAAGATACGCTCAGTTGGAACGCCTATCCCGAATCCACTGCTTTCTTCCAAATCGGCCTCCTGGATTTCATGAAGGCAATTCCACGGCGATATTACTGATTCAGCCTTCACGGGTATTCGAGAGTCACACTCGGCTGGCCTTTCGTTGCGCGCACGCGGCCTCCTCACCTCTGGCTTGAACCTCACGGTTCCATTGCCGAGTCGCAAGGGCGTGCGCGTCTCCGCCAGCACCCACTTGCGCTTGTCGCTCACGGAGCGCGGCTTCTGGCCGGCGGGAATCTCTTCACGCCAGACTTCGACGACGTAGTGCAGCTGCCGTTCTCCACCAGGGGCGGGTACGGCGCCGACTCCCACCAACTTCAAAACTCGGATTTGTTCGACAACTTGGGGCTCAAACTCGTCTTTCCCGGGCATTTCCACTTCCTCGCGCAAAACCACGAGCGTCACCGTGTTCCGACCTTTCACTCGTTCACTGCGCCAATTCAAAATTTGTTCGGCGCGATACAACACGGCGGACGCGCGCTTCTCAGGATGAGTAGTATTGACCGGCACGTGCGCACCGTAGCACACACTTTTTGTTGCCAGCCTTGATCACCTTTTTATCGCGTGAATACTCACGAATCGAATTTCTCTACTCACGAACTCACATGAAAATTTCACCGTAAGATTTCCGTTTGACAGGTTTTTACCAGCACCCGGACCAACTCCGACCGCTCCGTTCGCGCGGCGGCCAGACACAACTGCAAGAGCCGCCAGGCTGCCACTCCGCGAACCTCAATTCGAGGCGCGCTTGCGATTTCACCGTCTTCCAATTCGAACGTCGCAGGGCGCGTGCGCGACCGCCGACGTTCGTGCCGGCCACATATGGTGCAGAGCACATATTTGAGGCCGGCACCAGGCCGCTTCTCAGGTATTCGGACGTCGCGGTCAGCGGCCTTCTCACTACAGCGCGCACACGTCCACCTCTCCTCTTACTCGAATGTCTCAGTTGCAATTCACGCCGCCACGACGCTCGGACCATTCAGGCGCGCTGTCGGCGGGGAAGAAAAAGACCAAG
>JBEGQI010000210.1:0-14846 GCA_041181065.1 Verrucomicrobiota bacterium | reverse complement strand
AATCTTTCTCTTAATCTGGAAGTCAGTTCGCGTTGACGGCGATATTGTCGATGTAAACCCGTTGATCCTGCGGCGCGAAGCCGAACAATCCCGGCGAGCCTTCCCGATGCGCCGTCTTGTGCGGGACTTCGAGCGTCCAGGCGTCGGGTTCGGGGTCGCCCTTCTTCCACGCCTTGGCGCGGACGACGCCGGTGCCGTCCTCAGCAACGTCCACGCGGGCTTTGAGGTGATACCACACGTTCGGCGACCACTTGAAGTCTGTCGAGACGCGCAGGCGTTCGAGGTTCGAGTTGATCTCCAGCTTCTGGTCGTTGCCCTTGAGGATGATCGCGTAGCGTTGCGCGATGACGCCGACTTCGGACATCTTGCGGCGGTTACCGTCGCTCAGCACGTCGGCTTCGATGGTGTAATTCTTCATCTCCGGCGTGCCCATGAAGACGGTGGCGCGTTGGAAAAATTTGTTATCAATCGTCTTCGTCAGGCACTTGTTGCCGTCGCGCTCGCGCACCTCGAACTTGAACCGCGCCCCGATCCACGGCAGCGGCGGATACGCAAACGCCGCACCTTCGGCGGCATTCGTCTCGCTGAGCGTGAAGCTGTCGAAGTCCTGTTTGAGCGGGATGTTCGGCATCACCCGGCCGCGGATGTAGCCTTCCGCTCCGCCCTTTATTCCAGAATAGTAGACACGGAACGCCCCGGCAGATGGATTAGCGGCATTCGACGCTACTAACTGCCCGTTGGTGTTGAAACTCCCGTTCATGGTGGACTTCACTTTTGCGGTCGGCGGGATAAACGGAGTCCAAATCAACTGACCCGATGCGTTCGTAAGATCGCGGTAAACAAAACCGTCGCGGTCAACCAAACGAAGCCGAAATGCACTACTCTCTCCAGGATGGAGTGCCACCTCTGACGGGATTATTTGTATCAAACTACCAAAGGTTGGTTGCGGCCAAGTTTCGTTATTGGATACAACGCTTAATCCAGGGTTGTTCCCCGCCTTCCCAAAGCAATACAGATGCTTCGTCGTCTGCACATACACCTTGCCGTTGAACGCCACCGGCGTGCCGAAGCAGCGGCCTTCGAGGGCGGTGTGGCTCAGAATCTCCGGCTGCGCACCGGGCTTGATGACGTAGAACGCGCCGCTGCGACCGGCCTCGCCTTCGCCCGCGTCCTTGCCTTCCGGGTCGTCGAGGATCGGCACGTAGAGCTTGCCGTCCGCCGCGACGAGGCTGGCGTTGCGTTGCTCGATGCCGAGCTTGAGCTTCCAATTCACCTTGCCCGTGTTCGCATCCACCGAGCAGAGATCGCCCTTCTCCGCGACGACATACACCGTGTCACCGACGAGAATCGGATGGCTCGACGAGGTCGAGAGTTCCACGTTCCAGAGTTCAACATCCTTGCGCTCGACCACGACTGGGCCAGCGGCTGCATTCGTCGGCAGCACGTCAGGCATTTTCATCGCGACCATCTGGCATTGTTCGTAGGGCGTGCCGTAAATCGCGATGACCTTGTCGTTGTTGTGGACGAGCACGGTGGCGTTGATGCCGGATTTGTAGAGTTGCACACGCCAGAGCGGATCGCCGGTGCGGGCATTCACACAAGCCACGCTGCCGTCGCCGAGCGCCGTGAAGAACACACGCTTGCCCTTGAACCAGCCGAGATACGGATGCGAATAGGAATTGTCCTTCGGCTGGCCGCCGGGGCTGCTGGCCCAGACGAGTTCGCCGGTCTTCTTGTCGAAGGCGTAGAAGCGATCCGCCGCCGGACCTTGCGCGCCCCAGTTCGCCGTGATGCCGCGCGTGATGACGAGGTCGCCATCGATCAGCGGCGACGCGGTGCGGCTATTCGGGAACGTGAGCCGACCGAACTCCTCCATCATCGAATGTTGCCAGAGCAATTTTCCATCCGGCGTGAAGCCGGCGAGAATCCCCTGCGTGCCTTGGAAGTAAACATTGCCCGTCTCCGCATCCACGGCGCAACTGGAGGTCGCATAACGCTTGTAAACTGTGTCGCTGATGAAGTCATTGTAGCGCTGGCTCCAAAGTAGTTTGCCCGTCTCGGCATCGAAGCAACCCACGCCCTCTTGCAGATCCGCGTCCTCGCCGAGGTAGCCGTTGATGTAGAGGCGGCCATCCGCGATGACAGGCGTGGATTGACCGGGATAGTCGGCGACCCACAGCGCGTTCGACGCAATGATGCGATCAGGCAGACCGGTCTCGCGCGAGACACCCGTTTGCTCGGGCCCGCGCCACGCGAGCCAGCCGGTGACGGGCGCAGCCGGAGATGAAATGAGAGTGAGCGCAAACGCCGCGACGGCGCCGCAGAGGGCATAACGCTGGGCAGTCATGGTTTGAAATCGAAAACCCGCAGCCGAAACGAGCGCCGAGGGTGCGGCGAATATTCAACAGCACCGCGGGCTTTGCAAGGGATAATACTTATGCGTATCATTTCGCCGACAAATCCACCGCATGGCCACCGCACGTCGCAAACCGAACACGGAATCAAACGTCGCTCCGACGCAACGGCGTCTGCCCATACTCCTGCGCCGGGCGTGGTTCGGGCTGAACCAATCCTTCCGTCGGCAGATCGCGGAGTCGGGGCTGACGCCGGGGCAGTTCACGACGTTGCGGACTCTCATCGAGCGCGGCGACCTGACGCAGCGGGAGTTGACCGAGGTGATGAGCAGCGATCCGAACACAATCGCCTCCCTGCTCTCGCGGATGGAGAAGCTCGGCTGGATCAAGCGTGAGACGCACGAGCGCGATCGGCGCGCCAACCGCCTGCACGTCACAGCCCCCGGCAAACGGAAGTTCACCGCAGCGAAGCCCACGGCGCTGGACTTACAAACGCGCGTGCTGAGCGTGCTGACGGAAGCGGAGCGGGAGAAGTTCCTCGCGTCGCTGGAAAAAATCGCGGACGCCTGCCAGCAGGAACTGACGAAGCTGACTGAGGAAGATTAAGCTGCGGCTCACTTCCCGCCGAGTTCCACGCAGACCAAGTCGCCCTTCGCGTTGCGCGCGTAGAGCTTTCCGTTAGCGAGTGCGGGAGCGGTCCAGCATTTGCCACCGAGGATTTGCGCGCGGCTCAAGGGCTTGAACGCTTCCGGCGATGCATCGGCGATCATGAGTTCGCCCTTTTCACTCAGGACGAGCAGCTTGCCGTCGGCGAGGATGAGCGTGCCTTTGCCGCTCGCTTTGTCGGTCCACTTCACCTCGCCCGTCGCGAAGTCCACGCAGCGCAGTTGATTGTCGTCCACGCCGTAGATGTGGTCCTTCCACAACACGGAGGACGAAAATTGATTCCGGAGGTTTTTATTTTCCCAGATCTTCTTGGGCTGGCTGTCAGCAACTTCGAAGACCGACGCACCGTGGTTGTAACCAGATGAAACGAACACTTTCTGGCCAGCAATCAGCGGATCGGCAGCGTTGATGTTGTAATCGGTCTTCCACGGATACCTCCAGGCCACCGCGCCCGTTTTGAGGTTCACCGCAACACAATCCTCCGCCGCCATGAACACCGCGACGCGTTCCTTGCCGACGTTCGCCGCGATGGCTTGCGAATAACCCGAAGCACCCGCACCGGATTTCCAAACCACGTCACCGGTCTGCTTGTTCAACGCCGTGCCCGCCGAGCCGACGTTGTAGATGGCAAGATCGCCTTCGATGAGCACAGAGCCGGCGAAGCCCCATTCAGGCTTCTTCGCGCCGAGTTCCTTCGCGAGCGCCTTGTTCCAGATCACCGTGCCCTTCGCGGCATCGAGGCAAATCGCGCGACCGGTTTTGCTCAACGTATAAACACGGTCACCGTCCACGGTCGGCGTGGCGTTGGGACCGCCCTCATACAGATTCGGCTTCAACTCCTCGTCGTAGGTGAACTTCCAAATCTCTTTGCCCGTGTTCACGTCGAGGCACCAGATGGTGTCCTTGGCCTCGGCATTACCCATCGTGTAAGCGCGACCGTTCGCGATGGTGATGGACGCGAAGCCCGTGCCGACGCTGGTTTTCCACGCAATCTTCGCGCCGCCTTCGACCGCCTTGGCGTTCAAACCGGTTTCCTTCGAGACGCCATCTTGATTCGGTCCACGGAAGCGCGGCCAGTCAGCAGCGTGGGTGGCAATCGTGACAAGGAGAGTTGATGCGAAGAAAACTTTGGTCGTGCGCATGGTGGGAGTTAAGCCCCGTTGCAGCGTGCTGTCAAACGCGCCCGCTCGACAAAGCTGCGCGGGGTGGACATGCTAAGCCAATGGCTGACAAACCCGCGCCCCAACAGGACGAGCTGTGGAAGGAATACGGTCGCGCCTTCCGCGATTGGGACGATCACACGCTCGCGCGTTGGCTGGCGCAGACACTCGGGCAACTTCAGGGACGCGCGTGGCGCGTGTCGCATCCGCTCATCGAGGCGTATCGGCTCGGCGCACAACTGGCCCACGACCGGCAGACGTGGTTCAAACGTCTCGCCACACCACCGGTGGCTTACACGGAATCGCCCTGTTGCCGCGCTCCGCTGTTGCCGTTGTTCACGCGCGACGTCAAAGAGAGCGGGCTCGTTTGCCTGCACTGCAATGAAACGCTGGTGCCGTTCGATGAGATCCCGAGCGAAGTCCGGGCGAGCGTCGGCGCGTGGGCTGACGAATATGCACCGGTGCATCAAGTGGCGCATTGGGACGACAAACAGCAAAAGTGTTCAGGAAATTACAACCAAGCTTACGAGGAAGCAGCGCAACAAGCTGAACGACTTTTGGCACGGGGCGGTTTTCAAATCGCGCCGCTGTTAGCGGAGCACTATCCCGCTGTCGTTTGGGAGGATCACGACGAATGTCTGGAGGTTCAGCCGGAGGATATCGCCAGGACAAGGGCCGACCGACCGGAGTAAGCTGCGGTCATCGACCGGAGCCTGAGTCCAGCCGGGCCGTGGTCTTGGAAATCGCATCAGCCGGTGACGGAATGAGTTCTCCGTTCAGCTTCACATTGTCAAAGCGGACGCCAATGGCGTTCTGTATCGTAAAACCTTCCTCAGCCTCGATGCTGATGTTCTCAAGCCGTAGATCGCGCAACGGACTTTGCGGCAGCCCGATCAAACGCCCGGCGGATTTGCAATTGGTCGCCTTCAAGTTCCGGATGGTGATGTTGCGGAACACGGGCGTCCCCTGCTCCGGCGGGACCGGCGTGCGAAATTGCTCGGGCAACCACGTCTTCGCCAGCGCGTTCATGTTGAACGTGAAGACGGAGGCGATGCCATCGGCAAAGATGTTTTCGTAAACGATGTCCTCGACCACGCCGCCGCGGTCCATCTTGGTCTTGAAACGCACGACTTCCTGGCAACCGTCCTCCGCGCGACAATCGATGACCCGCACATTGCGGATGCCGCCGGAAGTCTCGCTGCCGATGACAACCAAACCTGCGGCATGACCGACACGACAGTTCTTCACGACCACATTTTCCGTCGGCTTGTTCACGCGCAACCCGTCGGCATCACGACCGGACTTGAGGCAGATCGCGTCGTCGTCGCAGACGATGTCGCAATTGGAGATGGTGATATTGCGGGAGGAATCGACGTCGATGCCGTCCGAGCTGGCCGCCTTCACCGGTTCATGCGGCGCGCGGACTTTGATGCTGTCCACGATCACACCGTCGCAGTAAGTGAGTTGCAGGTGCCAGAAGGCAGAGTCCTTCATCAGCACGTCCCGCACGGTGACGTTGCCGGAACGGATGATGTGCACCAACCGCGGCCGGCCGACCTTGAAATGAGGGTCGAGGCCGTCGAGTTCCTTGCGTCGCGTCGCCCAATACTCCTGCCACCAGCGCAATCCGGAGCCGTCTATTGTTCCCTCGCCGGAGATGACCAGGTTGGTCACGGAGTCAGCGTTGATGAGCGCCGCGGGCCATTTCATCTCCAACCCGGCGATGCGCGTCTCGATCCAGGGATAATCGTTCGTATCCTGCGAGCCTTTGAGCACGGCGTTCGTCTCGAAGCAAAGGTTCACGCCCGGTTTCAAGAAGATCGAGCCCGTGACGAAAGTGCCAGCGGGCACCACCAACGTCGCACCAACCTTCGCGGAAGATTGATCGATGGCGGACTGAATCGCTTTCGTGTTCAGCGTCTTTCCGTCACCGACGGCACCGAACTCGGTGATGCTGAGACGCCGAAGCGCGGTCTCGGTGCCCACCGCCTGCGTGCATCCGGTGATGCAGCAAATCGCCGCCGCCAACAACAGTGACGTTGCCACCCATCCCATCCAGCGTTGTCGTCTAAAAAACATCCCTCAACTCCTATTCCCAGTCGGCTTGGCCACTTCAACCGCATACACCTGCGGCGAGCCGTCAAAGTTCCCTCGGAACACGATCCACTTTCCGTCCGGCGTGAAATTCACATTGGGTTCGAGCACGTAATCATGCTTGGACATGTCCACGAGCCGTTCGGCACGCACACTACCACCAGCCTGCGGCGTGAACAGCCAGATCCATTTTCCGTCCTCGGCTTTCGCGACCATTTTGGGGCCGCCGCCGTCGCCAGCAAACAATTTCTGATCGCGGGACTGATTGTAATGGACGGACCACTGGTTGCGTTCGATCGCATAACGAGTGGTCTTGCCGGTGGCCAGCTCGACGCCAGCCAGCCAGAATTTTTCGCCACGAGGCGTTTGCAAATCGAACCACGCACTCTGCCCGTCCCAACTCCAGAACTCATGCCCGGCAATCTCCATCGGCATCGAGCGCCCATGGACGAGCCGCAGCCCGGAGCCGTCGGTGCGGATCTGCCAGATGCGGTCCACGAGATGCCACGGACCTTCGTGACAGAACATCAACAGCGTTGGGTCCGTCGGTGAGAATTGAATGTGGCCAAGCCAGCCTTCGTAACGGTGGAACGAATTCGTCTTCCCGGTTGCGACCTCGACCGTGAACAGTTGTTGCGGCCGCTTCGACTCGTAAATCTTGCCAAACCACTCGGACTTCGGACGCCCACGCGTCTCGATATTCTGACCGCCCTCGACAAACGTGCCCGCCAACAGCGTCTCGTCGGCGTTCACTGTGCTGACATGCCAGCCGCGCGGTAACGTTGCCACGACACGCGTTTGCTTTGTGTCGAGGTGCGTCACGAGGACGCTGTTGCTGCGCTGGTAATAAATGTTGCGGCTGTGCCGGGCGACGAAACCCTGCCCCACGCCTGGCTCGGTCAGCGGCTCGATGCGCCCGGTGGCAAGTTCAAGCGTGAACAGCCGGTTGGTCGCGCCGGGTTGGTCGTTCTGAAAAACCATCTTGTCGCCTTCAGGCGTGTAGGCGTTCTGGTGGAAATAAAAACTCTCGCTCTCGCCGGGCAACTTCGACAACCGCACGATGCGATGCCCCGTGCGTGCATCAATCCAGTCGTCACGCAACGCAGTGCGCGGCGCTTGGGTGCGACAGCCGGCCAACAAAGCCAACGCCAAACTCAACAGCCCCACATGGTGCAGGCGCCGGTTCACTTACCACCTTTCTTGGACCATGCATCGTCCGTGCGGAACGGCGACGCAGGCAGACCGGCCTCATTGAAGAAGTTCGGCTGCGCGAGTTCGTGCCAGCCGAAACGCACTGCCTTGGGCTCGGTGACCTGCTCGCTCGACACCACGACAGTTTCGCCTTCGATGCGAGCGATGGCCGGCACGAATTTTCCGTCCGCGCCCGCGATGGTGAACGAGTTCAACTCCTGACTGTCGCGACAATGCAAGTCGATACCGCCACTGTCGAAACTCAAGATCGCCTCGCTGCCTTTGACCTTCATCGCCTTGAACATCGGACCGGAGCAGACGATTTCCTTTTTGCCGTAAGTCTTGTTGAGCGCCAGCAACGCCAGACGTTTGCCGACGTCCTGTTTGTTGGTCGGGTGGATGTCCTTGAGATTGTCCACCGTGTCCGTGATGACGGCCATGCCGGTGTTGGGCAGGCGAAGGCAACGTGCTTGCGCTTCCCAAATCAACGGCAGTTCCTCGGGCGAATTGACGCGGGGCTTGTCGCGGTTGCTGAAGTAATTGTAAGGCGCGAGTTGAACGTAATAGAATGCGAAATCGCCCTGCCCCCAAACCTTGCGCCAACCTTTGATGAGCGCCTCAAACTTGTCGGCGTAGGCCGGGCCGTCATTCACATCCATGCAGTTCGACTCGCCCTGATACCAGAGGGCGCCGCGGATCGCGAATGGCTTCAGCGGTGCCACCATGCCGTTGTAAATCGCGCTCATAGTCTTGTTGTCGGGCTTGTTGGTTCCGGCAGAAAATTTCGCCAACTCCGCCACGGCCGGAACTTGGGCTAAGCCAGCCGGCGGCGTCCATGGTTCGACGCGCGTGCCGCCCCAGGAAGATTCCACCAAACCGACGGGCACGTTAAGTTGCTTCTGAATCTCGCGCGCGAAGAAATACGCCGCCGCCGAAAACTTCATCGAGTCGAGCGCATTGGAGCTGCACACGGACCAGCCTTCAGCCTTGACGTCACGGGCGGGTTCTGGCGCGAGCGTCTTTGCGGCCTTAAAGAGACGGATGTTCGGGTAGCTGTCGCCTGTCGCGAGTTCCTGCTGGTAGTTCGGGACCGGCTTCTGTCCCTGCTGCAATCCGATGGGCTTCTCCATGTTCGACTGGCCGGAGCAGAGCCAGACTTCGCCGACAAGGATGTTGGTGAGCGTGACGGTTTGCGCACCCGAGACAGTCATCGTGGCGGGAGCGGCAGATGCCACCAGTTTGCCGAGGCGCACTTCCCAGCGGCCCGCAGCGTCAGCTTTGGCAGTCTTCTTCTGACCCGCAAATTCAATCGTGATCTTCTCACCCGGCACCGCCCAACCCCACACCGGGACGGGCTGCCCTTGCTGGAGCACCATGTTGTTGCCAATCACTTGTGGCAAGCTAAGCGCACAGACTGTAGAGGGAACCGACGCCAGAATTGCCAGCAAACAGATGCCCTTTGACAGGGCTTTCACATGATTAAGTGTCATCGATGTCTTTAGAGGCAAACCCAACGGACAAAACCGGAGTCAGTGAAACTCCGGCGGACCGTGATGAGTTAGTTGAACTGCTGCAGGCTATTGCTCGGCCAGGTTCGCAAACTCGCAAATCCCCCGAATGTCGTAGCCACTGCTCGGAAAGTATCCCTTCCGAGCTATGTCCTCAACTGCCTTGTTGATTTTATAAAAGCCGACGCTGTTATCCGTGAAGAGCACGTTCCACCCCTTGCTCTTGCTGTGAGCAAAATCCTGCGAGTTAACGTTCACCGCATACGTGGTCGGATCAAAGGTATCGCTGGCAATGTATTCCATGGCGAAGAGCTTTCTCCCGGTTACCTGAGAGGATTTTTGGTAGAGCCGGAGATTGTTGTTACCGGGATCCACCACACGAGGATTGTAAATGAAGCTTCCGCGGACGCTTCCCGGGTTGTTTGCATCATTGGCAGTAGTGCTGGTAGTGAGCAAAGGCTGGTAGGCATATGCGCTTAACATGGACTTCTTCGAATTCAAGCTTGGGCAGAAGAAAATGCCACCATCACCAGCAAGTTTCATGGGATAGAGATAACCGTAGTTCCGATAGCCTGCCGCCATCAAATCCTGGCTCGTATTGTAGGTCTGCGGAACGCGAGCGCCGACCAAGTTTGGGTTGTAATAGGCCCAACGCGTGTAATACCCACCATTGATGACGTTGACCGGATTCCCACCAGCCTGAGTGATTGGGTAGTAACCTTGAGAATCATCGGAATAAATGATTGAGCCAGTTCCCATTTGTCTCAGGTTCGATACACACTGCGTGCGCAGTGCCTTCTCCTTCGCCATGGACAGTGCCGGCAAAAGCATCGCCGCCAGAATCGCGATGATGGCGATGACCACCAGCAATTCAATCAGGGTGAACGCCTTTTTGTGTCTGTGATTCGTATTCATACGCTAATTGTTTTACGGCTTTTGTAACTTGTGACTTCAAACAAACTGGCGGGGGTAGTCCCCCTCAGAACCACCCCCGCCCAACTAACCCAACCCAAATCTCCGCAAACTCTCGCGCCAACTCGCTGACGCCAAATTCCCGGGGTGAAGACCAGACCACTCTATTCCACATCCCGCCAGCCTGATATCGCCAATTCTGGTGACACCACAAAAACAAGAAGAGACCGGCGATACGCCGGTCTCTTCGGAAAAAAGTTAGCGTGCTTCAGGCTAGCCGCCACGGCCCGCGATACTCGCGGCTCATCAACTTGGATGCTCCTGAGTCACCAATGATCTTCTCGCGCTTCACGTCCCACTTGATCTTGCGCCCGACCAACATCGAGATGAGCCCAAGATGACCCGGAATCGCCGAGTGGTGCGCGGTTTCCACCGGCGTGATTGTTGGCTGACGCGATTTGACGCAGTCAATGAAGTTGCGGAAGTGGCTGGAGGAACGCGTGAGTTGCACCTTGCGCAGTTCATCCGGGACATATTTCCAATCCTTCCACTCTTCATTCGACGCATCAAAGCCGCCACGGTTCACCCAGACCCAACCATCGGTGCCGATCCACTTCGTGCCACCCTTGATGTCATTGTGCCCGCCAGCAATCGTCATGTGGATATCGTTCGGATACTTGAGTTCAATCCGATACTTCGTCGCCGTGTTCCAAACGGCATCCTTCGCCGGAAATTCCCCGTGCCCCTCGATTTCCGACGGCCCGTTGTTATCGAAATCCAGCCCCCAATGCGCGATGTCGCAGTGATGCCCGATCCAGTCGAGCAACTGACCGCCGCCGATGTTGTAATTCCAACGCCAGTTCATGTGCACGCGGCCTTTGATATAAGGCTCCATCTTTGCAGGACCGATCCACGTTTCGTAATCCAGCTCCGCCGGCGGCTCGGTTGCCGTCATGAACTCCTTGGTCTTGGCAAAGTCCGTGTGACCGCTCGGCAAACCGACCTCAACGCGCGTCACCTTGCCGATCATCCCGTTGCGCACGATCTCGGCCGCCTTGTGAAAGTTGCTCACTGAACGCTGCCAGGAACCCGTCTGCCAGATGATTTGATTCTCCTGCACAGCGCGCACGATGGCCTGCTGCTCCGCGATGGTCCGCGCCAGCGGTTTCTCGCCGTAGATATCCTTGCCGCGCTTTGCGGCTTCGGTCGCGATCAACGCATGCCAGTTGTCCGGGACGGCGAGCATGACGGCGTCGATATCCTCCCGCGCCAGCAACTCGCGGTAATCATGATAGGCTTTGCAGTCGGAATTCTTGTAGTGGTCGTTGATGGTGTTGACCGCCGCATTGAGATGGTTCTTGTCCAAGTCGCACGCAGCGACGACCTGCGTGTCCGGCAAATCCATCAATGCCCGCGTGTTGCCCGGGCCCTGCATCCCCCAGCCCACCACGCCGATGGTGATGCGCTCGGACGGTGCCTTGCGTTTCACCGGCTTGAGCTGGCTGCTGGTGCAACTCGTCAACACGAACGGTGCTGCTGCAATGGCAACGCCCGTCGTGGCGAGAAACTGGCGGCGCGTAAAGGGCTTCGGTGAAGATGGTTTATTCATGGTCAATACATGACGCCCAAAAGCCCGGCGCAATTCGAGAAAAATATCCACCAAGTTTGCGAAAAGTGAGGACACGAAACAGCTCGACAACTCAGGCGGCTAGTGACACAGTCGCGCCATGGGCTCAGGCGAATCGTTCGCAACAGTGACACAGCTGCAAGGGCGGCGGCCTGCATCATGAGTCGCCAGCGTTGCATCCTATTTTGGCTGGCCGCGCTGACGATTTGTTACCTCTGCTTTGCCTTCACCACGACGGCGCTCCGAGCGATGTCCATTGTTGTTTTCCTCGCCTTGGGTTTCATCTCCTACTGTTTTTTTGATCATGCCGCCACTTTCCGAGGATTGTGGCCGATCCGGGGCCAACCCAACACCTCGCCGCGGGAAACCTTCACCGTCGCAGTCGTCACCTTAGCCTTCGCCATCTTCTTTCTTTATTGCGGCCTGCATCATCACGCCCTGCACCACTGAATTATGTGGTTCGCGCGTGACGGAGGCGGGCTTTTGGCATAACTGTTGCCACGACAACTTCGATGCTCTGGCTTACACTGCGCCAATTGAGGTCCAAGCAAGCCCCGGCCCGCCGCCGGGCGGCCGAAGAATTGGCACGTTCACCCGACGCGCGCGCGCTCGAAGCCTTGACCGAAGCGTTGTCAGATGAAGACGACGAATTCCGCCGGCTGGTGGTCCTTGCCATCGGACGCCTTGAGGACGAACGCCGCACCGACCCGCTGCTGACCGCGTTGCACGACCGGAATCCGGAGGTGCTGAAGACGGCGATGACCGAGTTGAGACGCACGCCGGACGCATTTGTGACCGAAGCGCTCACCCCCCTGCTCCGTCACAACGACGCCGGGGTGCGCGGTTACGCAGCGACATTGCTGCAGGCACGCGGCTGGAAGCCGGAAGAAAAGTCGGAGGAACTGCACTACCAGATCGCGCGCGGACAGCTCGCGAAAGCGGCCGCCCACGGTTCGGCGGCCATCCAGCACCTGGAGACTGTCATCCAGACCGGCGCTTACAACCAACAGATTGCCGCCGTCGAAGCGCTTGGAAACATCGACGATAAACGCGTCATCAAGCCGTTGCTGGCGGCGTTGCGCTCGAACGACCCCTCCGTTTGCGCCGCCGCCATCATCGCCCTTGGCAAGACTGGTGACGCCCAGAACTGCGACGCCATTCTCGGCATGTTGCGCCATACCGATGGTCACGTGCGGACGGTCACCGTGGAGGCACTTGCCCGACTCGGGGCCAATCGCGTGGTTGAAATGTTGAAGCCGATGTTGCGTGATCCGGTCTGGGATGTCCGCCGCGCCACCGCCAGCGCACTCGGCAAAATCAAGGACATCCGCGCCGTTGAAGCACTCACCAGCGCATTGCTCGATGATGACGCTGATGTGCGCGAAGCGACAGCCATCGCCTTGGGAAGCATGAATGATCGCCGGGCGATCGGCCCGCTCGTGAAAGCCTTGGCTGATTCCACCAGCGGCGTGCGGCGCATTGCCGCGGCCGCGCTCACCCGCATTGACCCGGATTGGAACAGCTCCAACGAAGCCCAAGGCGCCATTGAAGAACTTAAGGGCTCGCTGCAGGAACAGAATTCCGAACTGCGCTACACCGTCGGAAAGCTGTTGAACAGCCTGGGCGTCCACACCCCCGAAACCGACGTCCTGCTGCCCAACGAAACGCCCTCCTCGGCCCCGGAGAAGCGCCGCAAACTCGCCGCGAGTTTGCTGCTCACAACCTTGTGCGACCATGACCACATCCTGCGTCAGGCCGCCGTCGAATCGCTCGGCCGGCTGGGCGAACCGCGGGCGGAACCCGCGCTCCAACGCGCACTGCGCGATCCCGATGTCGGCGTCCGGCTTGCAGCGGAACGCGCACTGGAAACGATGGAACAGATGAAAGGCTCGCCATGAGCAGCGACACCCAGACCCAAAACCGCCCGCGGCGCCTGCTGTTCGTGGATGACGATGCGGCATTTCTCGCAAACATGCGGGAGTTATTCGATGCGTTGGCGAAGGGCAGATGGGACATGCACTTCGCGCAAAATCACGCGCAGGCGATGACCGCGCTGCAAAAGGAAAAATTCGACCTGATCGTGGTGGACATCGGCATGCCCGTCGTCGACGGCGTTCAATTTCTCAGGCTGCTCAACCGGGCGCATCCAGGGCAGCAGGTGGTGATGCTGACGGGGCAAGCCACGGAAGAACGCCGCAAGGAATGCCTCGAACTGGGCGCGCTGCTCTTTCTCGAAAAGCCGACGGCGCCCGGCGGATTTGAATCGATCTTCGCAGCGCTGGATTCACTGGCGAACGTGACGCACTCGGAAGGTTTTCGCGGCATGATGCGGCGGGTAGGTCTGCAGGAGGTGCTCCAACTCGAGTGCCTCGGCGCCAAATCCTCCGTGCTTGAAGTGTTCACCGGCAAGTCTCGCGGACGCATCTTCATCAAAGACGGCGCCATCATCCACGCCGAACAGGGCAGCCTGCTGGGCGAAGTCGCGCTTTACAGCCTGCTCGCTTTGCGGGGCGGCGAGTTCAATCTGCGGCCCTTCGCGGCCCCAGCGCAACGCACGATTCAAGGCCAGTGGGAGTTCCTGCTGATGGAAGCCGCGCGCCTGAGTGACGAAGGCGGCCTCCCAGCAGCGGAACCCGCCGCTCCGGACCCGGAACCCAAGCCGAAGCACCACGCGTCCGACACCGATTTTTTCGCGGCCACATTTACGCCGGAGGATCCTGGCGAAACCCGCATCGAAGAAGTCGTGCTCTGCTCTGGAACCGGCGAAGTGCTCTACGACTGGCAATGCAAATCCTTGGAACGCCGGTTGAATTTGCTCGAACAAGTGCAGGACCAAGCCGCGCAATTGAGCAGCGTCGCTCCGGTGGGCCGGCTGGAACGCGTGGAGATTTTCACGAATGAAGGCCGCCTCATCTGCCAGATCCTGCCGGACCGCCAACTATTCGTGCGCAGCAGCGGGGGTGTGCGATGAGTTCGCCGCTGGAAAGATTTCTCGATGAGCGGCTGCCGCTGCCGGGCATCGTGGCCTGCGCGATCCGCCTGCCCGACCGTTCCATCATCAGCCGCCGCGACGGCGACGCGCTGACCACCGCACAAGTCGAGCAGGCCTTCAGCCGGCTCACCGTCGCGGCCGAAGGACTGAAGCGGCATCGCTTCGAAGTGCGCACGCTCTGCTGGACTTTCGATCACGCTCGCATCCACCTCACGCGCCGGCCGGATGGTTCGCAGCTGGCTGTGTTCTCGGAACGGGCTCCCGACCAGCCCATCTGCGAAAGCGCGCTTCACTTGGTCGCAGCGTTCCACGATCTGGCTGAGAGTTGAGTCCTTGGAACCT
>JBEGQI010000209.1:0-3219 GCA_041181065.1 Verrucomicrobiota bacterium | reverse complement strand
CGCGTCCAGTCGCAGCTCGCGCCCAGCTTCTTGAGTTGGTTGATGATGATGCCGCCTTTTTCGTCCTTCCACTTCCAGACGCGCTTGAGGAATTCCTCGCGGCCGAGGTCATACTTCGTCTTCTTTTCTTCCTTCTTCAGCGCCTTCTCCACCTGCACCTGCGTGGCGATGCCGGCGTGGTCGGTGCCGGGGAGCCAGAGGACTTCCTTGCCGTCCATGCGCGCCTTGCGGCTGAGGATGTCCTGGATGGTGTTGTTGAGGACGTGCCCCATGTGGAGCATGCCGGTGACGTTCGGCGGCGGGATGACGATGGAATACGCCGGGCGCTTCTCGGAGACGCGCGCGGGATCGGCGGTGAAGCAGTTTTGCTTCACCCAGAAGTCATACCATTTGTCCTCAACGGACTGCGGTTCGTAGGCTTTCGGGATTTCAGACATTTTTTAGACAGGATTAACAGGATCTACAGGATTTCCTCAAAATCGGCTCAGCCCAATCTTGTTAATCCTGTAAATCCTGTCTCGTTACTTCTTCAACAAGGCGAACTCCAGCGAGTCCACCAACGCTTCGAGCGAGGCTTCGATGATGTTTTCACTGACGCCGACGGTGCCCCATTCGCGCTTGCCGTCGGTGGACGTGATGAGCACGCGGGTCTTCGCCGCCGTGCCGGTGGCGGTGTCGATGATGCGCACCTTGTAATCGGTCAGCGAAATGTCCTTCAGCTTCGGGAAAAACTTCACTAGCGCGCGGCGCAGCGCTCCATCGAGTGCGTTCACGGGACCGTCACCTTCAGCGACCGTGTGGGCGATCTCGTCGCCGACGCGGACGCGGATGGTCGCTTCGCAGATGGACTCCACTTTGTCGCGGCGCATCGAAACGTGATACGTCTCGATCTCAAATTTCGCCGTGGCCTTCTTGTCCATCGCGCCGCGGATGAGCAATGCGAGCGAGGCTTCGGCGGCTTCGTATTCGTAACCGTTCGCTTCGAGTTCCTTCACCTTGCCGGTGATCTCGCGTGTCTCTGGTGCGTCGGGGGCGAGCTTGATGCCCAGCTCCTTCGCCTTCATCAAAATGTTCGTGCGGCCCGACATGTCGCTCACGAGCACGCGGCGGAAGTTGCCGACGCTTTCGGGATTGATGTGTTCGTAGCTGCGCGCGACGCGTTCGATGGCGTGCACGTGCATGCCGCCCTTGTGCGCGAACGCCGTCTGGCCGACCCACGGCGCGCGGACGTCGTGCCGGATGTTGGCCGCTTCGTTCACGAACTCGGAAAGGTCCTTCAGCTTCGGCATGGATTTCTCCGGCACGCAGCGCAGGCCCATCTTCAATTGCAGCGCGGGGATCACGCTGATGAGATTGCAATTACCCGTGCGCTCGCCGAAGCCGTTGATCGTGCCCTGCACCTGCATCGCGCCCGCTTCCACCGCCGCGATGGCGTTTGCTACGCCGAACCCGCAATCGTTGTGCGTGTGGATGCCGATGGGGCAATTCAACTTCGACTTCGCGAACGCAACCGTCTTCGCGATCTCGCTCGGCAAACGGCCGCCGTTCGTTTCGCACAGCACGATGCACTCGGCGCCAGCCTTCTCCGCCGCTTGCCACGTGGCGAGGGCGTATTCCGGTTCATCGGCAAAACCGTCGAACGAATGTTCCGCGTCGTAGATGACTTTTTTACCGTGGTCCTTCAAGTAACGGATCGTGTCGCCGATCATCGCGAGATTTTCGTCCGGCTTGGCGCGCAACACTTCGGTCACGTGCAGTAGCCAAGTCTTGCCGACGATGGTGACCACGGGCGTCTCGGCTTCGAGGATGAGGCGCATCAGGTCGTCTTGCTCGACAGGGATGCCCTTGCGGCGCGTCATGCTGAACGCAGCGACCTTCGCGTTCTTCCATTTGCGTTTGGCAGCTTGCTTGAAGAACTCCATGTCCTTCGGGTTGCTGCCCGGCCAACCGCCTTCAATGTATTGAACCCCGAAAGAATCGAGCTTTTCGGCGATGCGGAGCTTGTCCGCGGCCGAGAAATTGATGCCTTCGCCCTGCGAACCGTCGCGCAGGGTCGTATCGTAGATTTCAACCTGGGGTTTCATGCAAATCCGCCGAAGCGGGGCGCGAATTAAACCGAAAAATGCTCCCTGAAGCAAAGGGCAAATGGAGGGCGCGCTGGCCCGCCAGAACCGGCGGGCGCGTGCCGTGGGATTGGTCTTGCTGCGGATGACCTGCATTGTCAGGCTCCGAGGCGACATCTGACCAAACATATGAAACATCGCATCCTTCCACTCGCCGCAGTCGTCGCTTCGTTGCTGACCATCCAACAGACCGTTCGGGCTCAGGAGAATCGTCCAGCACCTCAGGCTGGTGCCCGGCCCGAGGGCGAACGTGGGGAGCGAGGTGAGCGCGGGGAACGTGGTGGTTTTCAGCGGCGCGATCCGATTTTCGCGGCGCTCGACCTGAATGGGGACGGGACGATTGACGAAAAGGAACTGGCTAGTGCAAGTGCTTCCCTCAAGAAGCTCGACAAGAACAATGACGGCAAAATCACCCAGGACGAGGTGCGGCCCAATTTTCAACCGCGCGGACAGGGCGGCGTGAACGCCGACGAGATGGTGAATCGCATGATGCAGTTCGACAAGAATGGCGACGGAAAGCTTTCCAAGGATGAATTGCCCGAGCGCATGCAGCAGATGATGGAAAAGTCCGACGCGAACAAGGATGGCTTCCTCGACAAGGACGAGATTCGCAAGTCAGCTCAGTCGCAGGCAGGTGGTCAGGGGCGGGGCGGGGAACGCGAAGGTCGGGAAGGTCGCGAGCGTGATTAAGTCGCCAACTGCCGTTGCTTCCCGATGAAAGCATTTACCGCTTTGGCGCTGCTGTTTGCTGCCGCACTGGCGCCCGCGCAGACGCCGTCTGTCCAAGTCTTCCGGCATGAGAACGTGCTGGGCACTTCGCTGGAATTGAAAATCGCCGCTTCAAGCGAACTTGCCGCTTCACAAGCTGAGGCGGTGGCGCTTGCGGAGATTGATCGCGTGGCAAAAGTCATCAGCACTTACGACGCGAGCAGCGAATACTCGCGGTGGTTCAAGACGCAGAACGAACCGGTGAAGATCGCGCCCGAACTCAGGGAAGTTCTTGCCCGCTATGACATCTGGCAGGCGCGCACCGATGGCGCTCTCAACGCCGGTGCCGAAGCGGTTTCCCGGGTGTGGAAGAATGCCGAGCGCGTCC
>JBEGQI010000208.1:0-4949 GCA_041181065.1 Verrucomicrobiota bacterium | reverse complement strand
GCGGCGGAGTTTTTCAGGACGGAACTCAAGCCGTCTTGGCCGAGCGTGGCGCCGGCCGGGCTGAGCGCGTCGTTCAAGCCGTCGGTGTAAAGGAACAGCACGTCGCCGGATTCGAGCAGGTGTTCGCGTTCCACGAAGGTGGCGTCGCTGAGGGACGTGGGCTCGGGCCCGAGGGGCATGCCTTTGGGGGTGAGAAATTCGAGGTTGCCGGTGCGCGCGTGGAACCAGGCGAGGGGTTCGTGGCCGGCGCGGGCGACGCGGAAGGAGTGGGCGACAGCATCGAGCACGAGGCAAAGCGCGGTGACGTATTTATCCTCGGGCAGCAACGGGGCGACGCGTTGTAGGGAGTGTTTCAACACGACGGCGGGCGTCTGTTCGGCGGCGAGTTCTTCGCGGAGGATCGGCCGGCTGCTGGCGACCATTTGCGCTGCGCTGTAACTCTTGCCGCAGGCGTCGGCGATCAACACGCCGGCGCGCAAGCCGCTGCGCGGGGCGAAGTCGTAGAAGTCGCCGCCGACTTCGCCGGCCTGCTGGTTGCGCGCGGCGATGTCGAAGCCGGGCAGCGCGGGCGGTTCGCCGGATTTGAGCTTGGCGAGGTCGTCCTTCAGCTTGCGGACGAGTTCGGCGAATTTGGCGCGATTGTCTTCGCTGAGTTCGGAGAGAAATTCATGGGCGTCGAGGGAGACTTCCTTGAGTTCCATCTTCGTGGCCGTGAGGTCGAGGCGTCGGGCGGTGAGACCTTCGGGCAGCACGAGTTCGCCGGACTGCCAGAGGAAGCAGTCCTTGGCGCTCATGCCTTCGATGATGCGGACGAGGTCGTCACTGGCGTTGAAGAGTTCGATGCCGGATTTGCCGCCGGTGGCCTGCCGGTAACGGCGGGCGCTGCCGCAGAGCACGCCGAGGAAGGTGCTGTCCATCGCGCGACATTCCTTGAGCGCGAGGATGAGCCGGGCAGGGTGGGCGTCGATGAGTTCGTTCATCGCGCGCTTGAAGCCCGGGCCGCAGGCAAAGTTGCCCCGGCCGATGACTTGCACGCAGGCGAAGTCCGGCTTGCGGAGAACAATGATCTCAGCTGAGGCGGCGTTGATCATGCGCTTGGCTTTCGTCCCGGCTCACCGACGATCTGGGCGAGCGTCTGCTGTAATATCATCGATTCGTCAAGGGAACTGGAGACGAGCTTGCGGTTGGCTTGGAGCAGGAGGTCCATGGCCCGGACGAGTTCGGCTTGCGAGTAATTGCGGACCTGCTTGAGGGCGTTCAATAGCACGTAGGGATGCATCGCCAGCGGATTGTATTTCTTGTCCGCCGGCAGTTTCTCGGCGGGGATGGTGTTGGCGAGGTTCTTGATGTGGTCGTAGCTCGAATTCGGTTTGAGCCAGCCTTCGCGGATCATCTCGTTCAACAGGATCAACACGCGCACCTTGGAGATGAGGCCGTAGAGCAGGCCGATCTCGGATTTCTCTTTGTCGATTTTCAGGCGGATCTCCCAAAGCTCTTCGTCGAGGCACTTCAGCAATCTCGGCAGGTTGCGGTCGCCCAAGGCATCGGCCAGGGCGAAGGCGCGGGCTTGCTTGTTGCGGGTGCAGATGGCGTCCACGTCATTGAAGGTGATCTCCGCGCGTTCGCCGACGTAGAGCGAAACTTTTTCAACTTCTGTGGCGAGCGAACGGGCGTTGGGGCCGACGCGGGTGATGAGTTCGCCCATGGCATCGCGGGTGATCTTTTTGCCTTGAGCTTCCAGTTTTGAAAGCACCCAGTCCTCGGCCTCGTGCATCCAGCCTTTTTGGTCGAGTGTCCAGCCGACGTGCGCTTCCACGGTGCCTGACTTTTCGAAGGTCTTGTAGAACGCGCGGCGTTTGTCCACTTCGGTGGCGCTGATGAGGAGCCGAACGCCCTGCCAGTTGAAGGTCTTAAGTTCCTCGGCAAGCGAGGCGATAGCTTCGGTCACGGCCTTGGAACTACTGGTCTTGTCGGTGCCGAGGAAATTGCAATCGCGCAGCCACACGGCCTTGCCGCCGCCGAAGAAGTGGAGCGTCTGGAGGGCTTCGCGGAGTTTGCCGAGTGCCTTGAGGGCTTCGTCGGAATTGCCGACGGCGGCGTCGATGGTTTCGTGGTCCATGCCGCCGAGCTCGGTGCACCATTGGGTGTAGAGCTGCTTGGCGCGCAGTTTGACGGCGTAATCGTCGTCGCCGTGGACGAGCACCAGCGGAGCGGCAGTGCTGGTCTTCGGTGAGGCCATGTTATTCCGTCTCGCCCTGTTCGTTCATGCGCTCCAACGCTTCGCTCATGTCCTCGACCTGCTCCCAGAGGGTGGCATTGACGAAGATGGGTTTGCGTTGGGCGGTGGCGAGTGCTAGGCAATCGCTCGGGCGCGCGTCGAGTTCAACGAGCTTGCGGCCGAGTTCGTTCTGTTGCTGGAGGATGATGCGGGCGAAATAGGTGGAACTCTTGAGTTCGGTGATCACGACGCGTTCAACGGTGATGCCGAAGCCCTTGAAGATATTCTGGACGAGTTCGTGCGTCAGCGGGCGCTCGGTGCGCTGGTCCTGCAGATACATGCGGATGATCTGGCCCATGTTCGGGTCCACGCTGATGACGAAGACCTTGTCCTCGTTGCCCACGAAAACGGCCCAACCGGTGGTGTTGGCCGGAAGGATTCCGCGAATCTGAACTTGAACAGCATCATTCATCCGGAAGAAATCTAGGTTTGGGGGGCGTAAAACACAAGCCCTCGCGCCGTCATGAACTTGCGCTGGTGTAACGCCGCAGGGAAGCGCGCCAGCCGAGTTCCGATACCACGGCGCACGCTCCGGCGACCGCGAGCAACAGCAGGACGGGCGCGGGCGAGGTCAGTTTGTCCGTCAGCACGCGCGCGGGGACGTTCGAGATCAGGATCATGGGCAGCGCGAAGGTGAACACGGCTTTGAACGCGCCGTGAAAGGCTTCATCTGGCATCCGCGCGATGTTGAAGAGGTTGTAGTAACCCCAGACGATGCCTTGCGCCTTCACGGTCCAGAAACAGATCGCCGCGAGCAACAGCATCAGCGAGTAGTGCGTCAGGATGCCGATGAGGCACAGCGCTCCGAAGCCGGCGAGTTGGAGCAGGGTGGGGTGAAGTTGCAATTGGTGCGAAGCGTAAGCCATGACGCACACGGCGAAGCTGGCGTTGACGAAGCCGCCGAGGTCCACCTGTCGCAGCGAGATGACGAAGCGGGTGTTCACGGGCAGCAACAGGAGGAAGTCCAGTTTGCCGCTGCGGACCAGTTCGGAAAGGTTCGTCAGGTTGATGAGAAAGAACGACTGGAAGATCTGCTGGATGAAGTTGCTCGCCGCGACGAGCAACACGACTTGCCACTTGCTCCAACTGCCGATGGCGTCGGTGTGCAGGTAGAGCACGCTGATGAAGGTGATCTGCAGCGCGAACCAAAGCACCTCGACGACGATCCAGAGGATGAAGTTGCTCTTGAAGCCCAGTTCGCGCGCGAGGGAGTTTTTGACGAGCGCGAGGTAGATGGCGGCGTAACGGCGCAGGCCGCTTTGTGTGGTGGGTTTGGCGGGTTCGCTCATGTCAGCCTCCGACGGCGGAATATTTTTTCAGGCCGCGCGACCAGACGAGCCGTGCGATGCCGTAGGCGATGCTGACCCAGAGGAGTTGCATCGCGAACCCGAACCAGAGCGCATCGTGGCTTGCCTTGCCCATGTAGATGCTCACTGGGAAGTAGAGTTGATACGGGAATGGCGAATACAGCATCACGGTGCGCAGCCCGGGCGGCAAAACGTCCAGCGGGAACAGGTGGCCGCTCGCGAGATATTCGAAGGCGTAAAAGATGAAGATGAAGGTCGAGACTTCCTGCAGCCAGAAGGCCAGCGACGCCATTGCGTAGGACATGAGGAATTGCAGCAGGGCCGTGAGCACAAGCGAGAGCGCGAAGAGCACAAGGTGACCGAAGGATTGCGGTAGGACGAAATTCGCATGATGCCATCCGATGAATAGCGCCAGCGGAATCGCTGCGACGGTCAGATAAGTGACGCGCCCGGCGAAGAACAGGCAGAGCCGATACCAAAGATAGTTCACCGGCTTGAGCAGGAACTGGCTGATGTTGCCGTCCTTGATGTCGGCGGCGATCTGCCAGTCGTCTTCGTTCACTGCCGTGAATGCGTCCACGATCTGCACGATGAGGTAATACGAGATCATCTGCGCGAGCGAGAAGCCGGCCACGCTGGAATCGCCCTTGCCCGCGTAGATGGCGCGCCAGAGATACAGCATGGCCGTCAGCGGAATCAGGCCGAACAACGCGCGCGCGAGAAAATTCACCCGATACGCGAGGTTGTTCTGAATGCCGATGTTGATGACGTGCCAGTATTTTTGCATGGCGCCCGGCGCATTAAACCAGACGTGCCGCCGTTCGCCAGTGCCGTCTTTCATGAGTGGTTTGCAGAAGTTTCATTTTCATTTCCTAAGGGTTTTTGCTTAATATCGGCGCTCAGTTTTCAAACCAAACTGTTGAACCCGAAAATCTATGGCCGCTGATAATTCCGTCGTCACAAAAGTCGAACTCCCCGCCCTGAAGCCGCTCGTCCTCAAAACGAAGCTGGCAGGCACGCCCACCGCCAAGCCGCTTTATGCCGCCTCGGTGAAGAATGCCGCCGGTCAGGATGTCGTGCTCGGTTGCCCGAAGGCGACGCGCGGATTGGTCGCGCTGATGAACGTGCACGCGGTGGTCGGCGGCGCAGCGTGCCATTGGGGCGGGCCGGCGGCGTTCGCCGAGATCAATTCCGCCATCCACGGCTTGATGTTCGCCACGACGGGCCGGCCGTGGCATGAGGCGTTCAATTACGTCAACGACGCAGGCCACGCGGAGAACGGCGTTTATGCGTTGCGCGCCAACTACGGTTTCGACGGCATGACGTTCGAGACGCTGAAGGGTTTTCGCGGCGTGCATTCCAAG
>JBEGQI010000207.1:0-12532 GCA_041181065.1 Verrucomicrobiota bacterium | reverse complement strand
GATGCAGACGCGGTCGAGGTAGGAAAGCGCCGTGACAGCGAGCGCCAGCAACAGCACCCAATGCCGGATGCCAGTTGGCCGGTGCTCGGCTGATGGCGGAACGTCGGAACGGAACGGGGTCGGTTGACTGGCGGGCATCAGCGAAGTTAGAGAAATCCGCCGGCTGATGGCAATGGTGCGCCCCAAAAACAAACGGGCGAGCCGAAGCCCGCCCGTCACGCCGTGTTGAATCGTTCAACGCCAGTGGCCCGGCGAATGGCGCCAGCCATGCGGTTCATGGACCCATGAGCCGCCGATCCATACGGCGCCGTAACGCGGCGGAGCGCACCAGCGACCGCTCACCCAAGTCCAGCTCACGCCCGTCCAAGTCCATTCGCCATTGCACCAAATGTATCCGGGCGCAGGCGCGACGACGACCGTTTCAACGCGCGGTGGCGGCGGGGCTTGTTGCACGTAAACGACCTGCGGTTGGGGCGCTGCGACGCTGCTGGTATTGCCGGTGTTGATCATGAATTCGATGACGTGCTGGCTGACACCCGCGTCACGTAGCTCGATGATCTCATTTGCGCTGAGTCGGTAAACTGTCCGTGTGTTGCGGATCTGGCTGATGATGACGTCGTCGCCGACGTTCGCGCGCGCCAGCGCTTTCACATCGGCGACTGCGAGCGGTTGACCTTGCTCCACACGTTGAAAGGTTTGGGGCGACTGTGATTGCAGGCGGGCGCGTTCCTGATGGTCCATCGAATTGCCGATCGCGCCGCCGGCGATGGCGCCAACCGCACCGCCAATCAACGCCCCGGCCGTGCCATTGCCGCCGTGTGAGTTGTTGCCGATGATGGCGCCGGTGGTAGCACCAACGGCACCACCGATGAGCGCGCCGTTTGCGGTCCGGTTCGGTTGGCCATCGTAAGTCTCACAGCCCGTCAACACCACCGTGGTGCTGGCGAGCAGGATCGTCAGTTTCAATAGGTTCAAAGATTTCATAGCTCGGTCCATTCGAGGCATTGGACAAACGATCGGGAACGCCTATTCGATGTTTGATGATGTGGTTATTCATCAACCGCTTGTGAGGTCGTTTGCGGTGCGGCGGTCTGGAGTTCGGCGAGTTTTCGGAAGATGCTGTTGCGAGCCATGAGTTCGGCGTGCGTGCCTATCTCCGCGATGCGTCCCGCTTGCAGGACGACGATGCGGTGGGCGTGGCGGATGCTGGAAAAGCGGTGTGCCACGATTAGTGTGGTGCGATCCTGCGTCAATCGCGTGAGCGCTTCTTGGACGAGTTTTTCAGACTCGGTGTCGAGAGCCGAGGTGGCCTCGTCGAGCAGCACGATGCGCGGGTTGCGGATGAGGGCGCGGGCGATGGCGAGGCGTTGACGTTGGCCGCCGGAGAGGCGCGTTCCACTTTCGCCCAGCGGTGTGTCGAGCCTTTGCGGCAGCTGGCGCACGAATTCGGCCAGATTCGCATCGGCGAGGATTTGCCAGAGCGTTTCATCGGAAACATTTTCCAGCCCGTAAGTGACATTCTCGCGCAAGGTGCCGTTGAACAGGATGGTGGTTTGCGGAACCACCCCGATCTGGCGGCGGTAAGTGCGCAAGTCCAGTTCGCGCAAGTTCAAGCCATCCAAGCGGACTTTGCCAGCAGTCGGTTGTCGAAAGCCGATGGCGAGGTTCACCAACGTAGATTTGCCGGCGCCCGATTCGCCGACGAAGGCGATCGTTTCGCCGGGAGCGATCTGGAGATTGATGCCATTCAAGGCGGCGCCGCGTCCGCCATCGTAGCTGAAGCTGACTTGGTCAAAGACAATCTCGCCGCGCAACGGCCGGGGCGCTGGTGGTTTGCCGGTGGTATGTTCGATGTCTGGCGCCTCGAGGATTTCGCCGAGGGATCGGATGGCGTCGGCACCTTGGGCCAGCGCAGGAAAGACGCTCAGCACCTGCTGCACGGCACCGATCAGCATGCCGAAGTAGGCGTGATACATCACGGCGTCGCCGATGGTGATGCGCTCATGCACGACCAGCCACGCGGAGAAAACCAGACAGGTGAGCTGGAAAAGCATGAACGTGAACCACGAACTCGACGCGAAGAATTCGGTGAGCGTATCCACTTGGAGACCGCGCTCGCGCAGGCGGTTGAAGGTGGCGCGCACCCCGCGGGTTTCCGTGTCTTCCAACCCGTGCGCCCGCGTGACAGGGAGCATTGTGAGCATCTCGGCGACGCGTGCGTTCATCTGCTCCGTCTCGACGCGCAGGGCTTGGTATTGTTCTTTGAATCGGCGATCGAACAATTTCAACAACGCCACCCCTGCGGGCACTGTCAGCAAAAAATATAATGCGAGCAACGGCTGGCGCATCAGGGCGATGACGGTGACGTAGAGGATGACCAGCAAACCGTTCAGGCCGGTGTGCATGAGATGCCGGCATAAACCATCAATCGCATCCACATCACGAAGGATTTTGGTCTGCAGCGCGCTGGCTTGCTTTTCCTCGTAGAACGTCATCGCGAGTTGTTGGAGTCGTTCGACGAGGGCGCTGCGGAGATTGAATTGCATGTGTCGCAATGCCCCGCTCATCAGGCGCACGAACCACGTGTGAACGAGCGGATTCTGCGCGAGCAATAGCAGGAAGCCCGCGGCAATCCACAGCACGCGCTGAAATGAGCCGTCGCGCACGGGCGTGAGCGCATCCACCATCATGCCCACGGCCAGCGGGGCGAGGGAGGCGGGCATTTGTTTGATGACGTAGAGCCCTATAGCGCCAAACACGCGCCGCCGCTGGTCCGCGAACAAATGCCAAAGCGTCTGGCCCGGGCGCTGTGAGTTGAAGCATCCGGTCAGTAGAGATTCCCAAGGGCTTGCGGAGGAGTCCGACATCGCGGGCATTCAAGGGCTGAGATTAAAAAAGAGCAAGCGCCGCGCTAGCCGTGGGCAAGGCTGCTATTTCGGCGAGCATTTCCAAATGGTGGAGCCTCAGGCAATTGTGCGTCGCTGGCCGAAGGCTTCAGATGGTGCAGGCTTGAGAATGCCCTAAATTATAAAGCTTCCCAAGATTTCACGGCATGCGACCTGCTAGAACAAAGTTTGAGAATTGAATGAAGTCGGGAAAATACAATTCCGGTTCGTGGCTGCTTCCCTTTTTACTTGGGAATGCGCTCATGCTTGTTCTCGTGACGCCGGTGATTCTGGCGTATTGGCGGAACAGTGTGCCCCCATCTGATGACGCGGCCCGGTCCTCGGTAAAATTGACTCTTCCCCAATGGGGCCGGGTTGAAGCGACGGACTTGCCTCTCGCGGGAGCGGATCAGATCGAGTCGCTCTATGCCAGCTTCATGGCGGAGCCTAAGTGGAGGTTCAATGGCGTCTCGAAGCAACAGCTCCTTCGATATTTTCTTTCGTTTAATCTGCCATTTCGCGGGCGGCAGATGTTGATAAACCCTGCCAACTGGCAGGAGGTGGACGGTGGCGTTGTCATCACACCTCCTGAATCCGCAGTTTACGCCCTCGACACAGAGAGCCGCAGCCACATCTACAAGGCGCTTTCCCTAGTCGCGGGCAATGTTTCCCAGATCCGCCCCATCATCCTGCCTTACGCCAATCTTGATGAGCGGTTACGGGGTATCGGATTGACGGAAAGTCAGATCGCAGTGATCCGCAAATTGAGTTTCACGCGAAACGGGATGCTTTGCTTTTCCGACTTTGGAATCGCCTCAAAGATCCTTGGCGAGCGTGCTTTCGATAATTTCGTTGAGTTCATCTACGCCGTGCCCGCTTGTCGTGTCCGACTGAAGATCGACTCGAGCGCGGATATTGACGCCCTGGCTGAATATTGGGGGCGTGGAGGTCGGACTGAATTCATCAAACCCTTGCTCAAGTCCATCGCCCGGATGCGCGGCGGTGGAGACATCAACATCTCCTATCTGCTACCTGATTTTGCACGCCTGCATTTGTATCGCTACCCGGGTGAATATTCCAAGCTTGATGGTGGTGCGGCGGGAAGTCCGGATTGTTTTTATTCGGCCATGAATTTTTTCAGCACAAACCCGGACCCGAAATATTTCAAGCCCGAAGAGGTCAACAAGACAATCCAGCGGGATTTCGAGGTGGTTCCCAATGCCAGCAACCTCGGTGACGTAATCATGCTCCTCAACGATGAAGGCAAATACATGCATGCGTGCGTGTTCATCGCCGGAGACCTTGTCTTTACCAAGAATGGCATCACATCGCTGCAGCCGTGGACCCTCATGCGGTTGGATGATTTGCTCGGCATCTACTATCGCGACAAGAAAACCGCCAAAATCCAAGTCCTGCACAACAAGGCGTTGGATCACAGTGAAAACGCACTCGCTTCGGTGAAGTGAGATGTTCAGACTCCGGCGATGCGGGCTACCACTTGTGCCGCAGCCACAAACCCGAACGTTCCGGTGACAAAAGTCGCGCTGCCGAAGCCGACGCGGCAATCTAGCTTCAACGCGTCATCTCCTGAATCTCGCGTTGCGCACACCGTTCCATCCTTCTGTGGAAACATCGGTGGCTCCGGCGAGAAGATGCACTCGACGCCAAACTTCTTTTCGCCGCGCGGAAAGCCGTGATCGCTGCGCAGCGTCTTGCGGAGTGATTGCAGCAGCCGGTCGTGTGTCGCGCGTGACAGATCGTCGATGCGGACCTGCGTTGGATCGCGTCGCCCGCCGGCACCGCCGGAGGTGATAATAGGAATTTTCAACTCCCGGCACAGCGCGATGCAAAGCGCCTTCTCGCGCACCGCGTCAATCGCATCCACTACAAAGTCATAGCGCGGTTCGAGCAGTTTGCGGGCGTTGGTTTCAACGAAGAAGGCGCGTTCCGCAGTCACCTTGCAGTCCGGATTGATCGCCAAAACACGCGCAGCCATCACTTCCACCTTGGGCTTGTGGATGTCAGCGTCGAGTGCGTGGATCTGGCGGTTGGTGTTGCTGACGCAGATGTCATCCATGTCCACCAGCGTCAGCGCGCCCACGCCTGAGCGTGCCAGCGCTTCAACCACCCACGAGCCGACGCCGCCGATGCCGATGACGCAAACGTGCGCACGCTGCAGCCGTTCCAAGCCTGCCTTGGAATAGAGCCGACCGATGCCGCCAAACCTGACGCCGTAACGATGCATGTGACGGCATGTTCTAGCCGCAGGATGGTTTTTTGCCAAGCGGCTGAATTGCAATGCAGTTGTCGCTATACACATTGCCGGTGCTTTGCTAGCGTCCGCTCACTTATGCCAAGCGATGAAATCCTTTTGGAAGCCGAAGAGAAGATGATCAAGTCCGAGGAAGTGGTGGTGCGCGAATTCGCCAGCGTGCGCACCGGCAAGGCCTCGCCGGCGCTGGTCGAAAATATTCAAGCCGAGGTCTATGGCTCCATGATGCGCATCCGCGAACTGGCCGGCATCACCACTCCCGAGCCGCGCATGCTCGTCATCCAGCCGTGGGACATGGGGGCGCTGCATCCCATTGAGAAGGCGATCCAAAAGGCCAACATTGGCATGAACCCGACGGTTCAAGGCAAACTCATCCGCCTCGTTCTGCCGGAACTCAGCCAGGAGCGGCGTGAGGAGTTTGTGAAGCTCATCAAACGCCTTGCCGAAGAAGGTCGCGTGGCGATCCGCCATGTCCGCCGTGACGCCATGGAGGCTTTGAAGAAGGAAAAGGCCGCCGGCAAGATTCCGGAAGACGAAGAAAAGCACGCGGAGAAAGAACTTCAGAAGTTGACGGACCAATACACCGCAAAGATCGAAACCCACGTCACGCACAAGGAAAAGGAAATCATGACGGTGTGAGAGTGATCAGTAGTTTTAAATGGAACAGCCGCCGGGCAACTGGCGGCTGTTTCATTTGCTGGGAGGGCTCAAGAAGTTCATAGCTGCTTCTACAAACTCCACCAGCTTCTCCGCATGAACCCAGTGACCCGCTCCTTGGACTGTCGCGAACTGTGCGCTTGGAAACAGGCGGTGAATTTCCTCTCGGTCCGCTTCACCCACGTAATCCGATTTGCCGCCCAGCAGGAAAAGCGCCTCGCCGGTGAAGGGCAGCGTGCTGTCGATTGCGCTGCGCAAACGGTCGTAGTTCGCGGCGATGCTTTCCAAGCCGATGCGCCATCGGTAGCCACCGCCATCCTGCGGAACCAGATTCTTCAGCAGGAACTGCCGCAATGATTCTTCCGGGACGGATGCTGCCAGCGCTGCGTCCGCTTCGGCACGAGTCTGGCAGCGTTCCGGATGCAGGTCGCGGAGCGATTGGAGCAGCTTGGCGAAGCGCGGGCCATAGGCGCACGGAGACATGTCCACGACGATGAGTTTGTTCACGCGGTTTGGATGATGCAACGCGAGCTGCATCGCCGTCTTGCCGCCCATGGAATGTCCAAGCACATGCGCCGAAGCAAGCTGGTGCGCGTCCATGAACCGCACCACATCAGCCGCCATGAGTTCGTAGCTCATCTCGTCGTGATGCGGCGAATGGCCGTGATTGCGCTGGTCAAGGGCGAAGACGTGAAAGTGCTCCGCGAACCGGCGACAGGCGGGCAGGAGATTCTGGTGCGAGCCGAGCAACCCGTGCAGCACAATCAAAGGCGCGCCGGCCCCGAGTTCTGTGAAGTGCAACTGCATGTTTAACCGAGCAAGAATTCCTCGAGCCGCGTCACGCGCAGGACGTTCAACACTTCGGGTTGCACGTTGATGAACTTGAGCTTGATGCCCTGATGATGTGCAAATTTCCTCGTGCGCAACATGATGCCTGCGCCGGCGGTGTCGAGGAAGCGGACGGCCTTCATGTCCACGGTCAATTCGCGGCGCCCGGGCTGCTTGAGCAGATGGATCTGCGTCAATTCCCACACGGCCTCGGCGTTGGCCGCAGTGATTTCGCCCTGCCACAGCAATGGGCTGTTAGGCGCATCATCGCTCGGGGAAACGGCCCCGGCACGTTCCTGGGTGCGGAGTGTGATGAGGCTCTGCGCGCTTTCCATGTTGGGCGCGGCATCGAAGAAGTTCGTCAGCCGCATTAGCTGGAGCGCTTGGGTGAGTTGATCGCTTGGAGCCAGCAACACCATTTGCCGCCCCGTCGCCCGGATGCGCTTCTGCAACCCGATCAACATGCCGACACCCGTGCTGTCCAGCGATTCCACTCCTGACGCGTCCAGCAGGCAATGCCGTCCGTCCGCCAGCGCTGGATCCTCCAACAGATTCGTTTCGCGCAGTGAGATGACGTCGATGGACGACGGCAGGGCAACGCAATGCCAGTTGATGGCGGAGAGCTTTCCGGGATTGCTGGCGCGCTTCCAGTTTTCATGTGCCCGAGATTGGAATTGCCACCATTGGCGGGTGAGGCCGTTGGCGAATACCCAGCAATCCCGCGCCATGTGCTTGAGGGGAATCCGCGGCGATTTCCACACGCCGAAGAACCAACGCCACCAGTCATATCCTCGTTTTGCCGTGCGTGCCTGCGCTGGGCGCGTGAGCAAATCGAACGAACTGCCCATGCCAATGCACACCGGCACGCCTAACGCGCGGTAATGCATCGCGATCCACTTCTCTTGCTGCTGCGCTCCGAGGGCGACGAACAGGATGTCCGGCTTGGCGGCAGCGATGTGGCGGAGCACTTCGTCGTGCGACATCTCGATGAGTTGCTTGAACGGCGGCGAGTAATGCCCGGCGATGATGAGGCCCGGATGTTTCGCGCGCAGGCCGGCGATGGCGCGTTCGGTGGATTCCGGGTTCGCGCCGAGCAGGAACAGCCGGTAGCCGTTTTGCTCCGCGGATTCCACCAGCAATGGAGCGATGTCCTCGCCCGCGACGCCGCCGGGCAACGGATTTCCCAACAGTCGTGACGCCCACAACAACGGTGCGCCGTCGCAGAGGACGAGTTGCGCGCCGAAGAGCACGCGCCGCAATTCCGCGTCGGATTGCGAGCTGATGAGGATGTCCACGCTCGCCGTGATTAGGTGATGCGGGCGGCGCGATTCGATCATGCGCGCAACGAGCGTCAGCGCTTCGTCCGGCGTCAGGTTGTCGAATGGCACGCCCAGGATGGCGATGGGCGGATTCGGCGACGTGGTCTGGACGGCAGCGTTCATGTGGCGCTGGCTCAAGTTCGCATGAAGCGGGCAGGGGAGTCCAACGGGAAAGCCGTTTCAGGACGGTAAATGAAACTCTTGTAATGCGAACTGCGCTCTTGGCGAACGGGCCGCCACGGCGCCGACATATCCGGCTACTGGTCGAAATGCGTGCAACGTCCATTCCGCTGCCTGACGTGTATCACCGTCGATGGCCGTGACGATTGCCTCGTCGCCGCTCGTGACGGCGAACCGCGCAAGGGTGTTGGCGATGCCGATACCCGTAGCTTTGGCGAGCGCCTCTTTGCGGGTCCAGAGATTCAGGAACGCGGCCGAGCGTTCCGTGTCGGTGAGCATCTTCAGCTTCGCGGACTCGTCCTTCGAAAAGAACCGCTCCGCAATCCGCAGCGCGTCCGGCATCGGTCGCATGCGTTCGACGTCGATGCCCACAACCGTTTGTCGTGACGTTGCGACCAGCGCGAGGTCGCCGGAGTGCGTGAGGTTGAACTCCAGCTTCCCGGCAACAGTTCCGGCGAGCGCTGGTTTTCCCTGCGCGCCGAGGCTGAACTGAATGCTTGGCGCATCGATCTCTAAATGCCGGCCGAGGATCAGTCGCAGCGCCGCGCGGGCGATGACAAAGTTCCGGCGGGCGATCTCGTTGCGAAACTCGCTGACGCGCATGCGTTCCTCGGGCGAAAGCTGTTGTTGCGCGGATTCGATGGTGTGCGCGCTCGCGTCGAGCCGGACGGTCCAGAGGTCCACCAACGCACCGGGGTCGGCGGCTTTGGCGGGCAGCGATTGTGGGACCTTGAGGGCCATGAACGCCCCGAGCCTAGCCGCGAAGCGACCAACTCGAAACCGGAAACTGCCGCGGGTCCCGACCGATGGGATTCTCACGTTGCTCCGGGAACGATGATTGCTATATTCCGCCGCGCTCGAATTGTGTCGGGCGAAGCTGATTTATGCCGTTTTTGAATACACTGGTGATCGTTATTGAGGCGCTCCTCGCGCTGAACCTGCTGATTTTCGTCCACGAACTCGGACATTTCTGGGCGGCGCGCTGGCGCGGCCTCAAGGTGGAGCGGTTCGCTATCTGGTTTGGCAAGCCGATCTGGAAAAAGAAGATTGGCGATGTCGAATACGCGCTCGGCTGGATTCCCGCTGGCGGTTACGTCTCCCTCCCCCAAATGGCCAGCATGGAAGCCATCGAAGGCAAAACGGACCAGAAGGCCGATCAACTGCCCTCCGCGCCGCCGCTCGACAAGATCATCGTGGCGTTCGCCGGACCTTTGTTCAGCTTTTTGCTCGCGTTGGTGTTTGCGGTGATCGTGTGGAAGGTCGGCAAGCCGGTTTCGAAAGGCAGCGACGAGCCGGTGCTGGGCTGGGTGGTTCCCGATGGTCCGGCCGGCAAGGTGGGACTCAAGCCGGGCGACAAGATCCTGGAGATCGATGACCATCGCATCACCAGTTATGGTCCGCCTTCGACGAACAACATGGAGGACAGCCTCGTCTGGCGCATCATGACCAGCCAGAACGAGACCATCAAAATCAAATACGCCCGCAACGGCCAGGAGTTCACGACCAACGCTGTCCCATACAAACGGCAGACGCGGTGGTTCGAACGCAGCGACGTGCGGCATTTGCAGGTGGATTCTCCGATGCGTGCAGTCATTGGTGCCGTGATGACGAACAGCCCGGCGCAACTGGCTGGTCTGCGCGAAGACGACGAAATTGTGGCGCTCAACGGCGAGAAAGTGCTCCACATCTACGCCGTCAAATACGCTTCGGACTCGATGACCAACACGGGCGTCGTGCCGATCACGTTCACGATCAAGCGCGGGACGAACGTGTTCGACAAGACCATCGTCGCTGCGAAGCCGCTTTCGCCTACGAATTACCCGCCCATGTTCGGCATCGGCTGGAAGGACGCATCGGAGCGCTTCATGTCGTATCCTGAGCCGTGGGGCCAGATCGAGGCGGCCGCCGGCCAGATCTTTGCCACCATCGGTGCCGTGGTTTCACGCCACACGGAGATCGGCGCGCAGCACCTCGGCGGTGCCGTGATGATCATCCGCGTTTACACGAACCTCTTTGAAGATGAAGACGGCTGGCGCATGGTGCTTTGGTTCAGCGTCGTGCTGAACGTGAACCTCGCCTTGCTCAACATGCTGCCGCTGCCGGTGTTGGATGGCGGGCACATCCTGCTTTCGCTCGTCGAGGCTGTTCGTCGTCGCTCAGCGAGCCCGAAGCTGCTGAGTTACATCCAGAATGGTTTCGCCGCTTTGTTGATAGGCTTCATGATCTGGATTGCGTTCTACGATACGGGCGATTGGATCCGTTCCCGTTCCAGCAAGCCGAAGGAAATCATCTTCGCTCCTCCGTCCAAGTAAACTGCCATGCAATACTGCGAGTCCCCCTGGGCTTTTAAGCGTCGTCTGACCCGCGAGATCATCATCGGCGATCCGAAGCGCGGCGGCGTCATCATTGGCGGCCAACAGCCCGTCGTGGTGCAGTCCATGATCACTTGCGACACCATGGACACCGCGGCGTGCGTCCAGCAGACGCTCGACCTCGTGAAGGTCGGTTGCCAGATCGTGCGCATCACCGCGCCGACGGTGAAGGATGCGGCGAACTTGCAGAACATAGTCGCGGAGCTGCGCAAACGCGATTGCTGGGTGCCCATCGTGGCCGACATCCATTTCAAACCTGAGGCGGCGATGGAAGCTGCGAACTGGGTCGAGGTCGTGCGCGTCAATCCCGGCAACTACGCCGACTCGAAGAAGTTTGCCGTCAAGGAATACACCGACGAAGCCTACGCCGCTGAACTCGGTCGCATCGAAGAGAAGTTCACGCCGCTCGTGCTCAAGTTGAAGCAGCTGGGGCGAGCGCTCCGCATCGGCACCAATCACGGTTCGCTTTCTGATCGCATCATGAACCGTTACGGCGATTCGCCGCTCGGCATGGTCGAGAGCGCGCTCGAATTCGCCCGCATCGCGCGCAAGCACGACTTCCACAACTTCAAGTTCTCGATGAAGTCGAGCAACCCGAAGGTGATGATCGAATGTTACCGCCTGCTCGTCGCGCGGCTTGCGCAAGAGGGACCGGACTGGAATTACCCGATCCATCTCGGCGTCACCGAGGCTGGCGAAGGCGAGGATGGCCGCATCAAGAGCGCCATCGGCATCGGCTCGCTGCTGTGCGACGGTTTGGGCGACACCATCCGCGTCTCGCTTACGGAAGATTCCCCGCACGAGATTCCGGTGTGCCGCGATCTGTTGGCGCAGATTCCGTTGCTGACCAACTCCTCATCCGCCGTCGCGGAGTCCGCGTTTCCGTTTGACCCTTTCCACTTCGAACGCCGCGCAGCTGCCGAGACGGAACTCGCCGACGGCATCAAGTGCGGTGGTGAGCAACTCATCCGCGTCGTTGTCACCCGCGGCACGTTCGACAAAGTCGCACCGAAGATCCGTCCGAAGGATGATGTGAAGCCCGAGGCGGTTTACGAGGACTTGAATCTCCTCGAACTCGACCCCACACAGCCCATCGGCATCGAGCAGATCAACTGCGACACGCAACTCGTCACCATCAAAGACGGCACGCCGTTGCCGCCCATCACGGCGTTCCGATTGCTCGCCGCGAAGCTCAAGCAACTTGGCCGCAAGAATCCCATCCTCCTCAAGGACTGCCTCGCGTTCGAACCCGTGCCACTGGCGCCGAACATCGCGCTGCTCCGTGCGGCGGTGAACATCGGTGCGTTGCTCGCCGACGGAATCGGTGATGCGATTCTCGTGCGTGGCGAAGCGGGCGGGGGACAATCGCTGCGCCTTGCGTTCAACATTTTGCAGGCGGCGGGTTGCCGTTCGTTCAAGACCGATTACGTCGCGTGCCCGAGCTGCGGGCGCACGTTGTTCAATCTCCAGACCGTCACCGCGCGCATCAAGGCGCGCACCGAGCATCTTAAGGGCGTGAAGATCGCCATCATGGGCTGCATCGTGAATGGCCCTGGCGAAATGGCCGACGCGGACTTCGGCTACGTGGGCGGCGCGCCGAACAAGATCAACCTCTACGTTGGCAAAACGCCCATCAAGTTCAATATCCCGGAAGCTGAAGCCGTCGAACGTCTCGTGGACCTCATCCGCGAACACGGCAAGTGGGTTGAGCCGGAAGCGAAAGATCCCTCAGTGCAAACCTAAATCCCATGGGCTTGGCGCGGTGCTATCTCTGTGGTTCTCCTGAAGGTTTAACGGTTGATCACATACCTCCCAAAGGTTTTTTTCCACCTCCTCGTCCATCGAACCTGATTACGGTTCCATGCTGTGAAAAGTGTAATGCGGGCTACTCTAAAGATGATGAGGCAGTCAGGGCTTGGATGAGTTCCGTGCTTTTCACATCATCTGCGGGCGAATGGATATTCAACAATAAAACGGTTGGGACATTCAGGAACAGTCCGGCATTCCTGTCGAAACTCA
>JBEGQI010000206.1:0-21424 GCA_041181065.1 Verrucomicrobiota bacterium | reverse complement strand
CAATTGCTCCTTCGCCACCGACGACAAACTCGCGGGCGACCTGGTCAACGAAGGGCATCTCGATCATTCCATCCGCAAGGCCATCGAGTGCGGCATCCCGCCCGTGACCGCGTTCCAGATCGCCACCATCAACACCGCGCGGCATTACAACCTGCGCAACCTCGGCGCCATCGCGCCGCGTTACTGGGCGGACTTCATCGTGTTCGATAATTTGCAGAAGCCGGTCATCCGGCAGACGTGGAAGAAGGGCGTGCTCGTTGCCGAGAACGGAAAATATCTCGCGACCGATCCCGAAGTCGTGCCGCTCCCGCGCAGCACGATGAACGTGCGCTATCGGCAGGAGGACTTCGCGGTCGCGGCCCAGCCCGGGAAGATTCGCGTCATCGAGATCGTCCGCGATCAAATCGTGACGCGCGAAGTCATCGAGACGCCGAAAGTCGAGGGCGGTCAGGTCGTCGCCGACCCGGCACGCGACATCTTGAAGATGGTCGTCGTCGAACGTCACCGCGCCACGGGGCGGGTAGGTGTTGGTTTCGTGCGCGGTTTCAAGTTGAAGCGCGGCGCCATTGCGTCGTCCGTCGCGCACGATGCGCATAACGTCGTCGTGGCCGGCGTCAGCGATGCTGATATCGCGCTCGCCATCCAATCGCTCGAACGCATGCGCGGCGGGTTGTCGGCGGTGGCCGATGGCAAATTGATCGCTGAACTCCCGCTCCCCATCGCGGGCCTCGTCTCCGACCGACCGTTGGCGGAAGTCATCGCGGGGATGGACGCGTTGAACGCCGCCGCGCACTCGCTGGGGTGCGATCTCGCCGCGCCGTTCATGACGCTCTCGTTCCTCAGCCTCTCGCCGATCCCGGAGTTGAAGTTGACCGACCAAGGATTGATCGATGCCCGCGCGATGAAGCGGACGCAGTTGTTCGTTTGAAATGACGGACAGTTTTCCGGTTGATTCACGATGAAGATTTCCGTCGTCATCCCGGCGTTCAACGAGGAGCGCCTGTTGGGCGCAAGTTTGCGCGAAGTGAACGCAGCCATGGCGGCGTTCACGGAGCGCGGTTGGGCGACGGAACTCATCGTCTGCGACAACAACTCCACCGACCGCACGGCGGAAATCGCCCGCGCTGCTGGGGCGCAAGTGGTCTTCGAGCCCGTGAACCAAATCGCCCGCGCCCGCAATGCCGGTGCCGCGGCGGCCACCGGCGATTGGCTTGTGTTCGTGGACGCGGATTCGCATCCGTCCCGCGAGCTGTTTTGCGACGTGGCGTCGCAGATCGTCAGCGGTCGATGCTTGGCCGGCGGCTCGACGATCCGGCTCGATGGGGCGCATCGCGGCGGCCATTTCATCACGGGCGTTTGGAATTTGGTCAGTCGTTGGGGCCGAACCCTCGCCGGCTCGTTCATTTTCCTCGAGGCGGAGACGTTCCGGAAGGTCGGCGGTTTCAGCAACGAGTTGTTCGCGGGCGAAGAACTGGATCTGACCCTTCGCTTGAAACGATTGGGCAAGGGGAGCGGCAAACGCGTCGTGATCTTGCATCGCCATCCGTTGCTGACGTCCGCCCGCAAGCTGCACCTTTACACCGCCCGCGAGATGTTCGGCTTCTTCATTCGCGCCGTGCTCGCCCGCAAGCGTGTGCTCCGGAGTCGCGAGGAATGTGCGCCGTGGTATGACGGGCGGCGGTGATTTTTGAAGCAAACTGGTCGACCACTTTGCCCGCTTGCCTTGGTGTCTCACGGCGGTGTTTAATTGGGTCGTGCAACCGCAGCAAACCATCAAAAACTCCGTTTCGTTTTCCGGCATTGGCCTGCACAGCGGAAACAAGGTCTCGATGACGTTCCTGCCGGCGTCGCCGAACAGCGGCATCCGCTTCCGCCGCGTGGATCTCGATGGTAAACCGGAGATCGAGGCGCGCGTTGAGAATGTGAGCGAGACCAATCGCTCCACGACCATCTCCAAGGGCAACGTCAAGATCCATACGGTCGAACACGTCCTCGCGACGTTCGCGGGTTACGGCATCGACAACGCCATCGTCGAGTTGGACGCGAACGAACCGCCCATCGCCGACGGCAGCTCGCGCGAGTATTGCAAGATGATCCAGCAGGCGGGCATCGTCGCGCAGGCCGAGAAACGTGAACCGTATAACATCACCGAGCCCATCGAACTCAAGATGGGGGAGACCGTGATGACGATGTTCCCGGCCGATGGCTTCAAGATCACGTGCACCAGTGCGGACAAGAAGGGCCGGTTCACGCAGTTCTTCAGCTGCGATGTGAATCCGAAGTCGTGGGAGAAGGAGCTTTCCCACGCGCGCACTTTTTGTTTCTACGAGGAGATTGAATTCCTTTTCAAGAACGGCCTGATCAAAGGCGGCAGCTTGGAGAACGCCGTCGTCATCCGCGATGACGCGGTGCTCACGACCGAGCCGATGCGTTATCCCGAGGAGTTCGTCCGGCACAAGATGCTAGATATCGTCGGCGACTTGTCGCTTGTGGGACGTTCGGTCAACGGTCACCTGATCGCCGTGCGCCCGAGCCACGCGGCCAATTGCGAGTTCGCCAAGTTGATCCAGGCGCAGATCCGCAAGCCTGCCGTTGCCTTGCAGTCGTTCACGCCGCCGCCGTCAGATACTGCCCTCATCGCGAAGCCTGCCGCGGCCATCGAGGACACTTGCGTGCTCAACGTCGAGCAGATCATGAAGATCATCCCGCACCGGTATCCGTTTCTCATGGTGGACCGCGTGGCGAAGATCGAGGGCAACACCATCATTGGCGTGAAGAACGTGACGATGAACGAGCCGTTCTTTCAGGGGCATTTCCCTGGCCATCCCATCATGCCGGGCGTGATGCAGCTCGAAGCCATCGCGCAGGTTGCGGGCATCTTGATGATTCAAAAGGCTGAGCGCGTCGGCCAGATCGCGTATTTTATGTCGGCGGAGAATGTGAAGTGGCGCAAGCCCGTCGTGCCCGGCGACACGCTCGTCGTCGAGATTGAATTGCTCAAGGCGCGCGGCAAGATCGGCAAGGCCAAGGGCATTTGCAAAGTTCGCGGCGACGTCGTGAGCGAAGCCGAAGTCACCTTCATGATCGCCGACGCCGCCAACGCATGAGCATCCATCCCACAGCCATCATCCACCAGGGCGCGCAGATCAGCGAAGGCTGCGAGATCGGGCCTTACTGCGTCATCGGCGAACACGTGGTGCTGGGAGCGAACTGCAAGCTGCATTCGCACGTTGTGATTGATGGCCACACGCGACTTGGCAGCGGCAACACCGTATTTCCCTTTGCCAGCATCGGACTGAAGACGCAGGATTTGAAATGGAAGGGCGGCATCACGCGCACCGAGATCGGTGACGACAACACGTTCCGCGAATACGTCTCCATCCACAGCGCCACGAGCGATGGCGACGCCACGGTGGTTGGTTCGCGCAACAACATCCTCGCCTACTGCCACGTTGCGCACGATTGCCAGCTCGGCAGCGACATCATCATGTCAAACGTGGGAACATTGGCGGGCCACGTCACCGTGGGCGACCGTGCCGTGATTGGCGGACTGGCGGCGGTTCACCAGTTCTGTCGCATCGGCAAGTTCGCGATGATCGGCGGCTGTTCCAAGGTAGTGCAGGACATCCCGCCCTTCATGATCGGTGACGGCAACCCGGCTGAGACGCGCACCATCAACAAGGTCGGCATGGAACGCCATGGCGTTGGCGAGGAAGCGTTGGTGGCGATGAAGACGGCCTACAAGATTCTATTCCGCGAAGGGCTGAACATCCCGAATGCGTGCGCGAAGATTGAAGCGGAACTGCCCCAGTTGCCGGAGATCAAACACCTCGTCGAGTTTGTGAAGAGCAGCGAGCGGGGGATAAGCAAGTAGGAGCGCGGGCGCTCGCCCGCATTGCGACTGATGAGCCCAGACAAAGAACTCCCGCCGCTCCAGCCCGGCACGCTGTATCTCGTCGCCACGCCTATCGGCAACTTGGAGGACATCACGCTGCGCGCGCTTCGCGTCCTGCGCGAGTGCGACGTGGTTGCTGCGGAAGACACGCGGCGGACTGGGCAATTGCTTCGTCACTTCGAGATTACCAAGCCGCTCATCAGCTACTTCCAGTTCAACGAGGCGAAGCGCACCGAGGAAATCATCGAGCGCCTTCAGCGCGGCGAGAAAGTGGCTCTCGCCACCGACGCGGGCACGCCAGGTATCAGCGATCCCGGCGAACGTGTCGTGCGTGCTGTCATTACGGCTGGGTTACGTGTGGAATCGGTGCCGGGCGCGTGTGCGCTCGTGGCGGCGCTCACAGCCAGCGGACTGCCGACGGATGAGTTTCATTTCATCGGCTTTCTCCCGCACAAGTCCGGTCAACGACGCAACGAACTCACGCGCCTCAGCCAGTTGCCTGGGACGCTGGCGCTTTACGAATCGCCCTACCGCATCGAGAAATTGCTGGGCGAGCTAAGCGAGGTGATGCCGAAACGCACCGTCGTGCTGGCGCGGGAACTGACGAAGCGGTTCGAAGAATTTTTGCGGGGCAAACCGGCTGAGTTGTTGGAGCGTGCAAAACAACGTCCGCTCAAAGGCGAGTTCGTGGTCCTCGTGTCCGGCGCTGAATCGCCGGTCAAACAAACTTACCCGGATTCAGAATCCCCTTCGGGTCCAGCGCCCGCTTGATCGTCCGGTGCAATGCGAGCGACTCGGCGGAAACGGCTTTTGGCCACCAGCGTTTCTTGGCGAGACCGATGCCGTGTTCTCCCGTGATGCTGCCACCCCACGCGATGACCTGCCGGAACAGTTCATCGAGGCACGCCTCGGAACGCGCCTTCGCGCCGGGCTTGGTGTAATCGACCATCACGTTGGTGTGGATGTTTCCGTCACCGGCGTGACCAAAGCACGCGATCGGGATGCCATGCTTCTTTTGCAAGCGCGCGGCGAAGCGGAACAAGTCCTGCAATTTCCCGCGCGGCACGACGATGTCTTCGTTCAACTTCGTAAGCCCGGTATCGCGCAGCGAATAGGAGAACTCGCGGCGGATCTTCCAGATTTCCTCGCATTGCGCGGCGCCGAGTCCGCGCGCCAGTGACAGCGGGCGATGTTGGCCTATGATCTTTTCCAAATCCTTCAGCTCGCCACGCACCGATTTCTCGTGCCCGTCGAGTTCGACGATGAGGTGCGCCTTGCAGCCACGCAGCTTCTCGCTCTTCGTGCGCTTGTAGGCAGCGGCGAGGGTGAATTCATCCGCAACTTCCAGCGCGCAGGGAAGAAAACCGGCGGCGAAGATGGCATGCAAAGTGGCGAGCGCATCACGCGTGGTTGCGAACCCGATGGCGAGATTGGCGCGGAACGGCGGCAACGGAATCAACTTGAGTGTGGCTTCCGTGACGATGCCGAGCAATCCCTCAGAGCCGACAAACAGCCGGTGCAGGTCGAAGCCGGTCTTGTTCTTGTGCGTGCGGCCACCGAGGCGGACGATGTCGCCATTCGTGAGCACGACTTCGAGTCCGAGCACGTAGTCGCGCGTGACACCGTATTTCAGGCAGCGCGGCCCACCGGCGTTGGTCGCGATGTTGCCGCCGATGAAATTGTCAGCGCGGCTCGCCGGGTCGGGCGGATAAAACAGTCCGCGTTGTTCAACCTTCGCTTGGAATTCGGCCGTGACGACTGCCGGTTGAACCACGGCGACGAAATCATCACCGTTGATTTCCTTCACGCGGTTGAGTCGCGCCGTGGAGATGACGATGCCGCCGTGCATTGGCACGCAGCCTCCGACGTAGCCGTGTCCTGCGCCGCGCGCCGTGACGGGAATGTCGTGACGCTGGGCGAACTTCAGCACCTTCGCAATACCTTGGGCGGTGCGTGGTGTGGCGACGGCTTCGGGCAGATGCGCAGCGAACCATTTGTCGCCGGAATGGGCTTTGAGCGCGTCTGCACTGAACGCGAGTTCGTCTTTCGGGAGCAGTTTGCGGAGTTGCGCGGCGAGTCGGGGCGTGAGTTTGGCCATCGGCGGGAAATCAGTTCGTGGACGGCGGTTCGTTGCTGGAGGCTTCACTGGAGCGAAGCAGCAAATTGGCATCTTCAGCTTCGTCTTCTGGCACTTGCACGCGAATGCCGCCAATCGTCAAGCCGTAGCCATCCATGCCGAGCGCGGCAGATTCGCCGACGACGATAGAATGAAACCCAGCTGCCTCCAGTTGCGAATTGGCCAGCTGGGCTTCAGCCGGATTCAACGCGGTGTAAACGGTGACGAGCTTCATTTGACGGGAGTGGCGGTGATTGTTGGCGCCGCCGTTGTCGTGGCGTTGGCAGCATGGCTCAGGGTCGCGCGCAAGTCGGCGAACACAATGATGCCCGCGCCGGTCTGGTGCGTGCTTTGCACCTGCGCATCCACCTGTTGGCCGATATGCGCCTGCGCATTGTTGACGACGACCATCGTGCCGTCGGGCAGATAGCCTATGCCTTGATTGCGTTCCTTGCCTTCACGCACGATGCGCAGGCTCAGCATTTCGCCCGGCAATAAAATGACGCGCAAACAGCGAGCAACTTCCGCCAAGTTGACGCAACTGATCTTTTGCAATTCTGCTACTTTGACGAGGTTGTAGTCCGTGGTGTAAAGGCGCGCGCTGAGATTGCGAGCCAGGCGCATCAACTTCGAATCCACGCCGACTTCATCCGGGAAATCTGCGTCGTGAATGCGGACTTCATTCTTCGCGTTGCGTTGGATGCGGTTGAGGATTTCGAGGCCGCGCCGGCCACGGGCGCGTTTGATGGTATCGGTCGAATCGGCGATCTGCTGGAGTTCGCGCAGCACAAAACGCGGCACGACGATCATGCCTTCGAGGAAATTGGATTCGATCAAGTCAGCAATGCGTCCGTCGATGATGGCGCTGGTGTCGAGCAGCAGGAGGTTGTCCGCCTTGGCCTGACGCGTGAAGCGCACATACGGGATGATGAGCGAGAAATCTTCCTTGTTGCTGCGCATGGCCAGCACCATGCCGATGTAGCCGAAGCTGAGGAACAGGGCGATGCGCACCATGCGGCGCGTGGGGTCGTTCGGGTCTGAACCCGCGAAGATGCCGGAAGAATCCACCAACACGGCGATGATAAGCCCGAGGAAGAGGCCAAAGGTGGTTGCAGAAAATGCGCGTAGCGAGAAGCCTTTGAGCATCTCGTCGATGGCGATCATCAGCCAGCCGAAGCCAAAGCCCGCGACGCAGCCATAAAGTCCGCCGTGGTTGTTGCCGACAAACAAAGGATGCAACTCGCTGATGGCATAACCTGCCATCGTGCAGAGGAACAGAAACAATATTCGGATGACCCAGATCGTCATAATCAGCGGAACGGATCGCGCGGTGCGGCAAGGCTCTGTGATGGCGCCGGAGTGTTGGTGCGTGGTTCCTTCTGTTTCCAGAGGATTCCCCACAGCCCGGCCCGGTTCAAGTTGCTGGTCGTGACGCTCAAATTGTGGGTGATTTGCGCCACGTCACCAGCGACCGCTTGATCTTTCAATAACATGCCAGCAAGCCCCTTGCCTGACTGAACGTCACGCAGCAGACTTTCAAGAATCACCGTGGAACTTTCAATGTTTTTCACGGCGGCAGCGATCGCCGGCCCGTTCGTTGACACCAAATCCCCCACTTTTCCCGACGCTTGCTCCATCTGCGCTGAAAACACGACCAAATTGCTCAATGATTGCGCAATCGGCTCGCGGTTCGTCGCGACCAACGAATGAATGTCCTCAACTGTGACACGGGCGCGCTCAGATGTGACACGCATGGTGTCCACCGTGATGGCCAAGTTGGTCAGGGTCTGCTCGTTGAGCACCAGCCGGCGCACGTCATCGATGGCCGCGTTGAGACGTTTAGCCGTGTCGTCGATGCGCTCGATGAAACCGGCGGCGTTGCGGGCGACGGCTTGCAGGTTGAATGGCGGCGGACAAACTGCGGTCTCGCCGGGATTGAAGAAGCGCGCCGTCCGGTCGGCGGCTGGATACACCGCGACATATTGGTCGCCGAGAAAGCCTGATTGCTCGATGACGAATACCGCGTTCGTGCGGATCTGATACTTGCGCTGGATCTGCAAGGTGAGTTCTACCCGTTCCCCATTTTCGCCGAGTTCAATCTCGGTCACATTGCCCACCGTGTAGCCAGCCATCAGCACGCCCGAACCTTTCTTCAGCCCGCCTACGTCCGTGGTGAGCAGTTTGAGCTCATACGTGCGTGAAAATTTTGTCACGCCCTTGCTGAAGATGATGAGCAAGGTCGCCAGCAGTGCCAGCGCGATGAGCACGAACACGCCGACCTTCACTTCGATTTTGGACTTTTGCATATCAGAACGTGACCTCCTTCGGGTTCGAAATGCCGTTGATGAACTGTTGCACGATCGGATCGGAAGAATTGAAGACCTCTTCTGGCGATCCGGTGACGTGCACCCGTCGGTTGTGCAGCATCACGACGCGATTGCCCACCCGCCGAGCACTGCGCATGTCGTGCGTCACAACCACACTGGTCACCCGCAAGGTGTCGCGCACGCGGATGATGAGCTTGTCGATGCTGTCCGAGACCACGGGATCGAGGCCGGTGGTGGGTTCGTCGTAGATGACGATTTCCGGCCGATAAACAATGGCCCGCGCCAGACCAACGCGCTTGCGCATGCCGCCGGAAAGTTCCGAGGGCCGCTTCGCTTCTGTGCCAGGCAACTCCACCATCTCCAGCGCCTCGCTGACGCGGGTGGCGATTTGCGCTGCGGTGAGCTGGCGTTGGCGCACGAGCGGGAATGCGACGTTCTCCGCGACCGTCATCGAATCAAACAACGCCGCACCCTGGAACACCATGCCGAACCGGCTGCGCACCCGGAGCAATTCGCGCTCGTTCATCCCGGTGATGTTCTCGCCCGCGATCAACACCTCGCCCGAATCCGGCATCAGCAATCCGATGAGATGTTTCAAGAGAACGCTCTTGCCGCCACCGCTCCGCCCGATGATGACAGTGGATTCACCGCGTTCGATGCGGAACGATACGTTCTCGAGGATCGGCCTCGGTCCGAAGCTGCGGCAGAGTTGGCGCACTTCAATCATAGGAGCTGCGTCAGCAATTGCCCGAGTGAGAGCGTGAGGAAGAAATTGGAGATCAGGATGGCGATGGAGGAATAGACGACCGCCTGTGTGGTGGCGCGGCCCACGCCTTCGGCCCCTTCGCCGCAGTTCATGCCTTTGTAGGAACCGATGATGGCAATCATGCCGCCGAAGAGGATGGATTTGGTGATACCGGTGAGCACGTCGATGTTGTCCGTGTGGCGGAGCATGTGCGCCCACGAATAAGTCGGGTCCACGCCTAGCAGATAAACCCCGACGAAATAGGCCGCAGTGATGCCGATGGCGATGGACTCAGCGGTCAGCAACGGCAACACGATGAACCCAGCAAGCAAACGTGGCGTGACCAGATAATCGACCGGGTGCGTGGCCATTGTGCGGAGGGCGTCGATCTGTTCAGTCACCCGCATCGTGCCGAGTTCAGCTGCCATCGCCGCACCGACGCGGCCGGCGACCATCAAGGCGGTTAACACCGGACCGAGTTCGCTGCACATCGAAACGCTGACCACGGCGAGTGTGGCGGACTCCATGCCGACCTTGTGAAATTGCATGAAGGACTGCGCGCCGAGGACCATCCCGGTGAATGCTCCGGTGATGATGACGACGGATTGCGACTTCACGCCCATGAAGTAGATCTGCTGGATGAGGTCAGGCCACGAGGTGCGGAAGCGGAACGCGGCGCCGAACGCCTCGCGGGCGAGCAGGGCGAATTGCCCGAGGCCGCCAAGCCAATCCCGGATGAAGCTGGGCTGGGAACCGTTCACACGGCGACGCTAGCAACGGGCCGGAAGCTTGGCGAGTGCGCGTTGGTAAGACAAAACGCCGGCCATCGCTGGCCGGCGTCGTGATGCAAAGTTGGGTCTAGCTCGAGAGCGCGCCTTCCGCGGCTTGGTTCTGGGAGAACTTGAGTTTGTCGCCATCCACCGTGACCACGATAGGCTCGCCTTCGTGCAGGTGGCCGCGCAGGAGTTCCTCGGCCAGCGGATCTTCGAGGTAACGCTCAACCGCACGGCGCATTGGACGCGCGCCATAGGCAGGCTCGTAGCCGCGCTCAACCAGGAAGTCCTTCGCCTTTTCTTCCACTTGGAGCACGAGCTTCTTGTGCTTGAGGCGTTGCACGACCTTGCCGAGTTCGAGGTCCAGGATCTGGATGAGGTCCGGCTTGGTCAGCGAGCGAAACACGACCACGTCGTCGATACGGTTCAGGAATTCCGGACGGAAGGTCTTCTTCGCTTCGTCCATGATCTGTTCCTTCATCCGCTCATAGGGGACTTCGTTGCTGGTGACGTTGAAGCCCATCGCGGCGGGCTTGTGTGCGCCGCCCGAGCCGACGTTCGACGTCATCAGGATGATGGTGTTGCGGAAGCTGACCACGCGGCCGACGCTGTCCGTGAGTTTACCTTCCTCAAGGATCTGGAGCAGCATGTTCCAAACGTCCGGATGCGCCTTTTCAATTTCGTCGAACAATACGACAGAGTAGGGGCGACGCCGGACCGCCTCGGTCAACTGACCGCCTTCTTCGTAACCGACGTAGCCGGGAGGTGAGCCCACCAAGCGCGATACGTTGAACTTCTCCATGTATTCGCTCATGTCGAGCTGAATGAGCGCCTTGGCGTCGCCGAACATCTGTTCCGCGAGCGTCTTGGCGAGCAGCGTTTTGCCGACGCCGGTCGGTCCGAGCAAAGCAAATGTGCCGATGGGGCGCTTGGGATCTTTGAGGTCCGCGCGCGAACGGCGCAGGGCCTTGCACAAGGCCGACACGCCTTCGCGTTGGCCGATGACGACCTTGGCCATCTCTTCCTCGACGGCTAGCAAACGTTGGGCTTCGTCGCGCTCCATGCGCTTGAGCGGGATGCCCGTCCATTTGGAAATGACGTTGAGGATGTCTTCCTCGTCCACCTTGACGCGCTTCTCCTCACGATTTGCGCGCCATTCAGCGAGGACTTTTTCCAACTTGTCCTTCGCTTGCTTTTCCTTGTCGCGCATTGTCGCGGCGCCTTCGAAGTCCTGGGCCTTGATGGCTTGTTCCTTCTTCTGCTTGAGATCTTCGATGTCGAGTTCGAGCGTCTTCATCTCCGGCGGACGCGTCATCGTGCTGATGCGCGCGCGCGAACCGGCTTCGTCCATCACGTCGATGGCCTTGTCCGGCAGGAAACGGTCGGTGATGTAACGATCCGAAAGTTTGACGGCGGTTTCGATTGCGGCAGTGGTGAAGTCCACCTTGTGATGGTCTTCATACTTCGGCGCCAACCCTTGCAGGATGAGCACCGCTTCGTCGATGGACGGCGGTTCAACTTTCACCGATTGGAAGCGGCGTTCGAGTGCGGCGTCCTTCTCGATGTATTTACGATACTCGTTCAATGTGGTGGCGCCGACGCATTGCATCTCGCCGCGGCTGAGCGCGGGCTTGATGATGTTGCTGGCGTCCATCGTGCCTTCCGCTGAACCGGCGCCGACAATCGTGTGCAACTCGTCGATGAACAGGATGACGTTCTTGGCGCGGCGGATTTCGTCCATCACGGCCTTGATGCGCTCCTCGAACTGGCCGCGATACTTGGTGCCGGCCACCATCAACGCGAGGTCGAGCGTGATGACGCGCTTCTCGCGGAGGATTTCGGGCACATTGCCCGCGATGATTTCTTGGGCGAGCCCTTCGACGATGGCGGTCTTGCCAACGCCAGCTTCACCGAGGAGAACGGGATTGTTCTTCGTGCGGCGGCACAGGATCTGGATGACCCGCTCGATTTCGTTCTTGCGGCCGATGACCGGGTCCATCTCGCCTTTGCGGGCGATCTCGGTGAGGTCACGGCCGAATGCCTTGAGCGCGGGCGTTTTCAAGTCGCCCTTCTTCTCGCCGGGGCCGGGCTTCTCGCCCATCGGTTCGCCGGGCGGTTGGGCGCCCTCTTCCTGAGCGGCAAAGTTCGGATCGAGTTCCTTCAGGATTTCCTGGCGGCAAAGTTCGATGTCCACATCGAGGCTCTTGAGCACGCGAGCGGCGACGCCGTCGCCTTCGCGGAGCAGTCCGAGCAGGATGTGTTCGGTGCCGACGTAAGTATGGTTGAGCGCTTTGGCTTCCTTTTGGGCGAGGGCGAGCACCTTCTTCACGCGCGGTGTGTAAGGGATGTTGCCCATGACTTTCTGGTCGGGTCCGGTGCCGACCTGTTTCTCCACTTCCATGCGGACGGTCTCGAGGTCGAGGCCCATCTTTTGGAGAACGTTGACGGCCACGCCCTGACCTAACTTGATGAGGCCGAGGAGCAGGTGCTCCGTGCCCACGAAGTTATGGTTAAAGCGGTCCGCTTCCTTGCGCGCCAGTGCGAGAACTTGTTGCGCGCGGGGGGTAAAATTGCTCATTGCTTCGTCGCTCATAAACCTGACCCACAATGCGGTAGAGAACCGGCTTTGTCTAGCATCGCCGAAAAAGATTCTCAGTCGAAGGTGGGGAGCAATTCACGGGCCGAGAAACGCCCTTGGTTTAGCGGCCCTAAACCGCATTCAGCGCAGGGAGGTGTCAAGCCTTGGGACGGGTCAGTCTCATTCTGATGTCGTGACGCGCAGCCTGACGAAGCGGGCTGAAGCATCGGGCAGCAACCGGAAGGTCACGGTTTCCGTTCCATCGCCATTGGAGCTGGTCGAGAAGCTGTCGTAGTCCACACCAAAACTTCCCGAGTTCCATTGGATCAAGTCGGTTGAAAACTCACTGACAAGGACAGCGGGCCAGGAAGCTTGGATACGTGTGAACCTGATGTGCGGGCCGTCAACGTCAGTGAAAGCTCTGGGCAGGGTGGTGGCGTTGGTGTCTGCGACGTTTGGTTTCAGGGCGAAATAAAACTCCGCAAGATTCGGAATACCGTCGCCGTCCGGGTCGGCGTCATCCGCCAGGGCAGTCTGTTGCTGGATGGCGTTGGTGAAATAACTGGAGCGCCACGCTTCGAGTGGTGATTCGAGATGCACGAGCCAGTCATCACCATCCGTGGGGGACGCGAGGTTCAGTCCGTTGGTGGTCGTCGGCCCCGCGCGGCGGTCGGCGGTGTTCTGCGCGTTGATCCATTCAACGCGGAAAGGGCCGTTGCTGACGGCGATGCTCACCGTGCCGGTGCGTTGGAGGTAAGCGAGGTATTCGTGCCCCGGATTGGCCAGACACCACGCATTGGTGCTTACCAAATCCTGATGGGGCGACATCCGCCAGAACGGTTCCGTTTCAAAGAAGTCCCAGACTTTTTTGATCATGTCATGCCGGGATTGGATCTTGTCCGTGAAATTCATCGAGCCGGTGAAGCCGCTCGACGAATTCCCGTTCATGTCGCCGAAGTTCAACGCGGCGGCGGACATCATCAGCACGAAGCCGTTCTTGCGGATATCGGTGTCGTTGTAAACGGGGTGTCCCTGATTGTTGCCCGGCCAGAGCAGTTCCAGCGCGTAACAGGGTTTGTTCTGGTGGTGAGCCAGCACGCCGCTGCTCAGGGGGTAACGATTCGTGGTCTTGGGGCCTTGCAACGTCTTGTATTGCTCCCACGTTTCCGCGGCGAACGCGTCTGCATCGGTGACGTTGTGTTCGGAGACGAGATGCCCAAACGGATCGAGCGATTTGATGAGGTTCGCCAGTCGCCGGATATCGTTCGTGCCCATCGCGTATTGATATTTGTATTCGTCGCCGGGCAGAAGCGGCTCGGGGCCGGCGACGTTGTAGATCATGTTCCAATACGGCCCGACGCGGGCGAGCGTGTAGCGCAGGTAAAGCTCCTGATCGAGTTGATTCGTGGGGAAGTCGGACGATTTGCCGAACAAGCCGCAGAAGGGGAATACCAGCAAGCGTCGCGCGGCGAGATCGTCGAGGACCCCTTCGAGAATGCGGTATTGCTCGGCGTGCAACGCGCGTTTGGACGGATCCCACAAATCCGGGGTGTCCCATCCCAGCCCCCGACCGGACTCGCTGCGGTTGAAGAACAGGCTGGCGATGGCGAGCATGTTGTAGCCTTGGCCCTGCGCCCAATTGAGGAATGCGGTGCGATTCGTCGAGGGCCAGTTCGTGGCGGAGAAGCGGTCGCCGCAATGAAAACTCCGGATGAGCACGTGGCGCCCGCCCTTGAATCCGAACCACTCCGGGTTTGATTCATCGACGCCGATCAATCCCGGAAGATCGCCGCCAACGCATTGAAAACGGTTGCTGCCTGCTGGCATGCCATCGGAGAAAGTCGCGTTGTAACTCCAAGTCCCGATCTGATCCGGCATGAAGCGGATGCGCCACGTGTTGCTGCTGTCGTAGAAGCCCCAGAAGTTGACCGTGCTGGCGTCCGGCTTGGTGTAGGTGACATTCAACGTCACGTTGCGATACGGGTCGGCATAGTTGCTCGAGTTGATGAATGATGTCTCAAAGCGGCCCCATTGCGGCACTGGATTCGTATCGGCGAACAATCGCGATGCTGGCAGCAGGAGCAGCGACAACAGGAAAACGACTGGGAAGCGGGGGCGAATCATGTGTGTTGTTGCGGTAGCAAACCCTACACGGAGCCGATGAATAAGTCAGCGTCCGTTTCGAGCATGATAACAGCGTTGACGCTACACCCAAGGGGTTCAATATCAGCGCATGAAGGACAAGCTTTGCATCATCGCGCTGGCTGCCGTGTTTGTGCTGACCGGGTGCGCTCGTTTCTACACTATCACCACTACGGGCGGGCGTGAAATCGCCACGAAGGGAAAACCACACTACGACAAGGCGAACTCGGTATTCATTTACACCGACCCTCGCGGCCAGCAGCGGACGATTCCTGCCGGCTCCGTCGCTCAGATAGCACCAGCCTCCGATTCGTCGCGCCCGACGACCTTCAACGCGAAGCCCGCGCGCTGAGGAAACGCTCGACGTATTTGCCGAGGATGTCGCCCTCGAGATTCACGAAGTCGCCCACCTTGCGTTCGCGCAGTGCGGTGATCTCGAACGTGTGCGGGATGATCCAGATGCGGAAACCGGTCTTGGTCACGGCGGCGACCGTCAGGCTCATGCCGTCCACGGCCACGGAGCCTTTGAACACGATGTAACGCTGCACTTCCTTCGGCGCGGCGATGTCGAGCACGTGATCTTTGCCTTGCCGCTGCCATTTGGTGATCTTGCCGAGGCCGTCCACATGGCCCGTGACGAAATGCCCGCCGAGTTCGCCGCTCGCGCGAAGGGAAGGTTCGAGGTTCACAAGCGAACCGGCTTTCGCGAATTGCAGATTCGTCCGCTGCCACGATTCTTGCAACAGGTCGAACTGCGCGAGGCGATCCTTGCCGCGGGCGGCGATCTTCACCACGGTGAGACAACAGCCGTTCACCGCGAGACTGTCGCCGACCTTCAACCCGCGCATGGCTTTGCGCCCGCGAATGGTGACTTCGATGGACTTGGCGGTCGGCTTGATGCGCTCGACCGTCCCGGTTTCTACGATGATGCCTGTGAACATGTGGTAACGAACGTGGGGAGCCTAACCCGATTCAGCCATTCTCAACAAGCGCGGTCAGCAGCAAATCCGCGCCTAGCTTGCGCCATTCGATGTCGCGAAGCTTCAAGACTTCCGCCAACGAAGCAGCCCCTTCGCCGCCCACGGCGCGACGCGAATTGCGACCGCCCAGAATCTTCGGCGCGTAAAAGAACGCGACGCGTTGGGCGAAGCCATCCATGAGGAAGGACGCATTCACCTCGCCGCCGCCTTCGACGAGCAATTGCGTCACGTTCTCGCGTCCAAGGCGTTTCAACAACCAGCGCAGGTTCACCCGTTTCGACTGCGTCTCCGGCGCAACGATCACGTTCACCCGTTTGGCCAGCGCCGCCACCCGCGACTTCGGCGCGCGTTGGCTGACGACGATGGTCGTGAGCGCCGCCTGCTCATCACCAACCACCTTCGCTGTGATCGGTGTGCGCGCCATTGAATCGAGCACTATACGGCGAAGCGGTTTGGTTTTCCGCTTTCCGCTTTCCGCTTTCCGCTTTCGAAACGTCAGGCTCGGATCATCCGCCAGCACCGTGTTCACGCCGACGAGGATGGCGCCGCTACCTTGGCGTAACTTCATCCCGTGCTCGCGGGCTTGCTCGCCGGTGATCCACTTCGACTCGCCGCTGGCCGTGGCGATCTTTCCGTCCAAAGTCATCGCCGCTTTCACAAGGACAAAGGGCGTGCGATGAACGATCCAATGATTGAACGCCTCGTTCAATCGCGTGCATTCGTCCGCGAGAACTCCGTGAACCACTTCGATTCCTGCCCGGCGCAACAGTCTGAATCCCTTGCCGGCGTGCTTCGGGTTTGGGTCCGTCGCGCCGATGACGACGCGTTTGATGCCCGCAGCGATGATGGCCTCAGTGCAAGGCGGCGTTCGCCCGTGGGTGCAGCAAGGTTCCAACGTGACGAAGAGCGTGGCGCCTTTGGGTGAGTGACCGAGCTTGGCTGCGTTGCGCAACGCTTCGATCTCCGCGTGCGGCAGACCCGCACGACGATGCCAGCCGCGCCCGATGATCTCGCCGCGCTTCACCAACACCGCGCCCACCATCGGATTCGGCGAGGTATTGCCGTAACCGCGTTGGGCGAGCTGGAGCGCGAGCCGCATGAACTGCGAGTCAGTCATCGCGCGCATACTAACGCGAGGCGGGTCATTGCCCAATACCATTTGCGCGACGGGACCGGGTTTTGAAGAGTGCCGCCTCCGTGAAATTCCCGGTTGAATCAACGCGGATTCCGGCGACACTGTTTGCGTTCAAATGTCATGAGAATGTCCCGCCCCTTATCGTTTTGCCCGCTCGCTCTGCTATTGATTCTTCTGTTGCCGCTCGTGGCGCGCGCGTGGAATTCTCAGGGGCATCAAGTCATCGCGCAGATCGCCTACAACCATCTCGACGCCGCGGTGAAAGCCAAGTGCGATGCACTCATCAAAGTCGGTGGTCTCTGTTCCTTTTCCACGAATGACACTTTTGTCAGCGCGTCCACGTGGGCGGACGCCCGGTGCGAGGCGGGCACTTCAACCGAGCATTATATCGACATCCCCATCACTTTGGACGGCAGCTCGACGGCGGGCGTGGCCAACGATCCCACTAACATCCTCGAAGCATTGAATCGCCACATCCTGACGTTGCAGAATCCCGCGAGCGACACCACCAATCAGGCGCGGGCCTTGCGTTACATCGTTCACTTCGTTGGCGACATCGAGCAGCCTTTGCATTGCTCCACAGGCGTGAGCAGTAATCGATTGACCGGTGATTTGGGTGGCAATTCATTTTCGCTCGGCGGCGGCAACTTGCATTCCTTCTGGGATTCCGGCGGCGGCTTGCTGACGAACGGCTCTCCCGTGGCGCCCGTGGCTGCAGCCGTCGAAGCAGCGTATCCCTACGTCACGAGTTTTCCCTCCATTCCCAACGCGACCAATTGGGCGAATGAAAGCTGGCTCATCGCCTCCAACGTCACTTACGTCGGCGTCACCAACGGCTTTGCCGCCTCTGCGACTTACTCGAACACTGTCCAACAAACCACGATGCAACGCCTCGCTGCGGGCGGACAACGTCTCGCGAAATTGCTCAGCTCCATCTTTGTCACCAACGGCCCGACCTTGCAGGCTCCCGCTCTCGTCGGAGGCGCCTTCAAGCTCACTTGGGACGCTGTGCCCGGACGCAGTTATCGCGTGCAGACCAAGAGCACGCCCGGCGATGCGTCGTGGTTCGATACCACGGAGATCATGGCCACGACGAATTCCGCTTCCTTCACCGAGCCGCTCAATCAGACGCAGCGCTTCTATCGCATTGCGGTGGTCAACTGACGTTCCCGGCGACGAGGTGTTCCTTCCGGTGGCAAAGCCAGTTCGCGAGGAATAATCCACTCAGCAGCAACAGCGGGCCCGCGATCATCACGTAGGCGGACCAATGGAAGCGTCCCCAGAACCCGATGAGGTAGCCCAAACCCAGCGCGGCAAAGCTGAGCGCGCCGAGCCATTCCCAGCGCCACGCTGCCGCCAGCAACCCCAGCACGAGGAACGTCGGGATGAGATGCATCAACAACGCCAGCATCGTTTGCCAGAAGGCGTGCTGACCGTCGAAGACATCCAGTGCGAAGAGGCTGATCAAGCCGGCGAACAGCAGGCCAACGATGCGCGGTGACCAATAGAGCAGGCGGAAACTTGAAGCTTTCATGGTTCAACCATAGTCCTCAATCCTTCCACCACAGAATTGAAAGTTTCAGCCCGAACATCGCGCCGACCGATGCGAATCGTCGGAGGATGCCTCCGAATGGCATTGGTGACCTAGATACCAAACCAACTCTTCCGCCAACTCGACCAAGGATTCAAACTACCAAACCAATCATTCCGCCATCTCGTCCTCCCGAGCAGGATACCAAACCAATCTTTCTTCCATCTCGTCTGGGACACGAACTTGCCAAACCAATCCTTCCGCGAATTCGCTTGAGCGACGAAGGAATCTTGAAAACCATCAAGCCGATGAGTGTTCCATCCCCCGATTCAGAGGCTGCCGCGCCTGCTCCCTTGCCGGAGCCGCTTCCGAAGCTGGATGCGACCGCGGTTTTCGCGGCCTTGGCCAATGCCAATCGCCTGATCGTGCTGAAACAGCTCGCCGACGGACGCAAGCTGAGCATCACCGACGGTGCCGAACTCACCGGCTGCACCCGCGAGAACATGGGCAAGCAGATGCAAGTCCTGTGGAATGCCGGCTTGGTCACCTGCGAATACGGAGAAGACCGGCGCCAAAGCATCTACTCCATCCCCGCGCGATTCCGGCAAACGCCCGGCGTGCTTGATTACGGCCTCTGCCAGATTGATTTGAAACAACTCTGAGAACATGAGCTCGCCGCTAAAGCCTGAGCCCAATCGCTTTGAGCGGTAGGGCAAAGCTGCTGCTTTGCCTCATCTAAACCTTTTGCCATCGTCTGGTCCGCGCTAGATTTCTCGTAATGAGTGAATTTCCTTTCCGTGAGCCCGGTCGCCACACGCCGGCCAAAGGTGTTCATGTTTCACTCTCCGGACCGAACTGGGTGTTTCTCACCGTCTGTTCGGAGAAACGAAATCCTTGGTTGTCGCAAGCCTCGGTGCAACGCACCTTGCATGAAGTTTGGCAGCACAAAGCCACGGCCTGGCTTGTCAGTGATTATCTGTTGATGCCGGATCATCTGCATCTCTTCTGTGCTCCGCATGATTTGCGGTTTACCCTTGAACGTTGGATCGGTTTCTGGAAGGACCGCTTTGCCAAGACGCACCCTGATTCGGGAACATTTCAGACGGGCGGTTTTCATCATCGCTTGCGGGACGGCGAGAGCTACGCTCAGAAGTGGCAATATGTCCGCGAGAATCCGGTGCGCGCGGGGTTGGTTTCCAGCCCGGAGGAATGGCCCTACTTTGGCCGCGTGCATGAGATCCGTTGGTCCAGAGACTGAGGCGACGCGGCAGCGTCGCCCTACCGCGAATTGACCGCGAAATCGGTAGGGCAAAGCTTCCGCTTTGCCTCTCCCTCGCACGGTTTTCAATGCCTTATCCAATGGGCCTGCCGGTGCGGAGCGGCTTTAGTCATTTAACTTCCAAAAGAGAAGTGTTTGTGGTGGGCAACCAACGAAGCGAGCCGATATCTTTCAGCCACACATCCTTGATGGTGCCGTCGGCGAACGCGACCCAGAGTCGTGGGCCGTAGTGTCTTGCAACTGCATTCGAAAGGCCCCCCACACTGTTCCAACCGCCGTCGCTCTCAAAGAGGATGACGGTATCATCGCGGACCTGGGTTCGGTCTTTCACGTTCCTCAGGTTTGCGTTGATTGAAAAACCGCAAGCCTGCTTTGCGGAAGCCGATGGGCAACGGAAGGAATAAGTCCGAGGTGGTGTTTGATTTGTCTCGCTTGCAACCAGCGCATCGCACCACTTGTTCAACGGCGGGAAGGCGTCGTTATTATCGTTTTCGTAGATCAGCAGGGCGACAGCCAGGTCTTTGATATGGTTGCAGCAATTCAATTCGTCAGCCATGGCTTGTGCGCTGCGCCAGGATGAGATGACGCAGAATCCGACGACGGCGAGGAGACTCGTTAAGACAATTAGCGCGATCTTTTTCGATTTCTTCATCGGTCAAAGCGCGCTTCCATTTCACTCCTCAAACAACGCCTGCGCGAACTGCTTTGGATCGAAGGGTTGCAGATCATCCGCCTTTTCGCCGAGGCCGACGAATTTGATCGGGATGCCGAGTTCCTTCTGGATCGCCACGACCATGCCGCCTTTGCTCGTGCCGTCGAGCTTCGTCACGATTAAGCCTGTGAGTGGGACGGCTTTGTTGAACTCACGCGCTTGCGTCAACGCGTTCATGCCCGTGGTCGCATCGAGCACGAGCAACACTTCATGCGGCGCGCCTTCCAGTTGCTTGCCGATGACGCGGTGAACCTTCTGCAATTCCTGCATCAAGTTGTGCTTCGTATGCAATCGGCCCGCGGTGTCGATGAAGAGATAATCCGCCTTGCGCGCGAGCGCGGCGGTGATGGCGTCATGGGCGATGGCGGCCGGATCAGCATTGTAAGCACCGGCGACGACTTCCACGTTCAGGCGCGTGCCCCACAGCTTGAGTTGTTCGATGGCCGCGGCGCGGAAGGTGTCACACGCCGCGAGCAATGCTGTCTTGCCCTGGGTTTGAACGAGGTTGGCGAGCTTGGCGGAGGTGGTGGTCTTGCCCGTGCCGTTCACGCCGACGATGGAAACCACCGTGGGTTTGGTCGGTGCGGTGCGCAGTCCGGGTTCTTTGACGGCGAGGCTGTTCTCCACTTCGCGCTTCGCGATGGCGAGCACGTCGAGCCCGGCGGTGCCTTGGGATTCGTAGGCTTTCTTCACCGCCGCGATGATCTGCGAGGTCATTTCCATCCCGAGGTCGGCGCCGATGAGCGCGACTTCGATCTCCTCCAACGTGGCGGCGTCGAGTTTGGGTGAGCGCGTGATGATGCGCTTGATCTCGTGCGTGAGCTTGTCGTGCGTCTTGGTGAGCGCGGCTTTGAATTTGGCGAAGAGTCCCATAGGAAATTTAACCACGGATGGACACTGATGAACGCGGATGCCCCTCACCCCGTCCTTCTCCCCATCCGATGGGGAGAGGGTGCCCAGCGGGCGGGCGAGGGGAGTGTGAATGAGATTGGCGCACGTTCATGGCTCAATGCACGTTGGCAACCTTCGTCCGCTTCGCCTGCGCCTTCTGCAACTTGTGGACGTAATGGATCGGAAGCTTGATGCCGCCGATGAGCGGTTTGCCTTTGGTCAGCCCGTGACAATCAGAACCGCCCGTGACGAGGAGGCCGTATTGCTTTGTGATGTTCAGGTAATGCGCAGCGGTGTTATTCGTGTGCTTCGTGTGATAG
>JBEGQI010000205.1:0-8190 GCA_041181065.1 Verrucomicrobiota bacterium | reverse complement strand
GCGGCAGCTACAACACCATCTCGACCTTCCCCGGCAAGGCGTTCGATAACAATTACACGCTCAATACAGTGGACATCTGTCCTGTCGGCGCGCTGACGTCGAAGGATTTCCGGTTCCAGATGCGCGTGTGGTTCCTGAAGGAGACCAAGAGCGTTTGCACGAGCTGCGCGACGGGCTGCAACGTCACCGTCGGTTCGCGCGAAGACAAAGTCTATCGCTACGAACCGCGCGAAAACGACGCGGTCAACGCCACGTGGATGTGCGACGCGGGCCGCTTGAATTACAAGTGGATCAACCGCCCGGATCGTTTGAAGGACGTCGTCGTGCGCGGCCAGAAATCAAACTGGGCCACGGCGTTGAAAGAGATTTCCGACAAGCTCGCCGCGGCGCCGAAAGGTTCCGTGGCCATCGTGGCTTCGGCGCGGCAGACGAACGAGGAATTGTTCCTCATCAAGAAGCTCGCGAACAAGCTGGGTGCGATCACGGATTCCATCGGGCGCACGGGCGAAGGCGACAACCTGCTCGTGGATGACGACAAGAATCCGAACATGAACGGCGCGCGGCTGACGGGCGTTTGCTTCACAGAAGCGGGCATCAACCTCGCAAAGATTGCCGCCGGCATCGAGCGCGGCGAGATCAAGACGCTCATCGTCTTCGGCGAAGATGTCACCAAGCACGGGGTGGACAGCAAGAAGCTGGCGCAAAAGGAACTCACGTCCGAAGTCGTCGGCGAACATCCGGTCACCGCCGCATTGCTCGGCAAGCTGGACACGCTCATCGTGAGTGACATCCTGCCGAGCGAGACGACGAAGCTGGCGCATTATCTGTTGCCTGGCGCGGCGCACGTCGAGAAGCGCGGGTCGTTCACGAACACGAAGGGCCGCGTGCAGAAGTTCATGCAAGCCATCCAGCCGCCCGGCGACGCCCGCGCGGAATGGGAGACGTTGCACGAACTCGTGTTCAACGTCACCGGGCAGAACGGGTTCAAGAGCATTGAAGGCTTGTTCAACCAGATGGCGCAGGAAGTTCCAGCGTTCAACGGACTGACGTGGGCGGGCCTCGGTGACACCGGTGTGACGGTGCAGATTTAAGATGATTGACGCGATCAACAACTGGATCAATGGGCTGGGTGCCACGCAGCAGTTCCTGCTGTTCAGCGGCATCAAGATCCTTGGCGTCTTCTCGGTGCTGATGTCGTGCGTGGCCTATGCGGTGTGGGTCGAACGCAAGGTCGCGGCCGCGATCCAAGACCGTGTCGGTCCGAATCGCGCGGGCCCCTTCGGCTTGCTCCAGCCGGCGTGCGACGGCATCAAGGCGTTCCTGAAGGAAGACTTCACGCCTGACCACGTGCGCAAAGTGTATTTCTGGCTGGCACCCGCCGTGGCGATGATTCCGGCGCTGATGACGATCGCGGTGATTCCGTTCGGCTCGACGCTCGGCAAACAGCAGATGGTCATCGCCAATCTGAACGTCGGCATCCTCTACACGTTCGGCATCGTCTCGCTCGGTGTGTATGGCATCGTGCTCGCGGGCTACGCGGCGAATTCCAAATATCCTTTCCTCGGCGGCATCCGGTCGAGCGCGCAGCTTATCAGCTACGAACTCGCGATGGGTTTGTCCGTCATCCCGATTTTTCTGTGGGTTGGCGATCTGAATCTCAGTCAGGTCATCGGCACGCAAACCGGCTACGTGAATTGGTTGCCGGATTTCCTCGGCGGCGTTCGCCTGCCGAACTGGCTCGTGTTCCAGAGCCCGATGCTCGCGCTTTCGTTCTTCATCTTCATGGTGTCGGCGTTCGCTGAGACGAACCGCACGCCGTTCGACTTGCCCGAAGCCGAGCAGGAACTCGCGGGCGGCTACAACATCGAATACAGCTCCATCAAGTTCGCGCTCTTCTTCATGGGCGAATACGCGAACATGATTGCCGCCTCGGCGATGATGGTGACGTTGTTCTTCGGCGGCTGGACGTTGCCGTGGTTTGGGCTCGACCAGCCGGCGCAGGGCATCCTCGGCGGGCTGCTGCACATCGGGATTTTCTTTGTGAAGGTCGTGGCGTTTGTGTTCACCATCATCTGGGTCCGCTGGATGTGGCCGCGCTTCCGCTATGATCAATTGATGGATCTCGGCTGGCGGCGATTCATGCCGCTGGCGTTGGTGAACATCGTCATCACGGCGGTCTGGCTGTGGTTCAAGAGCCGGAGTTAAGCAGATGATTGTCGAACGCAAAAAACTGAATTTTTGGGAGCGCCTTTACATTCCGGCCGTGCTCGGCGGATTCAAGGTGACCGCGCGGCATTTCATCAAGGTCGTCTTCAAGCGCCAGCCGGTCACGATGCAATATCCCGAGGAACGCTGGGTCGTGCCTGAGGGCTATCGCGGCGCGCCCTACCTCGTGAAGGATCAGGAAGGCAACACCAAGTGTGTCTCCTGCCAGCTTTGCGAATTCGTCTGCCCGCCCAAGGCCATCAAGATCACGCCGCCCGGCCCGACCGGCAAACAAGCCGACCGCCCGAACGCGGAGAAGATGCCCGCCGAATTCGAGATCAACATGCTCCGCTGCATCTTCTGCGGCTATTGCCAGGAAGTCTGCCCGGAGGAGGCGATCTTCCTGCAGAAGGACTGGTCGCACGTCGGCACGAACCGCGCCGAGATGATTTACAACAAGGAAAAACTCCTGTCGCTCGGCGGCACACACGCCGGCACCCAGAAGTGGAAACACAAACTGGAGGAAGCCAAAGAGCAGGAGAATTTCCCGGTGAAGCCCTGAAATGCAGGACATCCAACCATACTTGTTCTATCTGTTCGCCGCGCTGGCCGTGATCTTCGCGATCATGGTCGTGGCGAATCCGTTCAGCCGTAGTCCGGTCACCAGCGCGATGTTCCTTGTGCTGACGATGGGCTGCCTCGCGGGCCTGTTCACGTTGCTGCACGCGTTCTTCCTCGCGGCGGTGCAGATCCTCGTTTACGCGGGCGCCGTGATGGTGCTGTTCCTCTTCGTCATCATGTTGCTCGACCTGAAGGAAGAACAACGCCGCAAGGTCAAGGGTCTGGCGCTCGTCGCGGGTTTGGTCTCCGTGGGTTCCATCCTCGCCATCTTCATCCGTAGCTTGCTTGCCGCGAAGCCGGGCGCGGGCACGGTGGCCAACGTCGAAGGTTCGACCGTCGAACTCGGAAAACTGCTGTTCACGAAATACCTCCTGCCGTTTGAAATCGTCTCGGTGCTCCTGCTCGTGGCGATGGTCGGCGTGGTGTTGCTCAGCAAAAAGGATCTCAAGTGAACATCGGCCTCGAACATTATCTCGTGGTCAGCGCGGTGCTGTTCGCACTGGGCCTGCTCGGCGTCATCACGCGCCGGAACATCCTCGTTATTTATATGTCGCTCGAGCTGATGCTCAACGCGGCGAACCTCGCGCTGGTCGCGTTCTCGCGCTTCAACAACAACCTCGATGGCCAGGTCATGGTGTTCTTCATCATCACCGTGGCCGCGGCGGAGGTCGCCGTCGGGCTGGCGCTGATTGTCGCGCTGTTCCGCCGCCGCCAGACCACGCATGTCGAGGATTTGACGACCCTGAAACTTTGACGATGCACCTGCAATTCCTGCCTTGGATCATCTTGTTTCTGCCGCTGCTCGCAGCGGTGGTTATAACGCTTTTCACGCAGCAGGACCGCAAGACCAGCGCCACGCTCTCTGTCAGCGCCATCGTCATCGGGTTCATCCTGAGCGTGGTGTTCATCTTCGTGAACAGCTTTGAGCCGACGGTGAAGGAAGTTTCCCTGAACTGGCTGGAGATCGGTGCATTGAAGGCCGAGTTCGGTCTGCGCCTCGATCCGCTGAGCCTGATGATGCTCCTCGTCGTGACCGGCGTGGGCAGCGCAATCCATATCTATTCGTGGGGCTACATGCACGACGACCGCTGCTTCAGCCGGTTCTTCGCGAGCCTGAGCCTGTTCACGTTCTCGATGCTTGGCATCGTGCTGGCGAACAATTTCCTCCAGATGTTCATCTCGTGGGAACTGGTCGGCGTGTCCAGCTACCTGCTCATCGGCTTCTGGTATGAAAAGGCCAGCGCTGCCGACGCAGCGAAGAAGGCGTTCATCACTAACCGCCTGGGCGACTTCGGCTTTATGCTCGGCATTCTTGTCGTGTGGGCCGCGGTTGGCTCGCTGAACTTTGGCGAACTTCAGACGAAGCTCGTGGAAAATCCGGCGGCGCTCGGCGCAATGGCAACGATTGGTGGCCTGCTCGTCTTCTGCGGTGCGATGGGTAAGTCCGCCCAATTCCCTCTGCACGTCTGGTTGCCGGACGCTATGGAAGGCCCGACGCCCGTCAGCGCACTTATCCACGCCGCGACGATGGTGGCTGCGGGTGTTTACATGTTGTGCCGCGTGTTTTTTCTGCTCGATGTGCCCGGCTCTCACGCACTTGAAGTCATCTCGTGGATTGGCGGCTTCACCGCGTTGCTCGCCGCGCTGATTGCGGTTCAGCAAAACGACATCAAGCGCATCCTCGCTTACTCGACGCTTTCACAGCTTGGCTACATGGTCATGGGCGTGGGCCTGACCGCGCCGCAAGCCGGCATGTTCCATCTGACGACGCATGCGTTCTTCAAGGCGCTGTTGTTCCTCGGCGCCGGTTCGGTCATCCACGCGGTGCACCACGAGCAGGACATCTGGAAGATGGGCGGCCTGCGCAAAAAGATGCCCGTGACGTTCTGGACCTTCATGGTCGGCACGCTGGCGCTGGCGGGCTTCCCGGGGCTCAGCGGTTTCTATTCAAAGGATGCAATTCTCGCAGCAGCAATGCATGAGAGTTTGCCGTTGTTCGTCCTCGGCGTTGGCGTGTCTGCGCTAACCACTTTCTACATGTTCCGCTTAGTGTTTGTTGCCTTCCTTGGCGGGGAAAAAACTCACGAAGCGGGCCATGCGCATGAATCGCCGTGGGTAATGATATGGCCACTCCGCGCGCTTGCGGTGTTGAGCATTATTGCCGGAGTCATAGGCATTGAAAATCTGTTCAGTGGTTACTTCCCGCCTGAAAGTAAGGATCCATTACCGCACGGCTTATTTGAGCAGCTTGTTTATCCGTTCCATCATGCAGCGTTAGCTGCTTTTTGTGGTTTTGCAGCATTCGTCATCGGTCTTTTCGCCGCATGGAAATTCTACGCCAAGGCGAAGGAAGACCCGTTGCCCGCGAAGCTCGGTGGCCTGTCCCGCGCCATGGCCAACCGTTTCTACTTCGACGAACTTTACGCAGCCACCGTCATCAAGGCCCACGACACCGTGGCCGCCGTGACGGATTGGTTCGATCGCTGGATTATTGGCTTTGCCGCCGTGCGTGGCGTTTCCAGCGGAACGGATTTGTTTGGCCGCGCGTTGCGGCTCGTGCAGAACGGCAACCTCCAGACCTACGCCTTCCTGTTCGTGCTCGGCGCGGCGGTGGTGCTGTTCTTTGTGCTCGGAAGATAATCCATGTCCACGTTGACCTACATCCTTGGCTGGCCGCTGTTGGCGGCGGTGGTGCTGGCGTTCGTGCCGCGCAATTACCGCTTCGTCATGCGCCTCGTTGCGCTCGGCGCCACGGCGATCTCGGCGTTGCTGGCGATCAAGATGTTCCTGCTGTTCCCCGGCGCCGAAGTGAATGCCGACGGCTACCGCTTCGTGCAACAAGTTCCGTGGGTGGAATCGCTCGGCATCAGCTACTTCGTCGGCGTGGACGGCATCAACGTCGGGCTCGTGCTCATGGGCGCGATCGTGGCGTTCGCGGCGGCGTGCTGCTCGTGGGAAATCAAGACTCGCGAGAAGGAATTTTACATCCTGCTGCTCGTGATGAGTGGTGGCATCCTGGCGGCGTTCGCCTCGCTGGACCTGTTCTTCTTCTACTTCTTCCACGAACTCGCGCTGGTGCCGACGTTCATCATGATCGGCGTCTGGGGCCGCGGCGAACGGAAGAACTTCGCCACGTTCCAGATCACGCTTTATCTCAGCGTTGGCGCGCTCATCGCCTTGGCGGGTCTGATCCTGCTCTATGTGCAATCCGGTGCGCACACGTTCAGTATCCCGGCTTTGACGCAGCACATCGCGGCGAATCCGCTGCCGGCTGCGGCAGCAAAACTCATCTTCCCGCTGTTGCTGTTCGGATTCGGCATCCTCGTTTCGCTCTGGCCATTCCACTCGTGGGCGCCGCTCGGTTACGGCTCCGCGCCCTCCGCCGCGGCGATGCTCCACGCGGGTGTGCTCAAGAAGTTCGGTCTCTACGGTCTCATCCGCGTCGCGATTCCGTTGATGCCCGAGACGGCGCAAGGCTGGATGCAAATCCTCGCGTGGCTCTGCCTCGGCAACATAATTTGGTGTGGCTTCACCGCGATGCGTCAACGCGACCTGAACCTGCTCATCGGCAATTCGAGCGTGGCGCACATGGGCTTCATTTTCCTAGGCATCGCGACCTTGAATCTTATTGGCGTGACCGGTGCGGTGCTCGTGATGATTGCGCACGGTTTCCTCGCGGCGCTGACCTTCGGCCTGACCGGCTATCTCTATAACCAAACCGGCACGCTCGAGACGAAGGAACTCGGCGGCCTGCTCCGCAAACTGCCATTCATCGGCGCGGCGCTCATAATGGCGGCGATGGCGGGTTGCGGCTTGCCGGGCTTCGCGAATTTCGCCGGTGAAGCGAGCGTGTTCTTCGGCGCCTGGAGCCAACCGACATTGCGCGTCATCATGGTGTTCGCCGTTTGGGGTGCGTTGGTCATCGGCGCGGTTTACATGCTGCGCGCCGTGCGGGCCGTGTTGCACGGACCAGTGGCTGACAAGTGGGCCGGCGTAGTCGACGCGACAAATCCCTGGCGCAAACTGCCGTTCGTGCTGTTGCTGGCGGCGCTGCTGGTGTTCGGCTTCGTGCCGAGCCTGTTGACCAGCAAGATCACGCCGGACGCGGAGAAGATTGTGAACATGGTTAACGCCAAGGCAGCGACAGTGAATACTGCGGCGGTCGGCAATGCCACGGAGGGCACGCGATGAACGTTGTCTTGCTGAAACACGAATTGACGCTGATCGTCCTCGGCTTGGGTGTGCTGCTGGCGGACCTCTGGCTCCCGGCGGAGCGCAAGCGCGGGCTCGGCTATCTCGCCGCGGCGGGCGTGGGCGCCATCCTCATTTGCAGCTTCATGACGGCGCTGCCCACGGAACCGCAGTTCGCGTTCGGCCGCATGTTCATCCTCGATGGCACGGCGGTGTTCTTCAAACGCTTCTTCCTCATCGCCACGATTCTTGTGCTCTTGATGGCAGTCGAATTCTCTGACCGCATTGCGGCGGGCATCTCGGAATATTATTCGCTCATCCTGTTCGCCGCGGCGGGCATGATGTTCGCCGCTTCGGCCAACGACTTTGCGCTCCTGTTCGTCGCGCTCGAACTCATCACCGTCACGTTCTACGTGCTCGTCAGCTTTCAACGCGGCAAGGCACCGTCGCTCGAAGCCGGCGTGAAGTATCTCATCATCGGCGCGCTGTCCTCGGCCTTCATGGTGTTCGGCATCGCGTTCCTCTTCGGGACCAGCGGCGCGTTCAACTTCGGCGACATCGCAGCCAAGCTCGCGGACCCGAGTGCGAATCTGGCGGGCAATAAACTTTTCCTGTTCGGTCTCATCTGCCTGCTCGCCGGCCTCGGCTTCAAGATCGCGGCCGTGCCGTTCCAGATTTGGGCGCCGGACGTGTATCAAGGCGCGCCCACCCCGACGACGGCGTTCCTCGCCATCGGCTCCAAGGCGGCGGGCTTTGTGCTCCTATTGCGCGTGTTGTTCACGGCGGTGCCGGTGGTTGCGCAGCAATGGTATTGGCTGTTCGTAGTGGTGGCCGCCGCGACGATCCTCTATGGCAACTTGTGCGCGTTGCCGCAGCAAAACCTGAAGCGCCTGCTCGGTTACTCCAGCATTTCGCACGCGGGCTACTTGCTGCTTGGTGTGGCAGCCATGGCCGGGCTGGCGAATTCTCAGGACGGCGGCGCGGCGATTCTTTATTACCTCTCCGGCTACCTGTTCACCGTGCTGGCGGCGTTCATGGTCATTACCCTCGTGTTGCGCGAGACGGGCGCAGAAGATTTGGACGGGCTCGCCGGTTTGAATCAACGTTCCCCGCTGCTTGCGGCGGCTTTGACGATGGCGATGGTGTCGCTCGCGGGCATTCCGCCGCTGGCTG
>JBEGQI010000204.1:0-63455 GCA_041181065.1 Verrucomicrobiota bacterium | reverse complement strand
TCTTGTCCACGCGCTCTTCGCTGATTTGCGAGATGTGCACGAGGCCGTCGATCTCGTTGGCCAGGCCGATGAACGCACCGAAGCTCGCGAGCTTGGTGACCTTGCCGGTGACGAGGTCGCCGACTTTGTAGTGCTTGTCGATGTTATCCCACGGGTCGGTGGCGAGCTGCTTCATGCCGACTGCGATGCGCTGGTTGGCCTTGTCGACTTCGAGCACAACGGCTTCGACTTCGTCGCCCTTCTTCAGGACTTCGCTCGGGTGGTTGATCTTGCGCGTCCAACTGATGTCGGAGACGTGGATCATGCCGTCGAGACCTTCCTCGAGTTCGATGAATGCGCCGTAGCTGGTGAGGTTGCGGATCTTGCCCTTGACCTTGGTGCCCTGCGGATACTTCTGGTCGGCGTTGTCCCACGGGTTGGATTCCAACTGGCGGATGCCGAGGGAGATCTTCTGCTCTTCCTTGTTGACGCCGAGCACGACGGCTTCGAGTTCCTGGCCTTGCGTGAGGACATCGGAAGCTTTCGCGACGCGCTTGGTCCAGGAAAGTTCGGTGACGTGCACGAGGCCTTCGACGCCGGGTTCGATCTCGACGAATGCGCCGTAAGGCACGAGGTTGACGACCTTGCCCTTGACCTTGGTGCCGACGGGGAACTTCGCTTCGATGCTGTCCCACGGATTGGCCATCTTCTGCTTGAGGCCGAGGCTGACGCGTTCCTTTTCCTTGTTGATGTCGAGGACGACGACGTCGAGTTCCTGGCCGACCTTGAGCACTTCGGAGGGATGACCCACGCGGCCCCAGGACATGTCGGTGATGTGGAGCAAGCCGTCGATGCCGTCGAGGTCGATGAAGGCGCCGAAGTCGGTGAGGTTTTTGACCTTACCCTTGCGGATGTCGCCGGGCATCATTTCGCCGAGCAACTTGCCGCGGCGTTCGCTTCGTTCCTGTTCGAGGAGTTCGCGGCGGCTGAGGACGACGTTCTGCCGTTCCTGGTTGATCTTGACGACTTTGAAATCGTAGGTGTTGCCGACATAAACCTGGAGGTTCTTCGGCGTGATGACGTCGATCTGCGACGCGGGCAGGAACGCCTCGACGCCGATGTTGACGATGAGCCCGCCCTTGACCATGGCCTTGACCTTGCCAGGGACGCGGCCGCCTTCGCTGCAAATGGAAAGGATGCGTTCCCAGTTCTTCTTGAACTCGGCCTTCTCGTGGGAGAGGACGACCATGCCTTCCTTGTTCTCGAGCTTCTCGATGAGGACATCGATCTCGCTGCCGGGCTGGAGTGCGGCAAAATCGAGGAATTCGTTGCCGGGAATCATGCCTTCGGATTTGTAGCCGATGTCCACGAGGACTTCTTTGGAACGAACTTCGAGGACGGTGCCTTTTACGATTTGCCCGACAGCAAAGGCTTTTTCGCTCTGCTTCAGGGCTTCTGCCATGGTCAACATAATGACTTACTTTTCTTTCTACGGACGGAGGGAACTTGCAAGCGGGGCTTGGAAGCTCCATTGCCTAACGAACCGCGTTGCGGGGCAACGGAGGTTGAAGGTTAGGTGACTCGGTTAACTATTTTTTCTCAGCCTCTCACGAGCACCGCACACGCGGGCTCAGGCGAACCGGGAGAATAGGCACAAAACGGCCGCTGGCAAGGGGGAATTATACACCGCGGCACGCGGCCTAGATTTGAAAGTCCGGAATATTAGGCCGCTCTTTCTTGCTCATGATCTTCACATTCGGGTCGTCCTGCACGACCAGCGAGAACGGCGGCACGCTGTGGGTGAGAAACACGCTCGCGCCAATGGTGCTGTCTGCGCCCACGACCGTTTCGCCGCCCACGATCGTCGCGCCAGCGTAGATGGTTACCCGGTCCTCGAGCGTGGGATGGCGCTTTTTGCCGCGCAATTGCTGGCCCGCCGCCAGCGAACGCGCCACTAGACCAACGCCTTGATACATCTTCACGTGATTGCCGATGTCCGTCGTCTCGCCGATGACGGTGCCGGTGCAATGGTCCACGAAGAAATGGGTGCCAATCCGGGCGCCGGGATGCAAATCCATGCCGGTCCGCGTGTGCGCCCACTCGGTCATGATGCGCGGGATGAGCGGCACGTCCTTGCGATAGAGCGCGTGCGCCATGCGTTGCACGGCGATGCCCTCCACGAAAGGATACGCCACGATGACTTCCTCGCGGCTGAGCGCGGCGGGATCGCCATTGTAGGCGGCATCGATGTCGGTCTGGAGCAGTTCTCGCAAGCCGGGCAGGGCGTTTAGGAACTGCAGCGTGAGGTTTTGTGCGGAGGACCTTGCTTCCTTTTTTGTTGAGCCGGCGGGCGGATTGTATTCCAGCGCCTTGGCTATTTCCGTTTCCAATCGGGCGCGAACGGAGCTCAACAGGTTTTCCGCATTCGCCTTCAGCTCGGAAGAGTGCAGCAATTGCTCTTCAAAGAATCCGGGAAACAACAGGCAGAGCAGGTCGCAGGTGATCGCGGCGACAGCTTTCTTCGACGGGAGATTTTTCCCGTCCACATGGTTGATGCCGCCGAGCTTCGTGTAAGACTCGACTAACTTTTCCGCAAGCTGGGCAATGGTCGGTTGCACGTGCGGAGTATCCGGGAGCCTGTGCCGCGTGGCAAGGACGTGCGTGGCTCAGTCGCGCTTGGCGGGCGGATTGGTTGTGCCGACCGCATCATAAACGCGCACGTAGTCCACGAGGAATTGGTCGGGCAGCTTTGCTTGCTTCAGGTCGCCGGCCCAAGTGCCTATCTCGACGCTGAACTTGGCGTAAAGCGGTTGCTGGCAGACGCCGCCCGCGCTTGTGCGCCACTGTTCTTTGCCGTCGCAGTAGAAGATGTATTCCGTCGGCGTCCACCACAGCGCGAAGGTGTGGAATCCCTCCGTGATGCCTGGCGCTTTGATCTTCTGTCCGGCGTTCCGATGCTCGCGTCCGTAGCCATCCCAATGCAGGTTGATTTCGTAACGCCCGTCGAGATACGGGAACTCGCAGATGTCGATCTCTGTCCCGTCGCGGCCAGCGTTGCCGACCTTGAACACTTTGTCCGACATCAGCCAGAACGCAGTCCAATGCCCCGGCTGTTTCTGCAATTGCATCCGCGCGACCCAGTATCCGAACGCGTGCTCAAACTTTCCTTTCGTCCGCACGCAGCCGCTGGAACGACGCTCGGGCGTCTGCTTGGTGCGGATGACGAGGTTGCCTTTGCCGTCGAGAAACGAATTCTCTTTCAACCACCAGTCGTCGCGGCGACGCGCGTCGCCCATGATCTCCCATTTGTTAGTGTCGATCTGCGCGCTGTTAAATTCATCCTGAAAAACCAACTCCCAGCGCTGGCCATTTGTCAGCGCGGGGAGAGTGTCAGTCGGATTGCTGGGCAATGCCGCAGTTGGCTCGGCGGCGTTGAGCCGGGCGGCAACCAGCGCGAGGCTGAAGAAAACGATGCAATTCAAATTCATGACGCGGGAATGGACGTCGCCACCACCGGACGACTTCACATCAAGATGGCCCTCGTTGCTCAATGCCCCGCGTGCAGTGCTCCGATGGCGGCTTCGTAAACGGATTTCACCGGCACCTTGAATTGCTCCGCTGCCGCGCGGCACGATTCGTATTCCGGCGCTGCCTGAACAATTTCCTCGCCGAGCTTGCCGACTTTGACAGTGATCGCGCCAAAAGCCGTCGGGACCTGCACGAACTCGCGCTGCAATTTGCGGCGCTCCGACAGGCTCCGCCGCACGCCAAACGCCGTGGTCTCGCGCAGCATCAACTCGCTGAACTTGTCAGCGTCCGCTTCAGCGCACAATACGGTGAGCAGCACCGCCGGACGATTCTTCTTCATTTGGATCGGCGTGTGGAAGACATCGAGCGCGCCCAGTGCCAAAGCTTTTTCAACGAACGCACCGAGCAACTCGGCGTTGATGTCGTCGAGATTTGTTTCGAGCACCGCAATGGTGTCGGTCTCCCAGCCGAGTGCGGAGTTCGAAGCAGCACGTGGAGCTGCTGCTGTCACTTCGACGCACGGTGTTCGATGGTCAGTGTTCGATGTTTCCGCCTTCACTTCCCCAAGCACCGCCCGCAGCACATTGGGGCGCGTCTTATTGTCACGCGTGCCGAGGCCGAAGCCAATCTTCTCTGGCACCAAACCCTGCATCGGACCAAATGCTTCGACGAACTCCGCCAACAACGCAGCACCGGTGGGCGTTACCAGCTCGTGCGGCTCGTCACATTGCGTGACAGAAACGCCGCGCGCGCCAAGGATGGCCAGCGTCGCGGGCGTCGGAACAGGGAAACGTCCGTGTGCGCACTTCACCCAGCCGCTGCCTTCTTGCACGTTCGCGGCCAGCACGCGCGGTTTACCCAGGATCTCTAGCGCAACGCACGCGCCCACGATGTCCACGATGGAATCGATGGCGCCGACTTCATGAAAGTGAACCTGCTCCGGCGGCTTGCCGTGGATCTTGCCTTCCGCGACGGCAATGCGCTTGAACACCGCAATCGACTTCTCCTTCACCCAATCCGAGAGCTTGCTCGCCGAGATCATTTCGCAGATGCCGGTGAAGTTGCGTTCGACGTGGTGGGTGTGCTCCTGTTCCGTGGCGGACTTGCTAGGCGTAGGCAGCACTTTGCTGAAGCTCGCGTTCAGGATCTGCGTGCCGGTCGGATGCGATTTGCCCTTCACGTGCGGATGAGCATGCACATGTGGATGCGCGTGGGTGTGAGGGTGAGCATGGTCATGCGCATGGCTGTGCTCGTGCCCAAGCTCCAGTTCCACGTCGAACTTCACGCCTGAGATGCCTGACTTTTCCTTGCGCGCGACATTGATGCGGTAGCCGTCAACGCCCAGCTCGGCAACCTTGTATTTGATCTGGTGTTCGCTGACGCCAAGGTCGATCAGCGCGCCGATGAACATGTCGCCGCTGATGCCGCTGAATATGTCGAGGTAAAGTGTTTTCATCTGCTCTAGCTCTTAATCTTACTCGTAATCTTAATCCCCTTTTGGTGGGGAGATTAAGAGTAAGATTATGATTACGATTAAGAACTGGCCGCTAACGCATTGATCTGGCTCGCCGCGTAACCGGCGCCGAAACCGTTGTCGATGTTCACCACCGTCACGCCGCTGCCGCAACTGTTCAACATGCCGAGCAACGCGGCCAATCCGCCGAAGCTCGCGCCGTAACCGATGCTCGTCGGCACGGCGATGACCGGCTTCGCGACGAGGCCCGCCACTACACTTGGCAACGCACCTTCCATGCCAGCAACGACCACGAGCACGTTCGCGCGCTGGATGGTTTCGAGCCGGGCAAGCAACCGATGCAACCCCGCCACGCCGACATCCCAGATGCGCTCGACGCGGTTGCCCATGATCTCTGCGGTGAGCGCGGCTTCCTCGGCGACGGGCAAATCGCTCGTGCCCGCGCAGATCACGGCCACCGTGCCGGGACGTTTCGTGAGCGGCTTCTTCTCAATCGTGATGCAACGGCCCATCTCATGATGGACGGCGTGTTTGAATTTTCTGCGAACCGCCTTGGCGTGTTCAGCGGTGACGCGCGTGATGAGCACACGGCCGTTCTTCTCGACGAGCTTCGCGGCGATCTTCGCGACTTGCTCGGGCGTTTTGCCGGCGCCGAAGATGACCTCGGGAAAACCGCTGCGCAGCGCGCGGTGGGTGTCGACGGAGGCAAAGCCGAGATTGGCCACCGGCGCGGCTTGGAAGGCTTGCAGCACCGCGTCGCGACTGGCCTTGCCCGCGCGGAACTTCTCGAGCAACTGGATGGCTTCAGATGTCGTCACGCGCGCACCATGCCACAGCTTGCAGCAGTGGTCACGTGGCAATCTCGCTTCAAAATCAGCGGACGTTCCTGGCGCTCCGGGCATTTCGTGATTTGGCCCGGTCGATCTCAAACCAATCTCGACAACATTTTCCCCGGCGAATACGGTTTGTGCATCCGCAACCATCGCGAAAACCGTAAATCAAAAATCGCAAAGCAAAATTTCCTCATGCGCCTGAAAGCTCTTTTCGCTTGTGTCGCCCTCGCTTCCTTCACCGCGTGTGCCGCACAACCCGCCGCGCCCGCGAAGCCAGCGCACACCTTCGCCATCGGCACGAATGATTTCCTCCTCGACGGCCAGCGCTTCCAGATCCGCTGCGGTGAAGTCCACGCGCCGCGCGTGCCGAAAGAATATTGGCGCCACCGTTTGCAGATGGCCAAGGCCATGGGCTTGAACACCGTTTGCGCCTATCTCTTCTGGAACCTCCACGAGCCGCGCCCCGGCGAATTCAACTGGTCCGGCCAGGCCGACGCTGCGGAGTTCTGCCGCATCGCGCAGGAGGAAGGCTTGTGGGTCATGCTCCGCCCCGGCCCTTACGCATGCGCTGAATGGGAGATGGGCGGCCTCCCGTGGTGGCTCCTCAAGCAAGACGACATCAAGCTCCGCACCCGCGATCCGCGCTATCTCGACGCCGCGAAGCGTTACCTCAAGGAAGTCGGCCGCGTGCTCGGCCCGTTGCAAGTCACCAAAGGCGGCCCCATCCTCATGGTCCAAGTCGAGAACGAATACGGCTTCTATGGCAAGGACGCCGAATACATGGGCGAACTCCGGCAGACGATGATCGACGCCGGCTTCGACGTGCCGCTCTTCGCGTGCAATCCGCCTTACGCGCTCAAGAACGGCTACCGCAAAGACCTGTTCCCCGTCGTGAACTTTGGCTCCGATCCCGTTGCGGGTTTCAAGGCGCTGCGCGAAATCCTCCCGCAAGGCCCGCTCATGTGCGGTGAATTCTATCCCGGCTGGTTCGACACCTGGGGCTCGCCGCATCATCTCGGCAAGACCGATCAATACCTGAAAGACCTCGAATACATGCTCAAGAGCGGCGCGTCGTTCAGCATCTACATGGCGCACGGCGGGACGAGCTTCGGCTTCTGGAGCGGTGCGGACCGGCCCTTCAAGCCCGACACGTCGAGCTACGACTACGACGCGCCCATCAGCGAAGCCGGCTGGACGACGGACAAATTCTTCAAGACGCGCGAGCTGTTCCGGAAATACCTGCTCCCCGGCGAAACCATTCCCGAACCGCCTGCGAAGAATCCGGTGATCTCGATTCCGCCGGTGTTCGTAAAGGAGTTTGCTCCGCTGTTCATGAATCTGCCGGAGCCCGTCACGGATGTGCAGCCGCGGAACTTCGAGCAATACGACCAGGCCTTCGGTCTGGTGCTTTACCAGTTGAAATCCTACCCAAAGAGCGAAGGCGTCCTTGAAGCATCTGACGTAAAAGATGTTGGATACGTGTATTTTGACGGAGCGCGTGTTGGAGTCATGGACCGCAGGAACCGGAACTACAAAGTGCGATTGCCCAAATACCGACTCGCATACGATCCTATCATTCACTCCGCAGGAATTCTCGTTGAAGCGATGGGACGCGTGAATTTCGGCACGGAGGTGCACGACCGAAAAGGCCTCGAAGGACCGATCAAGTTCACCAGTGCAAAGAGCACTGAAACCCTAACCAACTGGAACATCTACAAGCTGCCTTTGGATGAAAAGATGCTCGCCAAGTTGAGCTATCGGGGCGGGTTGTTCTCGAACACTCCGGCATTCTATCGCGCCACGGTGAGCATTGATAAGCCCGGCGACACGTGGCTCGACATGCGCCCGTGGGGCAAAGGCTACGCGTGGGTCAACGGCCACAATCTCGGCCGCTATTGGAACATCGGCCCGCAACAGACAATGTATATCCCAGGTGCGTGGCTGAAGAACGGTAAGAACGAGGTAGTTATTCTCGATCTGATCGGCCCAGAGTGGCAAACCGAGGGTCGAGGGCTGGAAAACAAGGGCGGGACTGCGCTTTCGCTTTACATTCCTGGTGCTCCGGTCATCGCCGCGCTCGACCACCCGATTCTCGACGAGCTTCATCCGGAAAAAGATTTCGCCCGCTCTCGCCGCTCCGAGGTGAAGTTGCGTCTCGATTCCGCTCAAGCCACGCTGGCCTCTTCGTTCATCCCCGGCGCGGCGCAAATGGAGGTGAAACTCAACGCCGGGGCGAAAGGTCGTTACTTCTGCTTCGAGTCGTTGAGCGCACAGGACGGCCAACCCTACGCCGCCATCGCCGAACTCGAACTGCTCGACGCCGACGGCAAGCCGCTCAGCCACGAAGGCTGGACCATCGCCTACGTGGACAGCGAGGAGCGCGCGAAGGAAGACGGCACCGCCGAGAACGCGATTGACGGCCAGACCGCCAACTTCTGGCACACCGAGTGGAGCGACAAGAAGCCGAACCACCCGCACCGCCTCATCCTCGACCTCGGCCAGTCCCGCGAAGTCGGCGGCTTCCGCTACACCCCGCGCCAAGGCCAGGGCGGCGGCCGCATCAAGGATTACAAGGTTTACGTGGGAGATGGCTTGGTCACCAAGTAACGTCCGCATGGAACTGTTCAATCCGAAGTCGGAAGGCGAGCGCCAATGTTGCCTAGTGGGGCAGGCTTCAAGCCTGTCTGGGCGGGCTTCTAGCCCGCGAGCGTGTTTCCAAGCAGGTGAGGATTTCAGCCGCATCAACGAGGGCTGGAAGCCCCTAATGGCAGTCTTGAAGACTGCCCCACTGCGCGTCGGCAAGCCATGAACCTCTCCGAACTCCTCGCCACCGTCCGTCGCGTCGAGGTGCGCACCAACCGTCTCGTGAACGACACGATGGTGGGCGCCTACCTCAGCCGCTTCAAGGGCCGCGGCATGGACTTCGAGGAGTTGCGCGAATACATGCCCGGCGACGACGTGCGCAGCATCGATTGGAACGTCACCAATCGCATGGGCCGCCCGTTCGTGAAGCGTTACCGCGAGGAACGCGAACTCGCCGTCGTGCTCGCCGTGGACATCTCAGCGTCGTCCGCGTTCGGCTCGCTGCGCCGGACGAAACGCGAATTCGCCACCGAGATCGCCGCCACCCTCGCCATCTCCGCCTCGCGCAGCAGCGACAAAGTTGGCCTGCTCCTGTTCACGGATGAGGTTGAACTTTATCTCCCGCCGCGCAAAGGACGGCGTCACATTCTGCGCGTGCTCCGCGAAATGCTCGCGTTCGAGCCAAAGCACAAGGGCACAAACATCCCCGCCGCGCTGAACTTCGTGAACCACGTCGTCAAACGCCGCTCGATCACGTTCCTGATGACGGATTTTCTGCACAGTTTTGAATCCGTTCGTAGTCCCGCCTTCAGGCGGTCCGCGTCTGCCGAACCGCCTAAAGGCGGGACTACAAACCGCGACGTCATCCAGGAACTCGGCCTCACCAACGCCCGTCACGACCTCGTCTGCCTGCACCTGCACGATCCGCGCGAAGATTCGTTGCCCGTCGCCGGCTTGCTCACCATTGAGGACGCCGAGACCGGCGAATTGCTCGAACTGGATTCCGCCAGCGCCGCCGTGCGCGAACGCTTTGCGCGCACCAACGCGAATCGCCTCGCCGACTTAGACCGCGCTTTGAACCGTGCTGGCGTCGAGACGTTGCGCTTCAACACCGCCGATTCCTTCGCGCAAACCCTCCAGCGCTTTTTTGAAACCCGCAAAGGCAGGAGGCGCGGGTGAATTCGATTCCGGCGATTGGCGATTGGCGACTGCGGTTCGCGGCTTTCTCACTGCTGCTCGCGCCCGCCGCTTTTGCCCTGCCGTCATCAAAGCCCGCCGACGAAATCCCACCGCTGTCGCCGCCGTTGCCGGAAATCCAGCCGACATTTTGGGAACAGCATGCGGCGCTGATCATCGTCCTCGGGTTCGTGGCGCTTGCGGCGATCGGTGCGCTGCTCTGGCTGGTGTTGCGCCCGAAGCCCAAGGTGACCACGCCGCCCGAAGTCATCGCCCGCAACGAACTCGCCCGGCTCGCCACGCTGCCCGAGACCGGCGACGTGCTCAGCCGCATTTCGCAAACGCTACGGCGCTACGTGGCAGCGGCGTTCGCGCTGCCATCGGGCGAGATGAACACGGCTGAGTTCTGCGCCGCGATCAATGCTCATCCGCAAATCGACCCTGAACTCTCCGCCAAGCTCGCAGAATTCTTGCACAGCTGTGACGAACGAAAGTTTGCGCCCACGACCAACACCACTCCGCTTAGCGCCGCGAGCCGCGCGCTGGCCCTGGTTGAACTGGCTGAAGCCCGCCGCGCCAAACTTCGCGAGCAAGCACAAGCGCTGAAGCCCGCATGACCGAACACTTCCAGTTCCAATATCCGTTCCTGCTCGCGCTGCTGGCGTTGCTGCCGGTGTATGCGTTCCTGCGCGGACGGGTCGGGAAGTTGTCGGCGGTTCTGTTCTCCAGCGCGGACATCGCTCGCGCAGCCGGCGCCACGGCTCGCGCAGCCGCGGGACGCCTGTTGCTCTTCCTGCGCTTGCTGACGGTGGCCTTCCTCATCGTGGCGTTGGCGGGACCGCGCTTTGCGAATGACCAAACGGAGACGAACACCAGCGGCATCGACATCATGCTCGTCGTGGATTTGTCGTGGTCGATGATCGCGCTGGACATGGCCAAGCCCGGCGAACGCACGACGCGTTATGACATCGCGCGCAGCGTGCTGGAGGATTTCATCCGCAAACGCCCGGATGATCGCATCGGGTTGATCGCGTTCTCCGGCGTGCCGTATCTGTGCAGCCCGCTGACGTTGAACCACGACTGGCTCGTCGAGAACTTGCACCGTTTGCATGTCGGTTCCGTGATCGAAGTCGGCACGGCCATCGGCGACGCGACGGTCTCCGCCACGAAGCGGTTGAAGGATCAGAAGGAGAGCAAGAGCCGCGTCATCATCATGTTGACCGACGGTGACAACAACAAAGGCGAGGTCGATCCCGTGCCGTCCGCGCAACTCGCCGCCGCCGTGGGCGTGAAGGTTTACACCATCGGCATCGGCGTGGATCAACCATGCCGCCTGCCTTACTTCGATGCGAACACCGGCAAACTCATCCTCGACGAGGCGGGCAACATCATCCCCTCGATGACCATCCAGCCCGCGAACTACGACGTGCTGGCGAAGATGTCCGCGTTGTCGCACGCGCGCTCGTATCGCGCGTCGAACCGCAGCCAGTTGCAGGAGATCTACAACGACATCAACCGGCTGGAGAAAACGGAGATCAAGCTGCGGCGCTTCACGACTTACACGCCGTTGTTCCAATGGCCGCTCTGCGCGGCGCTCGGATTGCTTGCGTTGGAACTCGTGCTGGCGAACACACGTTATCGGAGGGTGCCGTGAGTTTTGCCAATCCCCATTTTGCCGAACCTGCCTGGCTGTGGCTCGCGTTCCTCGGGCCGCTGGCGCTCGTTGCTTTGCAACGTTACTCGGCGGCGATGCGCCGACGGCAGTTGTCGCGCGTAGCGGCGCCGGAGTTCGTCGCGGAACTCACACGTTCGCACAGCCCGGCGCGGCGCGTGTTCAAGGAAGTGTTGCTCGTGCTGGCCGTGGGCGGCATCGGGCTGGCGTTGGCGCGGCCGCAATGGGGCGAGGAGCAGCAACGCGAGACGCAGCTCGCGGGCGAGGACGTGGTGTTCGCGCTCGATTGCTCGCGCAGCATGCTCGCCGCCGACGTGACGCCGAACCGGTTGCAACGCGCGAAACTCGCGATCCAGGAATTCACGCGGCACCACAACTCGGGACGCCTCGGCTTGGTGGCGTTCGCGGGGCAGGCGTTCCTGCAATGCCCGCTCACGCCGGACCACGAGGCATTCCACGAAACGTTGAACGCGCTCGACGAGCGGACCATTCCCGTCCCCGGCACGGATATTGGTCGCGCACTCGACGAGGCGTATCGCGCGATGGACAAAAAGGCGAAGCGCAAAATCATCGTGTTGCTGACCGACGGCGAAGATCTGGAAAAAGGCGGCGTGAAAAAAGCCGAAGCGCTCGCGACGAACGGCGTGGTCGTATTCACCGTTGGCGTCGGCACACCGGCAGGAACGGAGATCCGCGTGTTGAACGAGCAAGGTCAGCTGACGCTCCTGCGCGACAGCAAGGGCGAAGTCGTGCGCAGCCAGCTTGATGAAGCGACGTTGCGCGCAGTGGCGGGCGCCACGAAGGGCGCGTATCATCCGCTCGGGCCGCTCGGCGAGGGCTTGGCCCGCGTGCGCGGCGCGATCGAATCGCAGCTCGCCACCAGTGCCACCGGCGCCATCAAACGCGGCGTGGATCGGTTTCACTGGTCGGTCGCTGCCGTGCTGTTGCTGGTCGTGGTGGAGTCGCTCGTGGGGACGAGGCGTAAGCCATGAATTCAAAGTTAAAAATTCAAGAAGCAAAATGGCGGACGCGGGCACGCGGCCTCTGTCTGTTTTTTCATTTTTCATTTTTAATTTTGAATTCAGCCACAGCTTCACTTGCGACGAATAAGACGCCGGTCGCGCTTCCGGGAACAAACGTTCCCGCCACGAAGCCCGAGCCGGCGCCGCAAACGCCGCGCGAGTTCTTTAACGCCGGCACGCGGATGTTGCAGGCGGGCAAGCTGCGGGAAGCGGAGGCGTTCCTGCAATCGGCGCTCGCCAGCCAGGATGAGGGATTGCAGCCCAAGGCGCTTTACAATCTCGGGGAAGTCCGGTTCGCGCAGGGCATCGAGGAGTTGAAGAAGCAGGCCGAGCATGCGCAGGCTGCTGCCCGTGGACAACGCGCCGCCGCGCAGGCCAATGAAGCGAGCCAGGCGGCGGACGCGGCGTTGGTGAGCAATGACGTGCAGCAGATGGTTGCCGCGTATCAGCGCGGGCGCGGCGCGAAGAAGGAGTTGAAGTCCGCAACCAAAGCGGTGAAGGCCGCGATGGAGGTTTGCGGCAACACGCTATTGAAATGGCAGCGCGCGGCGGGAGATTTTCAGAGCGCGGCGGAGTTGAGCCCCGCGGACAAGGATGCCGCGAAGAACGCCGACATCGTGAACCGTCACATCGCGAAGCTCATCGACATGATCCGCGAGATGCAGCAGGCGATGGCCGCAATGCAGCAGGCCGGGAAGCAGCTCGGCGACAAGTTGAATCAGCTCAAGGGCCAGGTCCCTGCGCCTGATGCGCCACCCGGCGGCAACGGCGAGGAGGAAGAGGACGAAGAAGAACCCGGCGGCATGCGCCCCGAGATGACCGAGTCGGCTGGCAAGGCGGGCGAAGAAAAGAAGATGTCAGCTGAGGAAGCAGGGCAATTGCTGAACGGGCTGCGTCGCGACGGCGACAAGCGCCTGCCGATGGGCATGGGCGAAGAAGGCAAGTCGAAGGATCCGAAGCGTCCGAATTGGTGAAGCGCACAATGACCTCACTCTCTCTTAATCGTAATCTTACTCTTGATCTTAATCCCTGCGGGTTGAAGCAGTGGATGATGAGTAAGATTGTGATTAAGATTAAGAAGGTGGCGCTCGGGTGCGCTTTAGTTGCCTTGTTCATTTTCAGCGCCTCCGCCCAACAACCCCAGCAGCCCAATCCCGCGGCCATCATGCTTTCGCCGCAGCCGAGCATCGACACCACCACGCCCGTCGAAGCCACCGCCTCGTTCGATCCACCGATCATCCGCGCGGGCGACGTGGCGACGTATCGCATCTCGTTCAACGCACTCATTGACTCCATCCAGTGGCCGGAAGATGTCATTGCGCCGCCGCAGCTCAACTTGCGACCAAGCGCGCGCGGGCAATCGATGGCGCAGACCGGCGCGATGATGCAGCCGCGCGCTGGTTTTAACTACCGCGTTACCGTGACCAACACGGGCTCGTTCACCGTTCCGCGCTTCATCGTTTACGTTTACGACAAGCCTGTGACCGTGCCAGCCGCGACGCTACAAGTCGTGGGGGAAAATCTCCCGCCCGTGCTGCCGCGAAAACATCTGCTCCTGGATGTGCCGAACAAAAATCCGTTCGTCGGTCAGCTCGTGAACGTGCGCATCGTGGAGCCGGGCGCGCCCTCGGGCATCACCATCCTCAATTCGCTCAAGCTGAACGGTGACGGCTTTCTCCCCGGCCAATTCATGGGCCAGCAGATGCGGATCTTTCCCGAATACAACAGCAACTATGCGTCCGTCGTTTGCGAGTCGAGCCTTACGCCGTTGAAGCCCGGCAAGCTCGACGTCTCCGCGCAGGCGTTCACGGGCAATCTGCAATCGGCCTTTCTCGGTGGCGGCATCACGATCCAGGGCACCATCTCGTTGCCCGGCGGGCCGCAACCGCAGATTCTCCTCGACTCCGAGCCCGTCACGCTCGACGTGCGTCCGTTGCCGCGCGAGCGCGAACTGCCGGGCTACACCGGCGGCATCGGTCATTTCAAACTCGATCCGCCCCAGCTCGCCGTGAACGCCCTTCGCGTCGGCGAGCCCGTCACGTTGTCGGTCCGCGTCCGCGGCGATGGCAACCTGCTGCGACTCACGCCGCCCAAACCGCCGACGGTTCCGGGCTGGCAAGTGTTCGCCGGACCGGTCGATGCCATGCCGCCACAACTCATCCAAGCGCAGGGCTTCACGACGTTCTCATGGACGCTCATCCCCACCAGCGAAACCAACAAAGTCACGCCGCGGATTCCATTCAGCTTCTTCGATCCGGACAAAGGCGACTACGTGGACGCCAGCGTGCCGTCGGTGCCGGTGAAAGTGTCGCCCGGAGCTGCGCCCGTGGATGTCGCCGCGTTTGCATCGACGAACGCAACCGCAACTGGAACTGAGCGCGAACCGAAGCTCAGCGGGCTCGCCGCGCAACCGGGCAAGTCGATGGCAACCTTGCTGCCCGTGCAACGCGCGCCGTGGTTCCCGGTCGTGCAGGTCGCGCCCGCAGTGTTGTTCGCTGCGCTTTGGGCGTGGGACCGGCGCCGGCGATTCCATGAAGCGCATCCCGAAGTGATGCTGCGTCGTCGCGCCCGGCGTGCGTTGCGGCGCGAGTGGGCCGCCGTCCGCAAGGCAGCGGCGCTCGGCGACACCTCGCGCTTCGCCGCGTGTGCCGTGAACGCGATGCGGGCCGCCTGCGCTCCGCATTATCCCGCCGAGCCGCGCGCGTTGGTCAGCAGCGACGTGGTGCCGTTGCTGGACGGAGCCGACGCGACGAACGCAACGCAGGCCGTGCGGCGCATCTTCGCTGCCGCGGATGCCGAACGCTTCGCGGGTCAACCGCCCGGCGCGACGGATGTGCTCGCGTTGCGCGGCGAATTGGACCGCGTGCTCGCTCAACTGGAGGCCAAGTTGTGAGCCCTGAATTTCACGCCAAGCATTCCACGACGAGCGCATGGGTTGGGCGTCTCCGGGTTGGCGTTCTCCTTTGGCTGATGCTGTTCAGCTTCGCGGCTTTTGCCAGCGAGTTCACGAATGGTGCAGCAGCCTTTCGCAGCGGCGATTACGCCCGGGCGGCGCACGCCTTCGCCTCGGATGCCGCGCGCGCGCCTTCGAGCGGTGCGTTCCAGAATTACGGCCTCGCCGAATGGCAACGCGGACGGAAAGGTTTTGCTGTGCTCGCTTGGGAACGCGCGCTCTGGGTCGATCCGGCCAATGAAGCCGCGCGCGAAAACCTCGCCTTCGCGCGCAAGGTGGCGCAGCTCGAGGCGCCGCGATTGATGTGGCACGAGGTCGCGTCCACGTGGCTGCCCGTGAACGCATGGGCGTGGCTCGCGGGCTTCAGCTTCTGGATGGCGGTGGCGTTCGTGATGTTGCCGACGGTGTTTCGCTGGAAGCGGCGCAGTTGGCAGCAAGCGTGTGCCGCGCTTGGCTTGGCGGTCTTCCTCATGTGCATCCCCGCGATGCTCGGCGTGAATTCCCGCGCGCAGATCGGCTTCGTGCTGGAATCCAACACGCCGGTGCGCCTGACGCCGACGCGCGACGCGCAGACCGTGACGATGCTCAACGCCGGCGAGCCCGCCCGCATCGAACGCTCGCGCGGCAACTATCTCCTCATCCGCACCAGCTTCGGTCACGGCTGGGTGGAACGCACGCAATTCGGCCGCATCTGCCCGGAGTAAAGGCGGCGCCCCGCACAAACAAACGAGCCGCCCAGCTTGCGCCGGACGGCTCGGGATATGAATTCAGCTTCCGCTTAGAAGTGCGCGATGACTTCGATCTCAACGTTCGCGGCCTTGGGCAGCGCGGCGACCTGGATGGTGGAGCGCGCCGGGAAATCGCCGGTAAAATACTTCGCGTAGATTTCGTTCATGCCGGCGAAGTCGCCGAGGTTGGTGAGGAACACCGTGCTCTTCACGACGTTCGCGAACGTGAGCCCTTGGTCGTCGAGGATGGCCTTCACGTTTTGCAGCACGCGCTCGGTCTGCACTTTGATGTCACCCGCGACGAGGTTGCCGGTGGCGGGCTCGATCGGGATCTGCCCGGCGCAGAAGAGAAGGTCGCCGACGCGCACGGCGTGGTTGTAGGGGCCGACCGCAGTCGGTGACTTCGCAGGTTTGATGATGGTTTTGGTTGCCATAAATGTGGCGCGAGGTTTAACGGCTTTGAGGGTGTCGTGCAAGTTTTGCGATTGCTGAAGCTGCCAACGTAAGCTCGCGCAGACTTCAGTTGTATTTCTTGGCGGTGGCTTTCAAATAGTCCAAAGCCTCGTTCAACGAATTAAATCCAGCGTCCGCGTAATCGAATGGCGTATCATCTGGCGTGGTGGGCCGGGCAAGGTCTGACCCACCAAATCCACTTAGCGGACCCCACACATACTCAAAATCCATTTTGCCTCGCCGAACCCGAAGCCTCCAGGAACCATACTCAGGATTGATTGTTTCGTGTTGGATTTCTGCGTCCGGGAACAGGGCTGTTATTTTAGCGGCCATCTCCTCGGAACTGATTTTAGGAATTTGTGACGGCACTTCGACTTTGAGAAAGAGATTATAGATACTTCGCCAGAATCGGCTTCAGCTCCGCCACTGTCTTCTTCGGCCAGAGTTTCTTGTCGGTCATGATGGCGTTCTTCAACGCGCGGTGGCTCTTGAAGGTCGGCTCTGTCGGCATGCGCGGGACGACGTCGAGGATGATGCGCTTGGCGGTGGCGGCGTTCTTGTGCAGGCACTCGATGATCATCTCGACCGTGACGTGGTCGTGGTCTTCGTTCCAGCAATCGTAGTCCGTCACCATCGCCATCGTGGAATAGGAGATTTCCGCTTCACGGGCGCACTTGGCCTCGCCGAGATTCGTCATGCCGATGACGCTGTAGCCCGCCTTGTGGTTCGTGAGCGATTCGGCGCGCGTGCTGAACGCGGGGCCTTCCATGTTCACATAGGTGCCGCCGTCGTGGACGCGGGCTTTGCAGGCACGGGCGGATTTTAGGAGCAACCCGCGCAAGTCCTCGCAGACCGGATGCGCAAAGGCGACGTGCCCGACGATGCCGCGTCCGAAGAACGTGTGTTCATGGCTGCGCTTGGTGCGGTCGAGGAACTGGTCCACGAGCACGACATGGCCGGGCGCGAGTTTCGCCTGCAACGAACCAACGGCGCTGACGCTGATGATCCACGAAACGCCGAGGCTTTTCATCGCCCAGATGTTGGCGCGATGGTTCAACTCGCTCGGGAGGATGCGGTGTCCGCGGGCGTGGCGCGCAAGGAAGACGACGTCGCGCCCGGCGATCTTGCCCGTGAGTAGATCATCCGACGTCGGGCCGAACGGGGTTTTAACCTTCACCCATTTCTGGTTCGTGAAGCCGTCGATTTGATAAAGTCCAGTGCCGCCGATAATGCCGATGCGATTCGCCGATTTCATGCGTGCATGTTTCCGAAGCGGAAGGGATGGAGCAAGCGAAGTTTATTTTCCATCGAGCGCGTTTCGCGGTTAGTCTCCCGCCATGCGCATCACTGGTGGCCAAGCCGCGCGGCGGATTCTGCGAGTGCCGAAAGGCATGGACGTCCGCCCCACGCCCGATCGTGTCAAGCAGGCTGTGTTCAACAGCCTTGGCGGACGCATTCTCGATGCGCGTGTGCTGGAGCTCTTCGCCGGATCGGGCGCGTTGAGCCTCGAATCGTTAAGCCGCGGTTGCAAGTCGGCCACGTGCATCGAGAAGTCACCGCGCCATGCCGAGTTCATCCGTCGCAATGCCGAAGCTGCGGGTTATGGTGCGGCATTCTTTCACGCGCGCGTGCAGGACGTGTTCCTCGCGTTGCCGCAGATCGCCGCGAGCGGGGAGAAGTTCGACATCGTCATGGCCGACCCGCCTTACGGCGACAAGAACGTCGGGCGTCGCTCAACTTCGCTCGCACAAAAGCTCATGGACGAAACCAGCCTGCCGCTTGTCCTTGCGCCGGACGGTTTGCTGATCCTCGGACACGCCAGGCGCGATACGTTGGAAATTCCCGCGATGTGGCACGAGCGGAAGGTGCTCACGCACGGCGACAACGTGATGCGGTTTCTGGTAGTGAAAGCACCGGACGAACCGGCGGCTTAACGCTGATTGGGTGGCGTCGCCAAGCCCGTGCGCGTCCCGTAAACGAGCCGCAAGCGTTCCGCATCGGTTGCGCTCACACCGTTGTCGCCCCACTGACCAATGACGCCGTCAAAGTTAGTTCCCTTCGGGTCGATCACCGCGCACGGGCTGCTGCCGTCGCCGTCCTTGCATTTCGCTTCACAATCGGACGCCCAGCATACGCGGTAGTGCATGATGGAACGGTAATCGTAACCCGTGCTGCTCTCGATCCAGTTCGTCTTGGCGATCCAATCGTAGTCGTGCGCGCGGCCCGGCTTGATGTTCTCGTAATGGATCGTCACGAAACCATCGCGGTCCCACCGTTGATGTTCGTGGAAGAAGCCCAACACATGGCCGAGTTCGTGCACCGGCATCCACTCCAGCTCGCGCCACCAGAATGCAGTGATGTTGATGTCTGTTCGCTGGCCTTGGCGGAAACCGACATGGCTGGTGTTGTTGCCCGCATCGGTGCGGCCTGTGAAAAAGACGTATTCAACCTCGTTCGTGCGCGGCACGAACCGGATGTTGGCGCCAGTGTCGAGCCAGCGTTGCATCGCGCGGCGGACCATCTCCTTCTGATGCGCGTCGAGCTTTGAGTCGTCGTAGGGAATCACACCGCCCGGCCACGGCTGCGGTTTTTCGGTGTGAACCTGTTGATGCGCCGGATCAGAATCTGCGCTGAACGATCTCGCGGCCGCCGCCAATAGACCGAGGCAAACCAAGAACGTTGACGAAGTCCGACGCATGGCTCAATGGACTTCAACCACCGCGCTGCCTGCGCGCGCCGAGGCCATGCAGGCATCCATGACTTGCTGCGTCTTCAACGCGGACTCAAACCACTCCTCATTCATCGAGCCGGACCGCACTTGATCCACGAAGTTCCGGAACATTCGCGTTTCCTGCGATTCCGGCGTCGTTTCCGTGCCGAGGTAAATGCTCGTGTCCCGCTTGAACACCGGCATGTCGTTCACTTCCCAAGCGATGGGAATGTCCGACTTGGGCAGCACAAAATCGGGAACGCGGACAGCGCCATTGGCGCCGCTGACGTTGGTCCATTGCTGGTTCAACGCATGGAACGAACAATGGAAGCTCGCGGAAACGCCATCATCGAAGAAGAGTTCGCCGGAAAAATCCTTCGGCGCGGCGCCCGCATCGCACGCAAGGATGCGACCCGTCACAGCGCGCGGCAGCTTCCAATGCATCACCCACAACGCAAAGCGCAGCGGATACCAGCCGAGATCGCCAAGGCAACCGAAAGGTTCGAGCGATTGCTGCACGCGGATGTTGCGTTCGTGAAAATCACCCGTGCCGAGAAAGCTGAAGACGGACGTAATGCGCCGCAGCGGGCCGATGCGCACCGAATCGTCGAGGATGGCACGTAGCTTTGGGAGCCGCGGGTTGTGTTGGAACATCACGCCGTCCATGAACTGCACGCGATTGCGCCGACAGGCTGACTGCATCTCGCGTAAATCGGCGGCGCTCACGGCGCAGGGTTTTTCGGCGATGACATGTTTGCCCGCGTCAGCGGCGCGGATCACCCACTCCTTTCGCAACACCGTCGGGAGCGGAAGATAAATGGCCTCGATGCTTTTATCCGCCAGCAACGCCTCATAACTCGCGTGGGCCAAGGGCGGCTTCGCAAATGGTGCAGCGGCCTGCCGCTCCGCGATGAACTCCCGCGTGCGCGCGAGGTCGCGGGTCGCGAGCGCCGCAATGACCGCATTGCCTGAGCTTTGGATGGCCTGCCAGTTCTTCTTGCGGAGAATGCCTGCCGCTCCGAGCACGCCGATGCGGAGTGGATTGTTCATGCGGAGATAATGCTGGTGAGCCCAGGCGAATTCCAAGCCACAAACCTGGAGCGAGTTCGTTCGCGCTTGCTTTGGAGTTTTCTCCTGTCCTATGCCCCGGGTTTTTCCCGCGTGACCCCTCCGCGCGGCTCTGGCAAATTTCACCTTCAATCAACGCATACGCATCGCATGGAAAAAGGAACCCCCTACGAACTCGGTGAATTCGAAAAGATGCTGGTCAAGCCGAACAGCGACATGTCCGGCCTCGCGAGCTTTTTCGGTGGCGGTGAAATCTGGATCGCCCGCGTGCCCGCGCGCCTCGACGTCATGGGCGGTATCGCGGACTACTCCGGCGCCAACGTCTGCGAAGCCGTGCTGGGTCGCGGCATGCTCATGGCGCTCCAGCCGCGCACGGACCGCACGCTGCGCATCCGCACCGTGCAAGTCGGCCAACGCGCGTTGCCCATCGAGACGCGCATCCCGCTGGATTACTTCCAATCCGGCGACGGGCTCGCGGAATATTCACAGGTGCGGAATTTCTGTCAGGCCAACCCGCTTACGTCTTGGGCCGCTTACATCGGCGGGAGCATCTTCACATTGCTCCGCGAGGAATCGGTGAAGATGCCCTACGGTTTCAATCTGCTGCTCGTCAGCGCGGTGCCGATGAACGTTGGCATCGGCAGTTCCGCCGCCGTTGAAGTCGGCACATTGCAATGCCTCAACGCCTACCTCGGCTTGAATCTCGACGGTGCGCGCATTGCGCGGCTCGGGCAAATGGCCGAGAACCACGTCGTCGGCGCGCCCTGCGGCATCATGGACCAGACCGCCATCGTCAGCGGACGCGAGGGTTGCCTCACGCACATCCTTTGCCGGCCCGGGCAGGTCATGGGCTCGGTGGAGATTCCGCCCGGCACCGGCTTTGTCGGCATCAACTCGATGGTGCGCCACTCGGTTGCGGCGAATCCATACGCCGACACCCGCATCGGCGCGTTCATGGGCAAGAAGATCATCAACGAAATCCGCGCCCGCACGGGTCGCGCCGCGTTGAATTATCTCACCGAACTTTCGCCCAAGGAATTCCGCGACGGCTACGAGAAGGAAATCCCCGAAGCCATCCTCGGCTCGGAATTCCTCAAGCGCTTCAAGACGCACGACGATCCCGTCACGACCATCCAGCCTGACGCCACGTATCGCGTCGTCGGCCCGACGCGGCATCCGGTCGAGGAAAACGACCGCGTGCTCAAGTTCATGGACGCCCTCCGCGCCGCGAAAGCCGGCGACGAGAAAGCGCTCATCACCGCGGGCGAGTGCATGTATGGCGCCCACGCCAGCTACAAGGAGAACTGCCATCTCTCCGTGGACGAAGTGGACTTCCTCGTCGAAGCCGTGCAAAAGCGCGGCGCGAAGGAGGGGCTTTACGGCGCGAAGATCACCGGCGGCGGCACCGGCGGCACCGTGGCCGTCTTCGGCAAGCTCGACGCGCTCAAGGAACACATCCCGCAGATCGCGACCGAATATTCCCGCCGCATCGGCGTGATGCCGGACATCTTCGAAGGCACGTCACCCGGCGCACTGGAATTCGGCGCCCGCCGCTACGTCTTCGGCGCGCACGGCTGGCAGCGACGGGAGGTGTGAAGGTGAAGAAAATGCCAACCTTGCTCAAAGCCAATATCCATGGACTACGATGACGCAATAAAGTCGGTTCAGGAATGCAGCTACCAATCCGCTTCCGAGGCGGAACTGCGCGAGATGCTTCGAGCATGCATGGATATTCATGGTGCGAACTCAGTCGCGCACCACCGCATTACTCACGCAGCGGAGATACTTCGAGGCGAACTTGCATCTCGCTCGCATTCCGGGTTGGCAACTTGGCTGGCGCTCAAGCGGTCAATAGAGGAAATATCAAGTGTGGCTCCGGCGGATCACGACGTAGTAATCCAAGTCGGCGACATCCTCGTGCATAAGGCAGATTTCCTCGCTCCGCACTCTTTCCGTTTTCAGGGCATCAATCAGAGAGGTCATCGCACTGTAGTGGTCATTCATTTCTCGCAACTGAACGCGCGAGTTGTTTATCTCCCGAAGCGGGGGCCAAGCCGTGTTATCACTGGATTTGTGGACGGACGTTAAATGATTTCCCAATTTCCATAACGTCCATCCGCAACAGCTAAATTTTCCAAACTACGAACCCACGAATGCGTATGAAAAAGACCAAAGCAATCTTTCAGCTGGTTGCGTTGCTGATTCTTGCGGGATGTGCGTCGCCGACAGTTAACGTCGCAAGATTCGACACCATTAAGCGCCAACCAACCGAGGCGAACATAGACGTTTACACCAGCCCACTTGCAATAAAGCGCCCATACAAGGAAGTCGCGCTCATCACAGCTGAGGAAGGTTGGAAGAATTCGGAAGCCGACCTGACCCAGCGGATGATCGCGAAAGCTCGCGAGATAGGAGCACAAGGAATAATTTTACTGGGCGCTGAAAAGCAGTCGTCTGGCGGGATCATCGCGGGCGGCCTTTACATGGCTGACGACTACAATACTACGCGATGCACCGCCATCGTTTATACAGACGCCAAGTGACAGCATCGGACTTCGATTTCCCATGACCATCCGCAAAGCCGTCATCCCCGTGGCCGGACTCGGCACGCGCCACTTTCCCGCGTCGCACGCGGTGAAGAAGGAATTGTTCCCCGTCGTCGGCCCCGACGGCATCGCGCGCGCGCTGTTCCATTATCACCTGCTCGAACTCGAAGCCGCCGGCATCCAGGAACTCTGCATCATCGTCCAGCCCGGCGAGGACGAGATGATCCGCGCCTACCTGAACGGCCCCGGCGACGATTACCTCAAGCGCCTCGCAAAATATCCGGCGCTCCTGTGCGAGGCCGAGCAGATGCGTGGTTTCGCCCAGCGCGTCTCCTTCGCCGTGCAACACTCGGCAGAAGGCTACGGCCACGCCGTCTTCCAGAGCAAAAGCTTCGCGAACGGCGAGCCCGTCCTGCTCTGCCTCGGCGATCATCTGTTCCGCGGCAAACCCGTTTCGCCTTTCACCGAACTCGCGCGGATGGCCGGCGAAAGCGCTGGCCGTTCCGTGTCGGCCGTGAATCGCATCACGGCGGATGAGTTGAAAGGCTACGGCACGATCGCCGGCACTCGCCACACCCACAACCCGCGCCTCATCGACATCTCGCTCATCATCGAGAAGCCTGCCGTGGCGGTGGCACAGGAGAAGTTGCACGTGGACGGCTTGCCCGCCGGGACGTGGCTGGGCTGGTTCGGCATGCACCTGCTCGCGCCCAGCATTTACGACATCCTCGCCGAGATGATCCGCGACAACGTGCGCGACAACGGCGAATTCCAACTGACCCGCGCCCAAGAAATCCAGCGCCAGCGCGAAGGCTATCTCGCGCTCGAAATGACAAACGCCCAGCGCTTCGACTTCGGCGTGCCGGATGATTTCGTCCGCAGCGTGCAGGAGTTTCGTCAGGCGTAGTGGGAAATCAGCCAGGTGCTAATCTCGGAGACTGGGTGTCGTTTGAGGTGGTGTTGGCTGGATTAGGCACCTAATTCAGCCTTTCTGCGCAGCTCTTCCAAAATTCCATCGGTCAGTCGCCACGAGTGGTTTCCATCAGAGCGTCGTGCAGTTGCTGGCGGAGTTGGGCGCGTTGCTGTTCGGTCGCTTCGCGCGGGACGGTGATGGGTTTACCGAGGATCATGTCGCAGCGGGCGAACGGCAGCGGGATTTGAAAACGGTCCCAACTCTTAAGGCTGATCTTCCAACTTAACTTGTAGCCGAACGGGATGATAGGGGAGCCGGTCAGTTGTGCGAGGGTCAACACACCGTCTTGGACGACGTAGCACGGGCCGCGCGGTCCGTCGGGAGTTACGGCGAGGTCGCAGCCGCGTTCAGCGCAGCTGGTGAGTTCGATCAACGCTTGGGCGCCGCGGCGACTGGACGAACCGCGCACGGGTTGCACGCGGAAGTTTTCGAGAATGGCGGCGAGGAAGGCGCCATCCTTGCTGGCGCTGATGAGCGCAGCGAGCCGGTCATCTGCGTGACCGGGCCGGGCTATGCTGCGGTAGGCTTTCATGCACAGCGCGAGGCGATTGTGCCAGAGGGCAAAGATGACGGGGGTTTCGGGAATTTTCCCCGGACGCACGACCCGATAACGCAGGGTCAACGCGAGGAGGCGCATGAGCATGGAGGCAATCCATGCGAGTGCGCGTTGGCCGCGCGAGGGGGCGTTGGGCACGACCACGCCGCTGACGCGTTTGCGCGGGGCGGGGTGGGGTGCTGGAACTTCGGCCATCGTCAGCCCTTCTTGAGACAGGCGCGCACAAGGCTTTCCACGGTTGCGTCCTCGCCGAGCACAGCCAGCGCGCCGCGCACGGCATCGTGCGCGTCCGGCTGTTTGAACCCGAGCGCCATCAAGGCCAGGACGGCGTCGTTGAGCTTTTGGTCCGCGGAACTGAGCGTGCGTTTGTCGCTGGCGGCCTCGAGTGCGCCCGCGGCACCGATCTTGTCCTTGAGTTCAACGACGATGCGTTCCGCGGTCTTGCGCCCGACACCGGAGATCTGTGAGAGCGATTTCACATCGCCGCTGGCCACTGCGCCGCGGAAGGCGGTGACGTTCATGCCGCTGAGCACATTGAGCGCGATCTTGGGGCCGATACCGCTGACGGTGTTGATGAGCAGGCGGAACAAATCACGTTCGGCAGCGGTCATGAATCCGTAGAGCACATGGGCATCCTCGCGGACGGCAAGGTGCGTGAGGATCAACACGTCGTTGCCGGGCGCGGGCAGTTTGTCGAAGGAGGACAACGGCAGGAGGACTTCATAGCCGACGCCGTGGACATCGACGATGGCCTGCGTGGGCAGGGCTTCGACGAGTTTGCCTTTGAGAAAGGTGATCATGACTAAATTCGTTTGGGCGCAGTGACGTTGAACCGGCTGCGGCTCTGCGCGTGGGCGAGCGCGAGCGCGAGTGCGTCGGCGGCGTCGGGCGCGGGCGGTTCGGCGAGGTTCAACATGCGTTGCACCATCTTGGCGACGGCGAGTTTTTGGGCGGCGCCGTAGCCGACGATGGCTTGTTTCACTTTGCGCGGGGCGAGTTCGAAGATTTCTACGCCCGCTTCGGCCACGGCGGCGAGCGCGGCCCCGCGAGCTTCACCCATGATGATGGCGGTCTTGAGATTCTGGGCGAAGAACAAACCTTCCACCACGCAGGTTTCCGGCGGATGCGACTGGAGCACGTCGCGCAGCGTGCGGGAAATCTTCGCGAGGCAACGGGATTTTTCCCACGCTGGCGGGCAGCTGATGGTGCCGCAGGTGAGCAGTTCAACCTGCGCCTTGTTGCAACGGATGACGCCGAAGCCGGTCCCGCGCAGCGAAGGGTCGATGCCGAGGATCACGGTGCTGACCGTCGGGGCGAGACGTTCGGCCGATGTGGAAACGGGCTTGCTGGCGCGTTGCGGCGAACTCACGCGCGCTTTCATCTGCTCGAATTGTTGCAGCGAAATGCCCATGGGCGGGATGTTGCCAACGGGCGAAAACCGGCAAAAGGAGAAAACGGGCGGCCGGATTGGAAGAAATGCTTTCCAAGTCGTCTGCGAATCCGCAATGCTGTCGTTGATGTCAGCCGTTCCCGCATCCAGCGAGAGAAGCTTTCAAGGTGTCGCCGTTTCCCCCGGCGTCAGCCAAGGGCGTGTCGTGGTGTTGGGAAAATCGCAGGTCTCTGCCGCCCGCCACAACCTTTCTGAATCGGCGATCGCCGCCGAGGTGTTGCGCTTCAAACAGGCGCTCGTGGTGACGCGTCAGCAGTTGAACGAATTGCAGCGTCGCGTTGCCGGCAAGTCCGGTTCCGATCACGCGAGCATCTTTGAGGCGCACCTGCTGGTGCTGGATGATCCCGAAGTGAACAACGAGGTGTTGCGCGCCATCCAGAATGAGAAGGTCAACGCCGAGTTCGCCTATCATAATGTCTCCGAACGTTACGCGGCGTCGCTGGCGGCGGTGGATGATGATTATCTTCGGGAGCGTGCGGCGGACATCCGGGACATTGCCACGCGGGTATTGAACAATCTTGCCGGTGCGGGTGACGATGGCGACATGCTGCGCAAGTTGAAGGAACCGTGCATCATCGTGGCGCACGATCTGGCCCCTTCCCAGACGGCGCAGCTGGATCGGGACAAGGTGCTCGGTTTCGCTACAGATGTCGGCAGCCGCACCTCGCATACGGCGATCATGGCGCGCTCGATGAAGATTCCGGCGGTCGTCGGGCTCAAGACGATCACCACCGAACTGCGAGCGGGCGATTATGTTCTCATCGACGGCGTCAACGGTCTGCTCATCGTCAATCCGACCGACGCGACCCTTTACCAATACGGTCAGCTGGCGCGACGGCAGCGGTCGCTGGATGAGAAGCTGCGCGAAACGCTTGCCAAACCCGCCATCACGCTCGACGGCCATCGCGTCACACTTTCCGGCAACATCGAGCATGCCGACGATTCAGCGTCCATCCGTGAAGGGGGCGCCGAGGGCGTGGGGTTGTTCCGCACCGAATACCTGTTCATCAATCACGAGAGCGTGCCGAGCGAACAGGAACAATACGAATCTTACAAGGCCGTGGCCGAGGCGCTGAAGCCTGATCCCGTGGTCATTCGCACGCTCGACTTGGGCGGTGACAAGTTCCGTTCGAAGATCGATGTGCCCAATGAGATGAATCCGTTCATGGGCTGGCGGGCGATCCGGTTCTGTCTGGAGGAACGCGATCTGTTCCGCACGCAACTTCGCGCCATCCTGCGCGCCAGCGCCCAGGGCAATGTGAAGATGATGTTCCCGATGATCTCCGGCCTCGACGAACTGATTGGCGCTCGCGCGTTGCTGGAAGAATGCAAGGCGCAGTTGCGCGCGGAGAAGCTGCCGTTCGACGAGAATCTTGAGGTCGGCATCATGATCGAGGTGCCGTCAGCGGTGATGATCGCTGACACCCTCGCGCGGCACACCAAGTTTTTCAGCTTGGGCACGAATGACCTCATCCAGTATTCGCTGGCGGTGGATCGCACGAACGAAAAGATCGCCCACCTCTACGAGCCAACGCACCCGGCCATCGTGCGTTTGATCAAACTCTCAGTCGATGCGGCCCATCAGGCTGGCAACTGGGTCGGCGTGTGTGGCGAGATGGCTGGCGACCCGGTGTTGGTGCCGTTGCTGCTCGGGCTGGGGGTGGACGAACTCAGTGTTGCGCCGCCGATTGTGCCGCAGATCAAGTTCCTCATCCGTCGGCTAAAGATTAGCGAGGCGCGGGCGTTGGCAGAGTTTGCGCTGGGTTGCGAATTCTCTGCGGAGATCCTGCAGGCTTGCATGAATCTGGCGCACGGTGCGGCGCCGGAGATTTTCCCCGAGGGCCTTTGATGCGGCAGGCGCGCAGCGCCCGGCATTGACATGTTGCCCTGAAGTTGCGACTGATTCACCTGCATGAAGAACTTTTTGCAGAACCTCCTCATCTTCTTCGCGCTGGCGCTGTGCGGGCTGGTCGCATTCCAATGGCATCGTGAAGCGAAGTTGCGCACGGACATCCAAGTCCTGACCGACGATCTCCAGAAGCAGCGCGAGACCTCACAGAACCTGGATGCATCCGTGAAGCGGCTCGAGGCGGAGGTCGTGCGCATCGACGGATTGAAGAACGAGGTCACGACCGAACTCAAGACGAACAAGGCCGAGGTCGCGCGGCTCAAGGTGCAGTTGCAGAAGAACGACCAGCAGTTCGAGCTGATGAGCAAACAGGTTGAGAACTACAAAGCCGCGCTCGAGACCGCGAACGACAGCATCGCCAAGCAGAACGAGAGCATCAAAGCGCAGAACGAGGAGATGAAGAAGCTGGCGGTTGAGCGCAACGAGATCGTGGAACGACTCAACAAGACGGTGACGGATTACAACGACCTCGTGAAGAAGTGGAACGAGCAGCAGGAGCAATTGAACAAGCGCGCCACCAACAACAGCAAGCCCGGCCCCCAGTCGCATCTGCAATGGCGCTGGGGCTGGCGTGGTTGAAGCCCGCCGCGCGCCTTACTCCTGCTTCGCGGGCGCGGGGTTGATGGCGAAGCTCACTTTCTGGATGCCTTCCCGCCGGACGATGTCGAGCACGCGGATGATGGCGCCGTGTTTGGCATCTTTGTCGCCGCTGATGTAAACGGGGACGTTGGTGTTCAGATGGTATTTGTTCGAGAGGTAGCTGTGCAGTTCGACGACGTTGAACTGTTTTTTTTCCACGAAGATTTCCCCATGCGGGTCCACGTCGATGTTGATGATGTCGGGCTTGAAGTCGCGGGTGGCGGCGGTGGCGGTGGGGAGATCCATCTTGATGGACTGCATCTTGATCATTGTCAGGCTCGCCATCATGAAGGAGGCGAGCAGGAAGAACATGATGTCGATGAGCGGGATGATCTCGATGCGCGCTTTTTTGTGCGGGAGCGGTGAGCCGATTTTCATGGGAGGCCTTGCGGGGGTTCAGGGCCGGCGGAATTCTTGCGTCTCGAAGCCGCGGTTCTTGGCCGCGGCGACCATGACCTCGACGTTGGTGGCGGCGGATTCGAGTTCGAATTGGAGCCGGGCGCAACGTTGGGTGAAGTAGTTGAACGGGATGAGCGCGAGGATGGCAATGCCGAGACCGCACATGGTTGCGATGAGCGCTTCGCCGATGCCGCCGGTGATGGAGCCCATGGCGCCTTCGACGCTCTGGCTGCCAAGGGCGATGAAGGTGCGGAAAATGCCGGACACGGTGCCGAGCAAACCGAGCAAGGGCGCAAGGGTGACGAGGGTGTCCATGACGACGAGGAAGCGTCCGGCTTTCTGGAGTTCCGCGCCGGCGGCGACTTGCAGCGCGCCTTGGAGCGAGGAGTGATGGTGGTTCATGCCGTGCCAGATCATGCGGATGATCGGGTCGGTGGAGTCTTTGCAGAATTCGCCGGCTTTCCGGAAATCACCGACTTCAATGGCAGCAAAAACTTTTTCGAGCGTGCCGGGGTCGCGGCGTTTGCTTTCGCGGCTCCACCAGAAGACGCGTTCGCCGACGACGGCGACGGCGGCGATGCCAGTGATGAGGATGGGCCACATGATGGGGCCGCCAGCTTCGAAGTATTTGATGAGGATGTTTGCGAGCATGTTGTGTTCTGGGTTTGTTCTGTAGGCTGTCGTATGCGGCCGGGTTTACTTCAGTTGAAAAACGATCTCGACGTAATGGTAACGGAGTTCACCGGGAGCGAACCGCCAGCGATTTCGGATTGTGCCGAGCGCTGCTTCATCAAGCACGCTGAACCCGGAGCTTTGTGCCAGTTCCACCTTGGTGACGGTTCCGGAAGGTTCCACGGTGAAATTGACGGTCACCTTGCCTTCGTAACCGCGCATCAGCGCCAGACGCGGATACTCAGGCTGTGGCGTGCTGCGGTCCCCGGCGGTGGGATTGAAGCGGGTGGCGCGCCGGACGGCTTGGTCTCCACTGCTCTTGGCTGGTGCGGGGTCGGCAAATCTCGCGGGGGCGAGGATCACGGGGCCCTTCACTGGCACGGCGAAGGCAACGGCAGGTGAATTGATAGCCACGACCGTGGCGACGACTGGCGTGTCTTCGAGTGGACTTGCGGGGGGCGGTTCGTCCTGCTTCTGTTCCGGCGGAGCGGGTTGCGGTTCTTCCGGTTGGTTGAAAATGACGGGCACCACGTCTTCTGCTTTCGCAATTTCCCGGACATGCACGCGCGGTGACTTCAATCCCACGGCGCCGATGGCCAGGAACAGGGCGCAGATGGAATTGGTCCACGCGAGTATGCGATTGGAATCGCGATATTCGGAGGGCAGACAGAGGCGAGCGAGGTCGTCGCGCAGGACGAGTTCATTCCCCGTGTCTTGGGCGTTCAACGTTGCGCTGTTTGGATCAAGGGAACTCATCGGGGAAAAGCCATGGCTTGAAGCGTTCCGGTTTGCCACCGGCAACACCCTGAGGACGGCGCACTCTTGTTGTGCATTGTTTCTGACTGACCCGACTCTGCTTCTGAGAACGAGGCATATCCAAGCTATGCGTCTCACGGAAGTGTGCAACCCGATTTCCGGTATTAGGTAAAAAAAATACTTGCCGACAACTTGCGCGGGTTCTAATTGATATGACATGGGCCTAGGAAAATCAGAAGTTCGGGGCTCACCTTCAAAAACCAAAGTTAGTCTATGAGTAAAAAAATGCTGCTCGGATGGGTAGCGCACCTAGCGGTCGGTGCGTCTGTCATCGCCCAAACACCTACGACCGATTTGCAATCCACCAACAAGCCCACGGAAATCCCGCGCGTCGTCGTGACCGGCTCGATGATTCCCACAGTGGAAGCGGTCGGCCCTTCGCCGGTGAAGACCATCACGGCTGACGACATCCAGAAGCAGGGTGCGGCGACCGTGACGGAGGTGTTGCGCAAGCTGCCGCAAAACACAGCGTCGCTGGATGACAAGTTCCAGAACGGTTTTGCCCCAGGTTCGGCCGCCATATCGTTGCGCGGTTTGGGCTCCAAGGCCACTCTGGTCCTATTGAATGGCCATCGCTTGGCACCGTATGGCTTCGGCGAGAACATCTCCGACGCCTTCGTGGACCTGAACACGCTCCCGACGGCTGCGGTCGAACGTATCGAAGTTCTGAAGGATGGCGCGTCGGCGATTTATGGGTCGGATGCCATTGCTGGCGTTGTGAACATTATCCTGAAGAAAGACTATAGCGGGACGGAGATCACCGCCCGTTTTGGCAACACCACGGACAAGGATGCATTTGAACAATCCTACAGTGTCGTCACTGGCATGAAGGATGAGAAAACCAGCGCCTTGTTCTCGGCGGATTACTATCATCGCGAGGCGATCTTCCTCCGTGACCGATCGTATTCGCGCAGTGCGAACCACGAGAGCCAGGGCGGCTACGATTTCAGCAGCAGCCTTGGGCCATACCCGGCCTGGATTTTCACGCCGAACTTTGACCCGCTGAATGGCGGCAGTTACGGCACCTTTCCGAGCGGCGTCGCGCAGGTGAATGCCGACGGCACGTTCTCCGATGACATCACTGGAAATTACTTCGACTACAACCCCTACATCTCCATGGTTCCCGAGACGACTCGCTGGGGGTTCATGGGCACGGTCACCCGCAAACTGGAAGACTGGGTGGATTTGGAGATGGAGGCCTCCTTCCGTAATGCTTGGACGCACAGTCAGCAGGCCCCCACGCCGATGAGCGGTGACCAGCCGCCGAATCTTTTCGGCTATCCTGGCAACACATTGTTCATCGTTCCTGCCAGCAATCCCTATAACCCCTTTGGAGTGGACGTCACCTTCCGTCGCCGTCTGCTTGAGGCAGGTCCGCGCATCAATGACATCAACACGGATGCCGTCCGGTTCTCTCCTGGGCTTAAGTTCCACATGACCCACGATTGGGAAGCGGAGACGACTTTCCTCTACAACAAAGTCGTCACCGAAGATCACGGCCGCAATTACTTGAATGCAGACGCGGTTCAAGCGGCGCTGAATAGCACCGATCCAGCCACCGCGCTAAACATCTTCGCTCCAGCAGTCCCTGGCGGTAACAGCGTCGCGCTAATCGAGAGCTTGAAGACCGAGACTTGGCGGCGTGGCGAGACCGAACTGCTCTACGGCGACGTCAAGGCGAACGGCCCGCTCTTCAAGATGCCTGGCGGAGACTTGATGGTTGCACTCGGTGTTGACGGTCGTCGTGAACGCTACAACGACCAGTCCGATCCTATCAGCGCTTCTGAGCACGTCGTATCTTTGGGCGCCTCTTCAGGTGCTGGTTCGCGCGAGGCGGGCGCCGCCTTTGTTGAACTTGCCATTCCACTGGTCGGCCGGGACAACGAAAGTAAACTCATACACAGCCTCGATCTGCAACTCGCGGGTCGCATGGACCATTACAGCGACTTTGGCACCCATTGGACTCCAAAAATTGGTCTGAAGTATCGCCCCACAGAAGAGATCGTTCTGCGCGGTTCATACGGTCAGGGCTTCCGTGCGCCGTCGTTGCAAGAGCTCTACCTTGGCCAATCCACCTCGTTCCTTGAGTTCATTGATGACCAGGATCCGGCGTCGCCGTATTACAACCAACCCCACGAATACCGCGTCATCAACTCCGGCAATCCGACTCTCGAACCGGAAACCTCCGACAACTGGAGCGCGGGTATCGTCTACGAACCCAAGAAGGTTCCGGGCCTGACCCTTTCCATTGATTGGGGCTATATCCATCAGAAGAGTGCCATCGCCGATTACGATCCTTACTATGTGTTGCAGAACTTCCCCAACAACGTGGTCCGCGACCCGAACACCCACGAGATCAGCACACTGACCAACACCTGGGCCAACTTAGGCGCGCGCAAAGTCCAATTCATCGACTTTGGCGGCACCTATGTTCGGCCGACGGACCTTGGTCAATTCACCTTCACGGGTGACTTCACTTGGCTCTACAGTTGGAAAGATCAAACGGCGCAAGGCGAGCCGTTCACCGAGTATCGCGGAACCTATCAGTATCCAGAGTGGCGCGGCGTGGGCAGCCTCTTCTGGGAGAAGGGCAGCTGGGGCGCAGGCGTCACCGTGAACTGGATCAGCAGTTACGACCAGCTCTATCAGGCCACCGCTCCCTCGGTGGATGATATGGTCACAGTGGATCTGCAGCTCTCCCGCGAATTCCCGCACGGATTCAAGGCCACCGTCGGTGTGCTGAATGTGGCGGACGCGGCACCGCCGTTCTCCGACGGCGAAAGCGAAGGCTACGACTTCGTGACGCACGATCCGCGCGGTCGCTTCGTCTATCTGGAAGTCACCAAGAAGTTCTGACCGGAGAGAACTTTTGCCAGCAGGCCGGCCTCGCAAGGGGCCGGTCTTTTGTTTTCAACTCACGCGCAACCAGAACGTCTTCAAGTAGCCAGGCTCGGCGCGTGTGATTGGAAAATCCAGCGGCTGCGGCACGAAATGCTCTTGAGCGACCCGCCGCCCGGAAGCTGTGACGGTAGCTTTGATCGTCGCGACAAAGTATTCCGGCGGCCACTCGGCTGCATTCGTGGAGGAGAGCAGCAGGCCGTCGGCAGCGAGCACACCCAACGCAGCGGTCACCAGTCGGCCATAATCCTTCTCCGCGCGGAACACTCCGGATTCCTTTGACTGCGAAAACGTCGGCGGGTCCAGCACCACCGCGTCGAACTTGCGGCCTTTCTTTGCCAGTCGTCGGAACCAGTCGAACGTGTCACCGAAGATGAAGTCATGCTGCGCCGGGTCCAATCCGTTGAGTGCGAAGTTGCGCCGGCCCCAATCAAGATACTTTTTCGACAGGTCAAGGCTGGTAACGCGTGCGCCTCCAAGTGCTGCGCTCACCGAAAAGCCGCAGGTGTAGGCGAAGGTGTTCAGCACTTCCGGCGGATGGCTTTCCGATCGCGAATTCCATGCGGGAAAATGTGCTGCAACATGGCCGGTCAGGAAGCGGCGGCGATTGTCGCGTTGATCGAGGAACAAGCCGACCGAGTAGCCTTCGTTGAAACTGAGTTCGAAGCGGACGCCATTTTCACGCATCTCGAATCGCTCCGGTGCGGACATGCCCAGAACTTTCTGAGGCGAAGCGTCCGCTGCTGAGCTCCGGCGCACCTGCCGATTCAACGTCTTATGGTAAGCCCCCAATGCGCCCGTCGCTGCGGCGAGTTCCTTCAGCTTTCGCTGCTGTGGGTCGGTCAATGGAAGTTCCGCTTGCGAGAGCAGGAATTCTCCCAAGCGTTCAACATACCAGCCCGGCCAGCCATCGCTCGCGCCGTGGATGACTCGGCAGGCATTTGTTTCATCGGCATCGATCAGCGGCGTGCGGGAGTCGCGTGGCGCAAAGTTGTTTGGTGATTTGAACTGGCAGCGCTCACCCGTGACAGGATGTTTGAAACTCAACTCCGCCGCGTGCAAGTGAACGCGCTCCGCTGTGGTCCCGCCGTAAAGCACGTCGCCGACAATGGGGAAGCCCGATTCGGATGCATGCACGCGAATTTGATGCGTGCGTCCGGTGCGAGGTGAAGCGGCGACGAGTGTGCGACCCTGATTGGATTCGATAACGCGAAAGTGAGTCTCCGCCGGTTCGCCGCCCGCGCGGCTCGCGTATTTTTCGCCTACGCGCACCAGCTCTGATTGGACCGTGAATTCGACCTGGCGCACGCGGGCGTCGGTCACCAGCAGGTATTGCTTGTGGACTTCACGTCCTGCGAATTGTTCTGTGAGCGACTTGTTGGCCGGCATGGTCTTGCCGAAGACCATGACGCCGCTGGTTTCCTTGTCCAGACGGTGGATGATGGCGAGCGTAGTCCAGCGCGGTTCGCGATGACGCAGCCAATCGTAGATGCCTTCACCTGCGAAGGGTGACGGTGCGTGCGTGTTCACGCCGGCGGGCTTGTCCACCACCAGCAGGTGTTCGTCTTCAAAGAGAACGCACGGAACCATGGGAAACTTTTAACCGCAAAGAGCGCAGAGAACACAGAGAAAAGTTTTGCGCTCTGTGATATCGGCGGTTGCTCTGGGTCAGAAGAACTTCCAGTCGTCCTTCCACACGACCCAGATGGCGAGCAGGAAGTTGGTGATGGCGTGGGCGGTGATGGCGTCGCCGAGACGCTTCTTGCGGCACACAAGCCACAGGCAACTCATCGAGAAGAGTATGCCGGGCAGCCATTGATAGTGCATCAGACCAAATGCGAGTGAGACGGCGACGAACGAAGCGCCGGCAAAATATCCAATCGGCACTTGCTCGAAGTCGTCCTTGATGAACTTGCGGTAGAGGAACGAGCGATAGAAGACCTCCTCGATTGGCGGCACGATGACTGTCATTCCAAACGTGCGGATGGCGACGAGTGCCCACGCGATGGTGGGACTGTCCTTGAACCGTTCAAAGGGAACCCATTCATCGCCGGGCACCGGTTTCATGACCACATGGTTCATGGGGTAGTAGCGGTCGAGCTTGATCCACGCGACACACATCACGACGCCCACGACTACAGCCTCCCAACTGAAGGCCCACCGGGCCTCGGCCACCGTGGCGCGCATTTCCCAGACGATCCAGATGCCCACGACAGTCTTGAGGACGTAAAACCAATACTTCGCATCGGGACCGAACGCGGCCTGACCAGCGGTGAGGATGACGAAGAAAGCGAACGGCACCACGCGGGCATGCGTGGAGGAACGTTGCAACATTTCGCGCAATGGGTTCATCGATGCGGGCGCAGTGTCTAGCAGTTGCGTCCAGCCAAGTCACGGCAGGAGTAGTGGCGCCACTACTCGGGCAAACTCAGGACGTTGGTCTGGCCATTGCCGATCAACGTTACGGATTCCTGGTTGATGGCAGTCACGCGGAAGCCTTGCACCTTGTCCCCAACGAACACGAATTTGCCGCTGACCATCGCCGAGGGGCGGCGGGGGTTGAAGATGATGCTTTGTAGTCTCAGCGGTGCGGGTTTTGGCGGCTCGGGTGCGGTGACCGTAGCGATGTTTGTGTCTGCAAGCGAAGAGGAGTTGGTCGCGGGTTGGGCGGCGGGAGGTGTGGCCGAAACAGCAGCGGGCGAGGGCGGTGTGACGGCGGCGGTGACTTGGGGTGACACAATGTTGGTGGAGGCGGTGGCCGGTGCGGGTTTCTTGTTACCCTGGTCGTTCAAAAAGTAGTGCAGAAAGATGAGGGCGTTTCCAAGAAAAACACAGGCGACCATGATGTAGAGCAGTGTCTTTGAACTGCTCGCCGTTTTAGCAGTCGCGGAATCAATGGTCTTCAACTCAGGTCCGTTCGCGGCGGCGGGCGTCAGTTGCTGCGCCTCTTTCGTGCGCTTCAGTGCATCGTTTATGAGGCTCATGTCAGTGTTCGATTTGTCCTTCCAACTCCCGGATGGCGCGGCCGATGATTTTGAAATCGATTTCATCCGTTTGGTTCACAAAGCCTGCGAGCATTGCCTTGTCGCAGACCGCGTTTACGAGCCTGGGCACCCCGCCGCTGTAACGATGGATGCGCCAGATAGCCGGGCCGGTGAACGTTGGACGACCGTTGCCGCCCGAAACGTGGATGCGGTGCTGGATGTATTCGCCAATCTCCGCGCGCGACAACACGCCGAGGTGGTAACGCACGGTGATGCGCTGGCGCAATTGGCGGAGCTGATGCGCGTTCAGGCGGTCGCGCAACTCGGGCTGACCCATGAGCACGATCTGCAAAAGCTTTCGGTCATCGGTTTCGAGGTTGGAAAGCAGCCGGACCTGTTCGAGCAATTCGTCGGTGAGATCCTGCGCTTCATCGATGATGAGCACTGCATCCAGCCCTTGGCTGGCGCGCCAAAGGAGAAATTCATTGATGACGGCCACCGTCTCAAGGCGGTCCATGCCGTTGACCGTGAGGCCAAATTCAATCGCGATGGCTTTGACCATTTCGTCCGGGCTCATCACGGGATTCAAGATGAGCGCCGTGGCGAATTGCTGGTCGAGGGCGTCAAGCATGGCGCGACAGAGCGTCGTTTTGCCTGCGCCGACCTCGCCGGTGAGTTGCACAAAGCCCTTGCGTTCGCGGATGCCATACAACAGATGGTTGTAGGCCTCGCGATGCTTGGCGCTGTAGAACAGGAACCGCGGGTTCGGCGTGATGGCAAACGGCGGCTCTTTCAGCCCGTAATGCTCCAGATACACACCCGTCCTCTAGCAGATGCGGTGCCCGAGGGAAAGTCTGGCCTGGTTAGCTGCGGACCCTGCGATTGTGCCCATGGCTGGGAGATTTGGCTCGGATGCGCGTGGGCAAGCGGAGCGGGAGTGGCAAGAAATCGGACACGCCGCCAGCGCGATGAATCAATTTAAGCGGCCACGCATTGAGCCGGGCCGCAACAATTCTTCCGTCATGGGCTCATTTATACGGCTGATGCAATTCCACCGGCTTGGTCTTGCTTCGCAACCGGATGTTCAACGCTTCGACGCCCACTGAGAACGCCATCGCAAAGTAAATGTAGCCCTTCGGGATTTCCTTGTGGAATCCTTCGGCCACCAATGTCACGCCGATCAGCAGCAGAAAACTCAGCGCCAGCATTTTCAAGGACGGATGTTTGTGGATGAAGTCACTGATCCTGCCGGCGAAGAACAGCATGAACACCAGTGCGATGATGACAGCTGCGATCATGATCGGTAGATGTTTCGCCATCCCAACGGCTGTGATCACCGAGTCGAGCGAGAACACGATGTCGAGCAGCAGGATTTGGATGATGACAGCCACGAACTTTGGCGCGACGCGGCTCGACGTGCCGCCTTCCTCGCCTTCCATCTTCTCATGGATCTCATGTGTGCTCTTCCAGATCAGGAACAAGCCGCCGATGAGCAAAATCAAATCGCGGCCCGAAATGCCTTGGGCATGGTCCGTGATGCCGAACGTCGGGATCTCGAACAGCGGCTTGGTCAGTTTCACCATCCACGCCAGACCGCACAGCAGCATGATGCGCGTCACCAACGCCAGCATCAGGCCGGTTTGACGCGCCTTGGCTTGCTGTTCCTTCGGCAGCTTGCTGGCGAGGATCGAGATGAAGACGATGTTGTCGATGCCCAAGATGATCTCCAGCACGGTCAACGTCAGCAGGCTGATCCAAGCTTCCGGATGAGTCAGGATTTCCATAACGGGCGCAAAGATGTGTGCGCGCACCCGAAAGTCAATGGCAACTCGAAAAACCGCCGGAAATTCTAGCGCGCCACCGGCGCATTCGTTTTGAGCGAGGAAACGAAGGCAATCAAGTCACGCAGGTCGCCCGGTGAAATCAACGTGGGAAAATCCGGCGGCATCGGCGAGACGCCTGCTGCCCGCGCCAACACATTCGTGGTTGCGACGGTGACAGGTCCATCGTCTGGCGTGTGGACGACCAGTGTGTCGACGGTCTCCAGCCGCAACACGCCCACCACGCCCGAGCCGTTCTTCAGCCGGAGGATGACGCTCTCGTAGCCTTTGGTGATCGTGGCATTCGGGGCGACCACGGATTCAAGGACGAACTCGCGCGTCGCCCGCGAGCCGATGCCGTCGAGCGCAGGGCCGTTGTCGCCACCTTGACCACCGACGCGATGACACTTGCCGCAACTTGCCTCCGGCTTGTTGAAGAAGATGTTCCGTCCGGCGTTTGTGTCGCCGCCGCTCAAGGCCATCACGAACGGTAGCAACGCGGCGTTAGTGGTTGCGGGCGGAGCAGCGGGCGTTGGGGGAGGGGTTGATTCCTTCGGTGTCCGAAAATCGAAGCGTTGCATCTGCTTGACGCGTCGCACCTCAGCGCTCACCCAGAGGAAGGCCAGCACTGCAGCGATCACGACCGCCGCGAGCACGAACCACGGCCATACACGCGGCGATTGATTCGGGCTTGGTTCAAGGTTGTCGGTCACGGCGGACATTATTTCACGCAGCGACGGTTGCCGCACAACTCGAAAAATCTCGCCGCGCCGCGCCGCGCTCCGCATCTTGCGCCCGTGCATCTGGCTCACTTGCGACTGCGGGACTTCCGCAACTACGCGCGTATGGATGTTGATTTTGCTCCGGGCTTCCACCTGTTGCTCGGCGATAACGCACAGGGCAAAACCAACATCCTCGAAGCCATTTACCTCATGGCCACGCTGCGGTCATTTCGCGGCGTCGGCAGCGCGCAGATGGTCCGGCAAGGCGCCAAGGGCTACTTCGTCGGCGGCTCGGTCGTGGGGCAGGGCAACGCCGACATCAAGATGTATTGGTCCGCCGCCGAGCGCAGTCTGAGCCTGAACGGTCGGCCCGTAAAGAAACTCGCGGACTATCTTGGCGCATTGCGCACGGTGGTCTTCTGCACCGAGGATTTGCAGCTCATCAAAGGCACGGGCCGCGTGCGTCGGCGCTTCCTCGACCTGCTGCTCTCGCAGACGCAAGCGGGCTATCTGACGTTGCTCCAGCGTTACGCGCAGGCATTGCGCTCGCGCAACGCGCTGCTCAAGCAACGCACGTTGGACGAGGCTGCGCTCGATAGTTTCTCCCGCGAGCTTATCGCCGTCGGCACCGAGATCACGCGCCAGCGGCGCGAACTGGTCCCGCGCATCTCACCGCTCGCCCGGCTCGCCTACCGCCGCATCTCGAACGACGCCGAGGAATTGCGCATCGAATATCTGCCCAGCGTGAAGAAGGATTTTGCCGTCGAACTCGCCGCCAGCCGCGCGCGCGAACGGACCTATCGCGCCACGCTTGTTGGTCCGCACCGCGACGATGTTCAGCTCGACTTAAACGTGCGGCCTGCGGCGCAATTCGGCAGCGAAGGTCAGAAGCGCTCCGTAGCGATCGCGCTCAAGATGGCGCAGGCCGAATATCTCGCCGGGTTGCACGGCTCCGCGCCGATCCTGCTGATTGACGACGTGATGGGCGAACTGGACGTGAAACGTCGCAGTGGTTTCCTGCCATTGCTCGAACAAGCGCATCGTTCGCACGGTCAAGTGTTCATGACCTGCACCGAGGAAAACTGGCCGCGCGAACTCGGGTTGGAGTTGCACCGCTGGCGGGTGCAGTCGGGTAGTGTTGCGGCTTCGGCTTAACGGCAAAGCTCCGCCGCTCGCAGCCCGCGCACGTCTTCCACGACCCAATCTGGTTGGTGCACTTCCAGTTCCTCGTAGCGCGAACCGCCTGTCGCCACGGCCAGAACTTTCGCACCAATCGCGCGCCCGCAGCGGATATCGAGCGGCGTGTCGCCGATGACGATGATCTCTTCGCCCGCAAGCTTGCGCCCCAGCACGCGTTCGCCGCGCAGCTTGGCAGCGGCGGCGATTTTGTTCCGGTCTTCGTCATCATCTGCAAAACCGCCGGTCTCGAAGTAATCCCAGAGCCCGAAGTGTCGCAGCTTGATTTCCGCGCCGAGCTGGATGTTGCCGGTGAGCAAGCCCAGCAACGGCGGCTCAGGTTGCGTTTGCAGGTCGTTGATGAGATCGCGGACGCCCGGGCATTCCTCGGTCTTGCTGTGTGCGAGGATGTAGTCGAGCCAGTGGACGTAATGATCGAAGAAGCGTTCGAAGTTGGCGCTTGTGGCCGGGATCTGGTGCAGGTTGAAGAACTCCCGCACTAGGCTGACATCCGTGCGCCCGGCGAACTTCATATGCTGGATGCCGTCGTGGGCGCCGAATTCGCTGGCGAAGACTTTGGCGAACGCCTTCACGCCCGCGCCGCCCGTGTGGACCAGCGTGCCGTCGATGTCGAAGAGGACCAGTCGAACCATGAGCCACGATGCTAGTCACGCGCTCCGGCGGGGGGCAATTCCCATTAAAAGTTTGTCATCCTGTCCGCAATTCCCGGGGTTGAATTCCCCGGTTCGGCTGCCAAGATGATGCCGCTTGTCCTGCGGAACCGAGTTACGGCGTTGTGCCGGAAACGCCCCGCACGGCTTGTTTCAAACATGAAGCCACTGTTTTCGACGGCCCGTGCCCTGACCGCCACCTTGGTCGTGCTTTCTGCCTTTGCCGCCCGTGCCCAAACCATCACTGACGCTCGAGTTGAAGCGTTGGGCGGTGTCAGTTGGATCGGTGCCGTGGGCGACCCGGTGACGGTCTACGGAAGCAGTTTTGCGCCCAACAATGTTCCAGCCATCACCGCGGTGAAGTTCAATGGCACAGCCGCGGGCTTCAGCGTCATCGGTGACACCGCCATCAGTGTCACCGGCATTCCCGTCGGCGCCACGTCCGGCTTGATCAGTGTTACGCGGAGCAACGTCACCACCGTCTTCGGTCCGCAGGTTTTTCAAGTGGTCGGTCCGGGTCCGTTTGTCACGAGCTTTACTCCAGCTGGCGGCTCGGGCGGGACGCTGGTCACGATGAATGGCATCCGCCTTGGCTCAATTCCCGGCACGAACGGCATCCTCTTCAACGGCAAGAAAGCCACTTCTGCGACGATCACTTCCGCGACGCAGATCTCAGCCATGGCGCCGCCTGGGGTTACCACCGGGCCTATCACTGTGATGGCCAGCACCGGAACGCCTGGCACCAATAACACGCCTACGAACTTTTATGCAGCAACGGTCATCACGGGATTCAACCCGTCCGCTGGTCGTTCCGGCACGAACGTCGCCATCACCGGCACCAACTTCATCGGGGTCACATCGGTGTTGTTCAACGGTCTGACCGCGAGTTTCACGACCAATAGCAACAATCAAATCACCGCAACGGTTCCTGGCGGTGTGACCACCGGAGTCATCACCATTACGGCGCCGGGCGGCGGCTCCGTTTCAGCCAGCAACTTTGTCGTGCTGCCGACCATCACCAGTTTTTCGCCGTCTGTCGGTGCAGCGGGCACGAATGTGGTCATCAATGGTGCCAACCTCAACGTGGGCACGCCGGTCGTGAAATTCAACGGTGCCACATCTACCTCTGTCTCAGGCGTGACAGCCAATCAACTCACGGCCACCGTGCCGTCATCGGCGACTTCTGGCGCCATCACGGTCACCACAACCGACGGGACGGCCACTTCGCTCACGCTCTTTTATCTGGCACCGCGGATCGTCAGTTTCACCCCGACCAACAGCGCGCCCGGAACCACCGTGACCCTCAACGGCACGAACTTCACCGACGCCACTTCGCTCAAGTTCAACGGCACCACCGCGTCGTTCTCGGTCAGCAACAATAATGTGATCCTTGCGACTGTTCCCAGTGGATTCACGACCGGCCCGCTGACGCTTGTTGGACCCGGCGGAACGAACAGCACGGCGGCCAACGCGCAGTCGAACTTTTACGCGGCGCCCATCATCACCAGCTTCTCGCCAGTGCACGGCTTTCCGGGGACGAACGTGACGATTCTTGGCACCAACTTCCTGGGCACGACGCTGATCACATTCCGGGGAACACCGGGCACGTCACTCACAGTTCTCAGCGACAACGCCGCGCGCATCACCGTGCCCAACGGCGCGAGCACCGGCCCGATTGCGCTGACTGCACCGGCGGGCACCGCGACCACCGTCTCGAACTTCTTCCTCGATTTTCCGCCGACGTTGAGTCTCGACGCCTCCACGCCGCCGCTGGTGCGATTGCTCTGGCCGCCGCAGTTCTACACCTACGCGCTGGAACAGAACAATGACCTGAGCCTCACGAGCAATTGGGTGGGTTTGAACCTCGGGGTGTTCACGCTGAACGGCTCGAACGTCGTGACGACGACGAACCTGGATGCGCAGATGTATTATCGGTTGAAACGCTAACTACGGTGTCAGCGTGCGGTAGAAGCGCGTCGGCGCGTTGGTGGCAAGCGGGTCTGCGAACTGTATCGGTCCGTTGGTCGCGGGCGTATTCGTGGCGATGGTCGCCCAGCTCGGCGCGGCTAAGTTGGTTGTGACTTGCAGTAGATACGTCACATCGGCGACGCCTGGCGAGGCGCCGAGCGTAAATCCCCCCGCATTATACACTCCGGAGAGACTTAGTGGATAAACGGTCCGCACCAAGACGAAGCCGCTCGCCGTGCCGCCGCGACCGTCGCTGATGTCGTAGGCGAAGACATCCAGGACGTTGCCATTGGTAGGTGCCGGTGTGTAATAGATGTTAAAATCGTCGTGATCCATCAACGCGCCGTTCGTGCTGGTTTCACTCAAGCCCGCCAGCGTCAACGCATCGCCATCGGCATCGGTGTCGTTGGTCAGCACGGCAATGATCGGAATGGTGAGGGCCGTGTCGGGTGAGCGGTTGAACGCATCGTTCACGACGATCGGCAGCTGGTTTACCGTGAGCGTCGCGTTTGAACTCGCCGAGAGGCTGCCGTTGTTCACGATCACGGAGTAATTGCCTGCGTCGGACGGCTGCACGTTGCTGAGGATGAGCGTGGTGTTTGTGGCGTTGGCGATGGCATTCGTATCGTTGAAATACCACTGATACTGCAACGTGCCCGGCCCGCTCGCGATGACGTTGAAGGTGGCGACCGTGCCTACATTGTTCGTCCGCCCCTGCGGCTGACTCGTGATGTCGGCGGGCGGCGGGATCGTGTAAAGCAGCGTGCCCATGATGGCGAGGTCGGGCGCAGCGGAACTGGCCGTGTCGAAGACATACCACGTGCCGGCCGAGCTGGTGCCGTTCCAGTTGACGATGCGGAAGGTGACGTTCGTCGTCCATAGCACGTGCTGCAATTCCGCCACACCACTGAGGTCGATCGGTCCGGCGGACGCGCCCGCAGTGTTTGTCGAAGGGTAGGTTATGTTCGTGATGGTGACGAACGGTCCGGAGCCCAGTTGATATTGCAACAAGCCGTTGGTCGCTCCCGTGCCCGAACGGCGGTAGTCGAACTTGCTGAGCGCGGTGAACGACACTTCATAGCCGAAGCTGGCGGCGATCGAGAACGTGGCGAACTGGTTCAAGCTGATCGCCGTGGCGGATGTCGTGTTGGTCCACGCACTGCCGCCCCAACCGCGCGCCGCCCCGGTGCCCGTGGTCGAAACGCCCGCGCCCCGCGTCAATCCGCCCGCGCTGACGTTCAGTGAAGCGGTCGAGGGCGCCAGCGGCGAAGTGCCGAAGCTCGACTGCCCGCTCACGTCCCAGCCCGCCAGCAACAACGGGACGCCCGCCAGCGAGTTGACCGGGATGATGTCACTCGCCGTGTTGTTGCCGGGGCTCGTGTCGCCACCCCCGGTCAGATTCACCGTGTTGGTGATCATCGACGGCGCATTGGAAGCCACATTCACCGTGAGCGTGATGGCCGGATAACTGGAAGTCGTGGCGAGATTGTCCGCCCGTGTGGCCGTGACGGCGTTGGTGTCAAACGTCCAGCCCGCGCCGGTCATGCTCAGCAGCGTCAGACCCGTCGGCAGGAAGTTGGTCAGCGTGACCGTGCCGAAGCTGTTCGAGTTGCCGGCATTGGTCACCGTGATGAACAGCGAGCGGTTGAAGTCACCTTGGGTGAACGTGCTCGTGTGCGTGCAACTAACCGCCAGATCCGGCGTGAACACCAGCCCGACCGTGAAGCTGGTCGAACTGACCGCCGTGCCGCCCGGCGTCGTCACGCTGATCGGGCCGGTCGTCGCTCCGACCGGCACAGTAGCGGTGATCTTGGTGTTGGAATCCACGTAGAAGGTCGCGGTCGTCCCGTTGAACGCAACGACCGAGGCGGAATTAAAATTGGTTCCCGTGATGACCACCGAATTGCCGGTCACCCCACTGACGGGCGAGAAGCTGGCGATCACCGGCGGCTGCGCGTTCGTCAGCCCGTCGATCCGCGCCCGATAGGCTGAGGCGATGGTGGGTGGCACCGCGTCGAAGAAATTCAGCCCCGTGTCCAGCTCGATTGCCCGTGCCGTCGTCACGTATTGCTGCCAGGGAGTGGTGGCGTTCGTCGTGTTCGGCGTCCGGATGCTGATGACCCGATTGGAGACTGTCAGCCGGCTCAACGCCGTGCCCGCGCCGTTGGGCACGATCACGGCCACCTTCCACACGTTCGACGGGATGGCCGCGTGCCCGGACGGGATGCGCGCGCCGTTGAACCCGCTCGGCCCACAGATGATGAGCACCTCGTTGCTGGATTCCGACAACGTGCGGCAATAGCTCTCGAACTGCGCCCACACGCCCGAGTTGTTCTCTGACGTCTGCGGGATGATATTCGACATCACAAACACCGCGAGGTTGTTGCTCACCACATCCGTGCGGTCCGCCGACGGACACATGTGGCCGCGATCATAGCCCGAACCGCTGTAATCGTTCGGCCCCACGAGGGCGAAGTTCGGCGGCAGATTCGTGTCGGCATAGAAATTCGGCGAACGCGTCACCGACCCGCTGTCGCTCGCGGTCAGGTCCCAGCTCACCCAATTCGGCACGCCATTGGTATCGCAATAATCCATCGCGAAGACCGGGCGCTGCACGAGGTAATGGAAATGGTTGTTCGTGTTGGCCGTGGCGCTGCTGGGATTCCCCAGCTGCATCTGCAACGCGGTGTTGATGGTGGCCAGCGCCGGGGCCAGACCCGCGGCGACCAGTAGAGCGACGATGATTTTTTTCACGGCAATGCCAGCAAAGCGACCCGCGCGGTCGGGGCATGACTACACGAAGCCCTGAGTGGGCTTTTGCATCCGAGGAGAGCCTGCGAATCGCGGCAGAACGGACCGCAATGGTGCAGGCCATGAACTGCTACTGGATCATGCCTGCGTGAGGCGCCGCATGATGGGATCGGAGGCTGGCTGGCGGACTGTTGCGCCTGCTCCCATCCTCCAGAGATCGGGAGAGGTCTGCCGTCCGCCGCGTCATGAACACCGGCCGGTGAAGGTCAGCAATTTAACGATTCTAACGAAAGCGGCGCTGGCATGTTGTCATGCCAGCGCCTCTTCGCGCACACAGTGCACCGGGAAGGCGGGTTATGCAAATGGGATTCTTGCTTTATCCGCGCGGATGAAACCGGCGGTGCACGTCGCGCAGGCGGCTGCCCGAGACGTGCGTGTAAACCTGCGTGGTGCTGATGGTGGCGTGTCCGAGCAATTCCTGGATGACGCGCAGGTCGGCGCCGTGCTCCAGCAGGTGCGTCGCAAAGCTGTGCCGCAACATGTGCGGCGTGACATTGCGCTCGACGCCCGAGCGGCGGACGCGGTCCTTGATGCGCTTCCACATGGTGACGGCGGCGAAGGAGGTGCCGCGTTGCGTGAGGAACACGTTCGCGGGCGAACGGGGCGTGACGAGCTTGGGTCGCCCGGCGTCGAGGTAACGGTTCATCGCTTCCAACGCATTCCGGCCGACGGGCACGACGCGCTCTTTGTTGCCCTTGCCGATGACATTGATGAACCCGGCTTCAAGATGGAGCTGTTCGAGGCGCAGGCCGCGTAGCTCGGCCAGACGCAGGCCGGAGGCGTAGGCGAGTTCGAGCACGGCTTGATCGCAGAGCGTCACGGGCGTGGCGGGGGACTCGGGTTCCAGCAGTTGGTTGATCTCCGAGTTGTTCAGCGCTTTCGGCAGGCGTTTCCAGCGTCGCGGCAACGCCAGGTTCTCGGCGATGTTGAGCGGGATATGTTTTTCGTTCTCGGCGAACCGATAGAACGCCCGGAGCGCGGCGATCTCCAGATAGACGCTCTCGCTGCTGAGGCGTTTGGTGGATTCCTTGGGCTCGTCCGCCAGCGGACGTTCGCGTTCGTGCTCGAGGAACCTCATCAGGTGCGACAACTCGACCTGCTGCCAATCCGTCAGCCCTTGCGACTCCGCCCAGGTGGTGAACTTGCCGAGCAACGCGGCGTAGGTGCGTTGCGTGTGCTCCGCCTGCCCGCGTTCGTGCCGCAGGTAAACGAGGAAATCTTCGACAAGCGCTTGCATCTTACTTGCGGCGCAAGGGCCGCCAGTCCTCGGCAAGGATGGCCCAACGCTCGTGGTCCCGCCAGCGTCCGCCGATCTTCACGAGCCGCTGCGACAAGCCTTCACATTGGAAGCCGGCTCGTTTGACCAGCGCACGCGAAGGTTTATTGCGTGGCTGGATGCTGGCCTCGACGCGATGCAGCCGGAGTTTTCGGAATGCGAAGCGCAACACGAGTTGCAGAGCTTCGGTGGCGTAGCCCTGTCGCTGGTGCGCCGCGCCAACGGAGTAGCCGATGAACGAAGTCTTCACCTGCCGGCGGACGATGTTGAACAAGCCCATGCTGCCGACGATCACGCCGTCGGGCTGGCGGCAGATGAGAAAAGTGCGCGCGTCGTCTCGTTTCCAATTACCAATCCATTCGGCGAACCGCTGGCGTGTGAAATGGGTCGTGGCCAGGGTCCGGAACGCGGCCCGGCTCGCTTTTGACATCGCCGCGAACTCGCGAAAATCTTTCATGGTCGGTGGGCGCAACAACACCTTCTTCCCGCGCAGCTCGATATGGTTCTTGTTCCGCATGGCGAGGCAAAGTGTTCGCGGGAAATGCTATCGGCTGCAAGCCGGGACCTGGCTAGAGATTGAAATGGACGGGGCCAAAGCCGCTTCGCACATTGCGGGCATGTTCGAATTGAAGCCGATGGATTTCTTGGACAAGGCTGCGGGTTACGTGGCATTGGAGCAGCAATTGCGCGCACTGTTACACGGCGAGCGCGACTTCATCGCGAACTGCGCCAACGCCGCCGCGTTGCTCTGGCATTCGCTGCCGGATTTGAACTGGGCTGGTGTTTATCGGCTCGTGGACGGTGAACTCGTGCTCGGTCCCTTCCAAGGCAAGCCCGCGTGTGTGCGCATCAAGCTGGGCAAAGGCGTCTGCGGCACGGCGGCGGCCTCACGCAAGACCGTGCTCGTGCCGAACGTGCACGAATTCCCCGGCCACATCGCCTGCGACGCCGCTTCGCAATCAGAGATTGTTGTGCCGCTGGTGAAGGACGGGCAGTTGCTCGGCGTGCTCGACCTCGATAGCCCGAAGCGCAATCGCTTCGACGCGGCGGATCAAGCGGGGTTGGAGAAATTGGCGGCGTTGCTGAGTGCCGCCTCTGCTTAGAGCTTCTTGCCCGTCAACCGCTCGTAGGCTTCGAGATATTTCGCGGAGGTTTTGTCCACGACATCGGCGGGCAGCGCCGGACCCGGCGGGGTTTTATCCCACGTAAGAGTTTCGAGGTAGTCGCGGACGAATTGCTTGTCGAAGCTGGGCTGGCCTTTGCCGGGCGCGTATTGGTCGGCGGGCCAGAAGCGCGAGGAATCGGGTGTCAGCACTTCGTCGATCAGGATGAGCTTTCCCTCGAACACGCCGAACTCGAATTTCGTGTCGGCGATGATGATGCCGCGCTGGCGGGCGTAATCGCGTCCAGCTTTGTAGATCTTCAGGCTCAGGTCGCGCGCCTGCGTGGCGAGGTCCGCGCCGACGATTTCCTTCGCCTGCTCGAACGAGATGTTCTCGTCGTGACCAGCTTCCGCTTTCGTCGAGGGCGTGAAGATGGGTTCGGGCAGCTCGGCGGATTCCGTCAAGCCGGCGGGCAACTGGATGCCGCAGACGGTCTGCGACTTCTTATATTCTTTCCAACCGGAGCCGCTGAGGTAGCCGCGCACGATGCACTCGATGGCGAGCGGCTTGGCCTTCTTCACGATCATGCAACGGCGCGCGAGTTTGTCGGCGAAGGGTTGCAGGTTCGCGGGCAACGGGTCGTTCGCGCCGGCGAGCAGGTGATTCGGCACGAGCGTGGAAAATTTCTCGAACCAGAAATGGGAAATTTGCGTGAGCACTTCGCCTTTGCGCGGGATGCCGTTGGGCATGATGACGTCGAACGCGGAGATGCGGTCGCTGGCGACGAGGAGGAAGGCGTGGGCAAGGTCGAAGATTTCGCGGACTTTGCCGCTCTTGATCTTCTTGATGCCGGGCAAATCGAGTTGAAGAAGTGGCTGTGCGCTCATGGCGGCGCAGAAGATGGCGGGGCAAAGAAAAAGTTCAAGGGCGAAGGCGGACAAATTTCATCCGGCAAAAAGCAAAAGCGCGCTCCCTTGCGGAAGCGCGCTGGAACGAAAAGCGGACAGTTACTTAGGCGTGGCGGCGATGAACGCGCCGCGGCGGTTCTTGCTCCATGCGGCTTCGTTGTGGCCTTGGACGGCGGGACGATCTTCACCGTAGGTCTCGGTGAGGATGCGCTGGCCGCTGATGCCGGCTTTCACGAGCTCCTCGCGGAGGGAGAGGGCGCGTTGGGAGCCGAGGGCGCGATTGTATTCTTCCGTGCCGCGTTCGTCGCAATGGCCTTCGATGATGAGCAGCAGATTCGGCTGGCTGTTCATCGCGGCAGCGACGGTTTCAAGCTTCATGCGTTCGGTGTCGCGGACCTGGTGGCTGTCGAGCGCGAAGTAAACGGTCTGCGCTTCGAAGCGGGCGGCATCGGTGTTCACCGTCTCGCGGCTCCAGTTGGTGGGCAGTTCGCCACCGCCGGGCTGCTTGCCAATGGCTGAATCGTCTTGGCGGAGCGGAACTCCGGTGTCGCCGCCGAATTGCGGGCCGGTGCCGCCGGGGGTGCCAGCGCGTTGGCCGGGCAGCGGCGTCGGATTCAATACTTTGCGTTTGCAACCAGTGGCAGCAAAGGTCATCGCCAGCGCGAGCGCCAGCATTGCGGTCAGTTTGATGAGTTTCATGGTATCAGACTTTCGTTAGGGCAGGGCCGTCATTTGGCCCAACTGGGTTGTGAATTGCTGCCCGAAATTCGGGCCGCATCCTTGACTTGTTTGGTAGGCACGTCAAGCAAAGAGAGACGGCGCGAACCCCCGCTGCGCTTGGCGAAAACCACCGTGCGCGAGTTCGGCGCCCACGACGGATCCTCGCCATCGACCAGCAAGGTGGAGGTTCCACCTTCCGCAGGCACGACGTGGATCTGGAACCCTCCAGTCTGCGACGTGAACACGATCCACTTGCCGTCCGGCGACCAATCTGGCTCGCTCGGGTTCGGCGCCCCTCTCGTGTAGATGCGCTGCGCCGCCCCACCTGAGGCGGACACCTTGTAGAGACCACGCACCCCTCCTTGTTTTCCGGCATAACAAATCCATTTCCCGTCCGGCGACCAGCACGGCGAGGATTCATCCTCGGGCGTGCGGGTCAATTGTTTCAAACCACTGCCATCCGCGTTGCAGACCCAGAGTTCCGGGTTGCCGCTCTTATCGAGGATCATCGCCACGCGTGAACCATCGGGTGAAACCGCCGCGGAGGTGCTCATGCCCGGATAACGCGCGAACGCATTGCGCGAACCGCTGCTGAGGTCGTGATGGAAGATGTTCGGGCTGCCGAGGCGATAGCTGGTGTAGTAAAGCGCGAGCCGGCCGGGGACCCATGTGGGCGCTGCGACGATGGCACCGTCGTGCGTGACGGCCTGGGCATTGTGGCCGTCGAAGTCGCTGACGTAGATCTCGCCGCTGCCGGCGGCGGCGGACTTGAAAGCGATCTTCGTTTGCGCGATGCCCTTGGTGCCGGTCAGCGTGAGCACGATGTCATCGGCGAAGGCGTGCGCTTGACGACGGAGCGAGCCGCCGGTGTAAGCCTTGTTGAGCCGGGTGTAACCCGTGACGCGGTTCACATTGCCGGCGCCGGTGCTGACGCTGGCCACGGCGCGGTCGGTCACGGTGCCTTGCACGCTGCCGTTGTTGCTGCCCGAGATGAGGAATTGCGCCTGATCCGCCGGGACGTTGATGAAACCCATGACGTAGAGGTCGAAGTTCAACACCTCGTTCACTTCGCCGGTGAAGCCGGAGATGTTGACCTTGATGGGCGGCGTGCTGCCGGGGACGTAGGTCTTGGAGATTTCGATGACGTCCTCTGCGCGGGCAACCGTGGCGAATGCGAGCGCGGCAATGAGGCTGAGTTTCAGGAACGATTTCATTTTAACCTTGGGAACGTTTGGCCTTGAGACTGAAGTTGAGTTGGAACTGGCGCTGGCTTTCCTTCCAGTCCGCCGGAAAGGGTTTGACGTAGGTGACGTTGCGGAGCGTCTGCTCGACAGTGCGATCCACGGCGGGGTCGCCGGAGGATTTGGTGATGCGGCCCGAAATCACCGAGCCATCGCGGGCGATAGTTACGGTGACGCGAACCACGGCATCTTCCGACGTGGCATCGCTCGGTTCGTGCCAGTTGTTGAAATAGATCGTGCGCAGGATGTCGCCAAACGCGCCGACGCTCGGCCCGCTGCCAGTTGGGAGACCTACCGGTCCGACCTCGACGCCCGTGGATGCCCCGCTGCGGATGCTGCCGGCGGCGGCGTTGATGATGTCCGCGCGGCGCTTGGCCTCGGCGCGGGCACGGGATTCGTCAGCGGCTGTCGTATCCGCCGTCTTGTTGGCGGTGGGCTTCGTCTTTGAAGGGTCGCGCACGACCAAATTCTTCACGTCCACCAGCGGCTTCTTCGACTTGTTCGATTCGAGCGCATCCGGGTCGCGGGTCGGGTTCTTGGGCGCGTCCTTGATGTCGCGGTCGTTGGTTTTGGGCGGTGTGACCGGTTTATCTTTCGGCGGTTCGACGCGCGTGACGGGCGGCGGCACCGGCGGTTTGGGTTCCACCACTTGAACTTTGGGCGGCGGCGTTGGGTCGGCCTTGCCACCGTTGGGTGTGCCGAAGCCCATGACCGTTGCACCGGACGAGAGCGCCACGTCGGGAATCACCGTCAAGATCTGCGACTGGTCCACCTTGCTGCTGTCCGAGGGCATCAACGCGGGGCCGACAATGAGCAGCAACACCAAGGTGCCGTGCACGATGCCGGAGCCGAGGAAGCATTTCTTCGTGAGGCGGTCCATATCAACGTCGCTCCTTGGGTTCCGTGCGCAGCGAGAAGCGGGTGATGCCATTTCGCTGGCAACGGTTGATGATCTCGTAAAGGTCTTTGTTCCGGCCATTCTCGTCGGCCCGGATGTAAACGACGGTGTTGGTGTTCGCTCTCCAAGCGGCGATCAACTGGCGTTCCACTTCGTCGATGCTCAGCCGTTTGGTGTCCAGCATGTAGCTGCCTTGCGCGCTGACTTCCACGGTGCGGATGTCGGTCTTGGAAACAGGGCGATCGGAGCGGGAATCCGATTTGGGCAGCTTGAGGTTCATGCCATTCTCCAACAACGGCGTCGTGATGACGAAGATGATCAACAACACGAACGCCAGATCGAGTAGCGGCGTGATGTTGATCTCGTTCAGCGTCACGAGATGCGAGCGTTGGGAGAAGCGGCGCATGGTTATTCGTCAGCGAGATATTCCGTCTCCATCTTGGAGATCAGCTCCTGCGCATAGTTGTCCAGTTCGACCGACAGGACGCGCAGGTTATGGACGAGGTAATTGTAGGCGAACATCGAGGGGATTGCGACCAAGAGGCCGGCGACTGTCGTGACCAGTGCGGCAGAAACACCGGGTGCCATGGCATTCAGCGAGGCGCTGCCTTCCTTCGCGATGCCCGCAAAAGTGCTCATCACGCCCCAGACCGTGCCGAGCAGGCCGAGGAACGGTCCGCCGCTGACGGCAATGGCCAGCAGGATGAGGCCGGATTCCAGCTTCAACGATTCCTGCGCCACAGCGTTTTCCAAAAGACGTTTCACGTGCTCGATGCTTTTGAGTGAGACGGACTTTTTGCGACCTTGCCCGTCGGGAGTTTTCAGCCGGGCATCCAGTTCGCTGCTGCCTGCCCGATAGACGACGAAGAGCGGACAGGCATCGACCTCAAGTTTCCGGTCAAAGATGTCGAGGACATGCTTCTGGTTGCGGAATTCGGCGTTGAAGAAGCCGTTGAGCTTCTTGGCCCGGCTCATCTGGATGGCTTTGCGGACCATCACGGACCACGCCATGATGGAGAAGATGGCGAGACAAACGATGATGATCTTGGCTTCCGGTCGGGCGAGACGCCAGATGTAGAGCAGCTCAAGCTCGTTATTCGCGGTGGCAAAAAAGAATAGCGCGTTCATTCACGGCACAGGGATACACCAATGGACTACACCAATACTGCTTGGTCGTGAGGAAGGAAGCGCCCAGGCGGTTCGGCTAAAAAATTACTGCGACCCTAAAATTGACCCGGACTTGGTATGCCTTATTCACGGAAATTGCCAAGCAATTTTTGGTGAAAACTTATTCACGGCAGCGCCAAGTGTCGAGTGTGCGCTGTCGATGGGTTGACCGGACCTGTGGCGCGGCTGCGGGGCGGACTATTTGCGCTCGGCCAGCACCTTGCGGGAGGGGACATAGTTCGCGATGAACTCACGCCGGAACTCACCGAACGTTCCCGCCGCCAGATGCGACCGGACATCGCGCATCAACCGCAGAAACATGTGGGTGTTGTGCACGCTCAACATCCGCGCCCCGAGGATTTCGCCGACGTTAAGGAGATGGCGCAGGTAGGCGCGGGTGAAGCGCTGGCAGGCGAAGCAATCGCAGCCTTCCTCGATGGGCCGGAAGTCGGCCTTGTATTGGCCGCCTTTCAACACGTAGGCGCCCTTGTAAGTGAAGACCGTGCCGTTGCGGGCGACGCGCGTCGGCAACACGCAATCGAACATGTCCACGCCGCGCGCGATGATCTCCACCATCTGCGCCGGGGTGCCAAGACCCATCGCATAACGCGCTTGGTTCGCCGGCAGAAACGGTTCGGCCAGCTCCACCGCGCGCATCATTTCTGGTTCCGGTTCGCCAACGCTCACGCCGCCGATGGCGTAACCATCGAAGCCGAGCGCCGTGATGGCCTTTGCGCAATGCTCACGCATGTGTGCGTCGCTGCTGCCTTGCACGATGCCAAAGATGAGTTGCCCGTCGGCGCGCGGTTGTTCGCGACATTCCTTGGCCCAACGGATCGTGCGTTCGACGGCGGCTTTCAAATCCTTCGCGGGTGCGTCGTGCGGCGGGCATTCGTCGAACACCATCGCGATATCCGAGCCGAGCGTGCGCTGAATCTCCATGGATTCCTTCGGCCCGAGAAACAGCAACGAGCCGTCGAGATGCGAACGGAACTCAACGCCGTGCGCCTTGACCTTGCGGATCTGCGCGAGGCTGAAGACTTGGAACCCGCCGCTGTCGGTGAGGATGGGCTTGTCCCAATTCATGAATTTGTGCAACCCGCCCGCCGCACGAATGATCTCCATGCCAGGGCGGATGTTGAGATGGTAGGTGTTGCCGAGGATGATCTGCGTGCCCATCTCGTCCAGCTCGCGCGGGTCGATGGCCTTCACGCTGGCCTGCGTGCCGACGGACATAAACACGGGCGTCTCCACGACGCCATGCGTCGTGGTCAGCCGCCCGAGCCGCGCCTTCGAGGACGAATCGGTCTTTAAAAGTTCGAACACGCGAGGTTTATAGCGCGACCAGCCACCAGCCGCCAACTTTGTTTAACCACCACGCGCGCGGAATCGATTCAGCTGGGCGGCGCGGGAGATTTGCTTCGGAGAAATTCCGCGTTCCGGATTGGTTCTTGACCGGCAAGAGTCGGCCCCTAGCATCGCGGCCAGTTTTGAGCGAGATGAAAGCAATTTTGGCCCTCGAAGACGGCACGGTTTTTCAAGGCGCAGGTTTCGGCGCACGCGCGTCAGCCTGCGGCGAGGTGTGTTTCAACACCTCGATGACCGGCTATCAGGAAATCCTCACCGACCCGTCTTACAAGGCGCAAATCGTCACGATGACCTACCCGCTCATCGGCAATTACGGCGTCAACGAAGTGGACGTCGAATCGTGGCAGCCGCATGTCGCCGGCTTTGTCGTGCGTGAAGTTTCGCCCATCGTCAGCAACTGGCGCGCAGACCTGTCGTTGCCAGATTACCTCGCGAAGAATGGCATCCCCGGCATCCAAGGCATCGACACCCGCTCGCTCACGAAGAAGCTCCGCGTGCGCGGCGCGATGAACGGATTCATCACCACCGAGGACATGACCCCTGCCGAGGCCGTTGCGCGCGCAAAGGCGTGGGAAGGTTTGGTTGGCGTCGATTACGTCAAGGAAGTGACGCACAAGCAGGCGTTCGCGTGGGATGAGAAGGACGCGCAAAGCGCGGCGTTCGATCTCGTGCGCGGCAACGCCAAGCTCGATGCTCGCAACCATCGCAAGCCGCTGCCGCCGGCGGACATTCCGATCGTCGCGCTCGACTTCGGGATGAAATACAACATCGCGCGCCGGCTGCGTCAGCATGGATTCAAAGTGCAGATCGTGCCGGCAACGACCACGGCGGCGGAAGTTTTGAAATACAAGCCGGCGGGCATCTTTCTTTCCAACGGCCCCGGCGACCCAGCGGCGCTCGGTTACGCGGTGAATACCGTCACCGAGTTGCTGAAGACCGGCATTCCGACGTTCGGCATTTGCTTGGGTCATCAGATCCTCGGTCAAGCTTTCGGCGGCAAGACCTTCAAGCTCAAGTTCGGTCATCGCGGCGGCAACCAGCCCGTGAAAGATTTGAATTCCGGCAAAGTCGAGATCACGTCGCAGAACCATGGCTTCGCCGTGGACGCTGCTTCGTTGCCTTCGGACGTGCAAGTGGACCGCATCAATCTCAACGACCAGACTGTCGAAGGCATGCGCCACAAGACGAAGCCGGTGTTCTGCGTGCAGTATCATCCCGAAGCCTCGCCGGGTCCGCACGATTCCACGCCATTGTTCGCGGAGTTCCGCGAGTTGGTGCTGTCGAAGAATCGTTGACCCGCTTCAACGGGTTGTCAGGTAACGCACCTTTGCGTTTGACTTGGTTCGGTCCCTTTCGATAATCCGGTCAATCATTCTATGGCGAAACTGCAGGTTCTCAGCGGTCCGATTGCCGGGCAAAGCTACGAGTTGAAGGTGGAAACCACAACTGTCGGGCGCGTTGATGACAATGCCTTCCAGATCGCCGACCCCTCCGTCTCCAGCCATCACTGCGAAATCCTTTTGCGCGGCAACGATGTCGTCATCCGCGATTTGAACTCCACCAACGGGAGTTACATCAACGGAGACAAGATTACCGAGGCCACGCTTAAGCCCGGACAGATTCTCAAGCTGGGACAAGTCGAGTTGCGCATCGATGACGGCACGCCAGCACCTGCGCCGTCCGCGCCCAAGCCGATGTCCGCGCCAGCACCTGCGCCATCTTCATCTTCGACGAGCAAACCGCGTCAGGATCAGACCATGGTCGTTACCCGTGGCGTGAGCATGGATCAGCTGACCGAGCCGAAGACGGCGAGTTTCAAGGCGGCCAACACCGGTTTCACGAAGAAGACGAACAAGGTCAACCGCTGGTTCCTCATCGGCGGGATTGTCATCGGCCTGATCATCTTGATCGGCATCATCGTTGCGTGGAAAGCGATCGGCTCCTGAGCCTGATCGTCGGCGCGATTCCCTCTCCGCAGATTTTTTCTCAGCCTTGTTTGAGCCACCTTGCGGCATCACATGCTGAGTAGGTGATGATGATATCCGCGCCCGCACGTCGCATCGCTAGCAACGTTTCCAAAGTCACACCCCGTTCATCCACCCAGCCTTTGGCTGCGGCTGCCTTGATCATCGAATACTCCGCACTCACGTTGTAGGCCGCCGTCGGATAACCGAACTCGGTCTTCACCCGATGGATGATGTCGAGGTAGGCAAGGGCGGGTTTCACCATGACGATGTCCGCACCTTCGGCGATGTCTAGCGCCACTTCGCGCAGAGCTTCATTCGCGTTGGCATTATCCATCTGGTAACTGCGCCGGTCGCCGAACTTCGGCGTCGATTCCGCCGCTTCGCGAAACGGACCGTAGTAAGCCGAGGCAAACTTTGCCGCGTAACTCATGATGGGCGTATCATCGAACCCGTTTTTATCCAACTCCGCCCGGATGGCCCGCACGCGGCCATCCATCATGTCGCTGGGCGCAACAATGTCCGCGCCGGCTTCTGCGTGGCTGGCCGCCGTCTGCGCGAGCAGCTTCAGCGAAGGGTCATTCAAGATGCGCGCGCCCTTGGGTGATTGGTGCACGATGCCGCAATGACCGTGCTCCATGTATTCGCAGAGACACACGTCTGTCACGACGAGCAACGCCGGCAACTCCTTCTTCAGCAGCCGCACCGCTTGTTGCACGATGCCGTTCTTCGCGTAAGCGCCCGAGGCTTTTTTATCCTTCTTGTCGGGAATGCCGAACAACAGAACCGCTGGCACGCCGAGTTCAAAGGCCGTGCGGGCGTCCTTGAGCATTTCGTCCAGCGATAACTGAAACACACCGGGCATCGAACTGATGGGGATGCGCGTCTTGCGGCCGCTGCGCACAAATAGCGGGTAGATCAACTGGCTGGCGCTCAGCTGCGTTTCGGCGACGAGGCGGCGCATCGCGGCGGATTGACGCAAACGGCGGGGGCGGCAGATGGGGAATTGACCGGCTGAGATCGAACTCATGCCGATAGTTTAGTCCGGCGCTGCGCGCATCAAAGGGAAAACTGACGATGTGAAATCCGCTTTGCACCGCGGGCAATCGCGTTACATTCCCTCCATGAACAAGGCTCGCGCACTCCTCTTTTTTGTGGTCGCCACCTTTCTGCTCGGCGGCATTCTCCTAGGAACATTTGTGGGTCGATTGTTGCCATCTTCCGGCGGCATCAAGACCTACAGCACCGCCACACTGCTTAAACAGGTGCAGTCCTTGTCCGAGTTGGTCGTGGTCAAATATGTCATCGAAAAGGTCGTCGTATTGGAGGATGTGAAGTGGTATGGCGAAAGCCGCGTGCTCCTGCTCGCGCACGGCGTTGTCAAGGCGGGTGTGGATTTGCAGAAACTCAAGCCGGAGGACATCTCGGTATCCGGGAAAAAAATCTCAATCAAACTTCCGCCGGCCCGTCCGCTGGATGCCTACCTCGACGACAAGCAGACGCAGGTGATCGAGCGCACGACTGGATTGCTCCGCACCTTTGACAAGGATCTGGAGCAAACCGCGCGGCAGAATGCCATTGATGATATCGCCCGGGCGGCGCGCGTTGGAGGGATTGCTAAAGAGGCCGACGACCGGGTGAAGAACCAGCTTAAGCAGCTCTTTCTGCAGATGGGATTTGAGGAAGTAGAATTTCGCTGAAATTCAAAGTGGGCCGAAATCCGAGTTCCGGCCGCCGGCGGTATGCACCGTTTTCAGCCAGCCTTTGAACTAACTTTGGGCAGTTCCGCCTTTTGCAGGCTCATGCGGATCGAGGTGTGCTTGGCTCCCGGGTCGGGGCTGGCATCCACCGGGCGGACATGGGTGATCTTCACCGACTGGGGCAGGGGGTGCGTTTTGCTCAAATCCACGGCGATGCTGAAACGACGGCGCGGCAGCGTCAGTGCGCCGTTTTGTGCGCGCAACTGCATCAAATAGACTCCGCTCGCTTGCGCCGCCGGACGGCGATTCATCAAACGAGCGCGACCGTCCAGCTCTTGGAAGAGCGCCATTAGATTCATCTTTTTCGCCATAATCTTCATTCCCTTAAGAATGAGTGCGCAACTCATGTGCCATGAATGAATGAAGAAGCTGTCCCTGGCGCGGAATCCAGGGAACCAACTCTTGAGTTGGTGTAAAGCCGAGCCTTTGAATTCACTATTTGCCAAAGTTTTGGCTTCGCCTAGCGTCTGCCCAACCGTTGCTGACGATCCGTGAGCCCAGTTCAATTTACATCCATTTACAGTGCGAGCTGCCGGCGGGAACTGGAGAACCTCCTGTTCCTGAACCCGCGCCAGCACCTTGTGCGCGCGGCCATTCTCGAGGGCATCGAACAATTCGGAGTGCCGAAGGTTGTTGTGGCGCAGGGCAAATTGCGAATCAGGCTCGACAGCGGTCGCGAAGTGCAGACCGTCTTTGCAACCGTCTCCACCGGCTTGCGCACCAAACTTGCTGGCGTAATGATCTACACACGGCTCGACGCAGAAACCATTTTGCTGCTTCACCTGGCCGTGGCTGAGGAATTCGCCACGCACGGCAAACATCACCATCAAATGCTCGCATTGCGATTTGTGGAGCAGTTGCGTTCGATCGCCGGGCGTGTCAACGGTGTGCGCCGGGTTCGCGTGATTTTGGGACGTGGCCGCACGCGCGAACTGGGTGTCGTCTGAGGCGCTGCGCTAAGAAAATGCATTGCCTCGCCCCGGGCACTCCGCTAACTGCATCGCCACGCATGAATCCGGAGCGGACGGTCAAACCCAGATTGCTGGTCGTGGAGTTGTGGGGTCTCGGGGACCTCATCCTGGCCACGCCGTTCCTGCGTGCCGCTGGCCAGCGCTTCGACGTCACGCTCCTCGCCAAGTCGCATGCCGCCCAACTGCGTCCGCACTTCTGGCCCGAGGTGACGGTCGTTCCCTTCACTGCCCCGTGGACGGCCTTCCGAAAAAAATATCAACTGCAACACTGGCCGTGGCGTGTCATGGCTCAACTTCGCCGGCATCTGGCTGAAGAAAACTTTGCCGTTTCTGTTTCTGCTCGGCGCGACCCGCGCGATCACGCGCTCATGTTTTGCATCGGCGCGACCGAGCGCATCGGTTTTCCGCGCTTGGGCAGCCAGCGGTTGCTCACGCGGGCGTTGTCCCATCCGGCCCCTGAATCCCATCGGCACGAACATTGGGTGACGGCAGCCCGCGAGATCGGTTTGCAATTACCGGAGCACGATCCGCTCGGTCCGGTTCGACGCAAGGATACCAAGCGCATCCTGCTCCACACCGGTGCGGGCCAGCCCATTCGCACTTGGCCGTTGGAACGCTATAAAAGCGTCGCGGGCCGGTTGCGTGCGTTGGGCTTTGAAGTCGTCGTGGCTTGTGATCCGGGGCAGCGCAGTTGGTGGCAGCAGGCGGGCGAACCGGATGTGCGCGTGCCATCGAGCGTGGACCTCCTCATCACCTTGCTCGACGACTGTGCGTATTTCGTCGGCAACGACTCCGGGCCGGGGCACGTTGCGGCGGCGTGCGGCGTGCCAACCTTCTCCATCTTCGGCCCGCAACTTTCCGAGTGGTTCACGCCACTGTCATCCGCGGCGGTCAGCATCGACGGCAAGGCTTGCCCGTTTCGTCCCTGCTCGGATTACTGCCGCTTCCCCGTTGCACACTGCCTCGACCGGATTACCGAGGAGGAAGTGTGGCAGAAGCTGACAAAATTTGTCGGCGCCTGAGCGCAACGTTCATTGGCCTTGCGGCGGTTCGCCAAACGGCGGCGGCGGCGGGCGATTTCCCGGACCGCCTAGCCCGCCCGGACCACCCGGCCTGCCTGGGCCGCGGCCGCCCGGACCGCCACCCATGCCACGTTTGGTGAAGCTCGCATCCGGAGTGCCGCGCCACGAACGCGCCAGTTGCGGGAACTCTTCCGTGATGCAGTAATAGTAAGTTCCGCGCGGATACTCCGGCGTGACACCGAAGCGGCCGTTGCATTCATCCAAGTCGCCGCTGCCACGCACATATTCGAAGTCGCGTGTGTATTTGCCATCGGGCGTGCCGCCCGGTCCGCCGTCGCGTGTCCCTTTCTTCAACTGCCAGCTTGAGCGCATCTGCTTCAATGCACTGCTCGCGTTGGTCGCGACGCTGTGCGCCCAGCTGGTGTAGATCGGAAATCCATCCGCTGCGTAACCCACGAGAACCATCTTCGTTCCTTCGCCGCCCAGCTTCTTGATGAGGCCCGTCGGCAGACCGTGATAATGATACGCGCCTGTCGGTTGCACGTGTGCATTGCTGGCGTCGATGCCGAGATTGATGAACCCGGACTTGGCCTCCATCACCCACTCGGGCTGACCGTTCCAAAACTCCGCAGTGCCCGGCTCGAATGGCACGCCATTCAACGCCACGCCGAACCACGCCCCACGCGCATCGCGGGTCACGGCGTTGGTGCGCGGCGTCAATGTCACGCGGAACGAGTGACTCTGCGCCGTAATGCGGTTGGGGTTGCCACGTCCCGGGAACTGGCCGGTCTCATGATTCGGGACGCCATTCCCGCGGATCCACCGAAAGCCGCTCTCCTCGGAAATCGTCACCTGACTTTCAGGCAACGAACTCTTCGTGACGAGCGTGCCCGGGTTTTCTGCGGCCGCCAGCAAGAGCGGCGAACTCTCGTCGTGTCCGGGATGCGCTTGGGCGATCTGGCTGATGAGCACGAACAGAGAAATGAGCAATGCGTTTTTCATGGCAATGGGTTGGTTTCGGTGAGCCTGCGTGAATGGGCGTTGAAAGGAAAGCGGCTCGTGGCCAGTTCGTCTGGCGACGATCCGCGTGTGTTTGGAGCCATTACTCCTGCGGCGGCGGGCCATCGAACTCGGGTCCGCCCGGGCCCGGGCCTTCCGGACCAAAGCCCTCCGGTCCCGGTCCTTCGCCACGGCCTTCACCGCGACCTTCAGGCCGCGGCGGACGCAGCTCTTCGGGCGTCAACTTGCCGTCGCCATTCTTGTCGAGTTTCAGCAGCGCCTTGCTGGCGTTGGCGATTTCGTCCGCGCTGATGACGCCGTCGTGATTCGCATCCAGCACGGCGACGATGGGCGGCGGCGGGCGATGTCCGCCCATGCCGGGACCGTGCGGGCCATTTCCGCCACCGGGGCCGTCCATCGGGGCTTGGTTGTCTTGAGCGATGAGCCACGTGGCGGTGCCGATCGCGGCGAGGGCGAGGAGTGATTTTAGTGATGTTTTCATGTTCGTGTCCTGGGTGTTTGTTGTGTTGCGTCAGGCCGCGAGGCACACCGGAGCAACTCCGGCCTGAACGGGTTGGTGAACTTCGGGCAATCCTGCGGCAGCGATAACGCGGCGCAGGGCGGCCACGGAAAACGGTTTGTGGATGAGCCCGCAAAATCCCTGAGCAAGGGCCTCGGGCTCGGTGATGAGTCCGCTGCCGGTCGCAAGGAGCACTTGCAGTTGCGGGCGGAAGAGCTTGAGGCGCCGGCAGAATTCGATGCCGCTCATGTGGGGGCTGTCGAGGTCACTGACGACGAAGGTGAACGTGTCGGGCGCCGCCGTGAGGGCGGCCAGTGCGGCAGCGCCCGAAGAAAATTCCACGACTTCAACCCCGGCCAGCGCGGCGATGAGCTTGGCGATGGTGGGACGAAGTTGCTCGTCGTCGTCCACCAACATCCACCGTGCGGTGATCGGAGAGCGTTCACTTTTCATGGTGACACTCTATGCGACGCCACCTTAAGCGGACGTTAAGGGGAAAACTTTTTGCTGAACCACCACCTTAAGCCGAAGCGAAATAGATTTCGGGCTTCGCGTCAGGCCTGCTTGCTTTGCTTCAAAGCCTGATAGGCGACGAGCGCGGCGGCGGTTTCCGCATCCTTCTTGCTCTTGCCGGTGCCGCGGCCGAGTTCAATGCCGCTGTGGGTGACCTTGCATTCGAAACTGCGGTCGTGGTCGGGGCCGGAGGCGGAGATGAGTTCGTATTTCGGCGCCTCGGCGGAGGTCGCTTGCAGCATCTCTTGCAATTCGCCCTTGGGATTATCGATGGACGGCAGCTCGGTGATGTTGCTGATATGGGGCGCGAATTCTGTCATCACAAAAGTGCGCGCAGCCTCGAGCCCGCCATCCAGGAACAACGCGCCGACCACGGCTTCAAACACGTCGGCCATGGCGGAAGGGCGGGTGCGTCCGCCGGTCTGCTCTTCGCCGCGGCTGACGAAGATGTGTTCGTGCAGGCCGACGCTCCGTGCGTGTTGCGCGAGCGTGCGGCGATTGACGAGCGTGGCGCGGGCTTTGGTCAACGGGCCTTCGCCGTAGCCTGGGAAAGTATCGTAGAGCGCCCGCGTCAGTATGAGTTGCAGGACGGCGTCGCCGAGGAACTCGAGGCGTTGGTTGGTCTGGATGTGCGAGCCGGCTTCGTGCGCGATGCTCGGATGCGTGAGCGCAAGCCGGAGCAACTCGGCGTTCTGGAACGTGTAGCCGATGCGGTTTTGAAGTGCGCTCAGGTCGGCCACGTGAAATTCAAGCAGGCTTGGCGTCGTCCGACGCGGGTTCGGCGGCGGCGATGGCGGATTCAGGTTCCACCGGCGGCAACGCGGGCGGGAGTTCGCCCGCAGGTGCCGATGTGGCGGCGGCGGTTTCGCCGGGATTGAAGCCGTGTTCGAGCAGATGCGCGACGTCGCGTTGAACGGCTTCGAGCTGGTTCAATTGCAGGTTCGGGTCGGTGATGGTGAACACGTCGCCGGTCTTGGGTTGCTCGTAGATGAAGATGCGTTGGCCGTCGCGCTTGAGTTGCTCCTTCACCTTGAGCGCGCGCTTGCGTTCGAGCATCACGGCCAAAATGTAAGCCGCTGGGCCGTGCGATGGATCGTTCGCCTCAATGAGTTTGCGGAGCAACGTCTCGGCGCTCTCTTTTTGAATGACCTCCGCCACCGGTGGCGGGGCTTCGTAGGTGCCGTGCCAGTAGGAGATGAAGCCCTTGCGTTCGCGGGCGTCGGGACCGAAGTCGCGCTGCCAGCAGGCGTCGCACAAATCGTGGCGGCGGAACTCCGCGTGGTCGTCGAAGAGGACGGTGTGATAGTTCTGCTTGTCGGCAAAGGGCTGCTCGCACGACGTGCAGCCGTGCGCGCGGGACTGGATGTTCCACTCGTTCATTAAATCGTGGCCGAGACAGGGATCGCGGCGTGGGTGGATTATTGCGGAGGATGGCGGGGGCGCAAACTGTTAATTCGCGGTGCGTGACGCGTGCAGCTTAATGGTTATACTGCGGGCCGATGCAATTTGGGCCGCTGACATTATCGAGCAACCTGTTCCTCTCGCCGCTGGCGGGTTACACGAATCTGCCGTTCCGGCTGGTCGTGCGCGAGCTGGGTGGCGTTGGCCTGTGCACCACGGATCTGGTCAACGCACGTTCGTTGCTGGAGAAGCGGGCGAAGGCTTTCAAGCTCATCGAGACCAACGCGGCGGACCGGCCATTTGCGGTGCAGCTCTTCGGCTCGGTGCCGGAAGAGATGCGCGATGCCGCGCTCGTCGTTGAAGCGCACGGCGCGCAGTCCATCGACATCAACATGGGTTGCCCGGTGCGGAAGGTGGTCAAGGTCGGCGGCGGCT
>JBEGQI010000203.1:0-2735 GCA_041181065.1 Verrucomicrobiota bacterium | reverse complement strand
TTCGCTCCTTTCCTCGCGGAGCAAGCCATTGCTGCTGGTGATTCGCAGCACGCTCATCGCGGGGGCGATTCGTTCCGTTGTCATTCCCGCTTTGGAAAAGGGAGCAGGCGGCAAGCTCGATGGCCGTTGCGAGGTCGTCTTTCATCCTGAATTCCTTCGGGAAGGCACCTCCGTGAAAGATTTCTACGATCCGCCGAAAATTGTCGTGGGCGAACGTGTGCCCGGCACGGGCAAACTGCTGTTGGAACTGTATCGCGGCATCAATGCGCCCGTGTTTTGCACCAGCTACGAGATCGCCGAGATGGTGAAATACTCGGACAACATCTTCCACGCCCTGAAGATCACCTTTGCCAACGAGATCGGCCAGTTTTGCCAGGCGCACGGCGTGGACAGCCGGGCCGTGATGGAAATCTTTTGCAGCGACACCAAGCTGAACCTCTCCCCGCGCTACCTGCGTCCGGGGTTTGCCTTCGGCGGTTCCTGTCTGCCGAAGGATTTGCGCGCCTTTCTTCACGCCGCCAAATCACGTGACCTCAATACGCCGATGCTGGCCGGCGTTTTGCCCAGCAATAAATCTCAGATTGAATCCACCGTGGAAAGAATCCTGGCCACCGGTGCCCGCAAGATTGGGATGTATGGGCTCGCCTTCAAACCCGGCACGGACGATCTGCGCGAAAGCCCGCTGGTGACACTGGCGGAACTGCTCTGCGGCAAGGGCGTGGACTTAAAAATCCACGATGAATTTGTGAATGTGACCCGACTGGTCGGCGGAAACAAGGCTTTCATCGAACAGGTGCTGCCACATCTCGCCCGGTTGCTCGTAAAGGCGCCGGCGGATTTGGACGCTTGCGAATTGATCGTCGTGGGTCATCCCGTGAAAGCCGTTGTTATTGAAACTTGGCTCCAACAGGGCAAACGAGTTTATGACCTGACCGGCATGAAACAACCACCAAAGCACCAGAAATTTTCACAAGTAAACTGACTTTTAAATGATTACGCCAAACAATGCCGAACTCGTCAAGCGCCCCGCGCTCGAAGGCATGGATCATCCGCCAACCGGATTGCTCGCGCGATTTCAGCACTACGCTCGTCGTTACGGATACTGGCACGCGGCGTTGAGCTTCATTGGGCGCTACTCATTCAGTCTGTGGCAAATCATCGGTCCGTGGGTCACGCGCTCACATCTCAACCGCTGGCTAAAGTCGGATCACTTCAAGATTTTAAACCTTGGTGGGGGTAATGTCCTCTTCGACCGCTGGCTCACGGCGGACGTAGTGCCGCGTGCCGACGTCCACATGAATGTGACGCAGCCTCTGCCGCTGCCGGATTCGTGCGTGGACGCCGTCTATTCCGAGGAAGTTATTGAACACATTTCCCGCGAGCGTGGTGATGCAATGCTGCGCGAATGCCTACGTATATTGAAACCAGGCGGCTGGCTCCGGCTAACGACACCCAGTTTGGATTACTTCGCCCGCCGCGCACTGGCGTCGCCTCAGCACGTTGCTGAAATCAATGAAATATTCTACCGCCATGAACACCGGCACATCTATTCCGAGGCGGAACTGCGTGCCGCGATTGAATCCGCAGGCTTTGTTGCCGTTCGCGCTTCCAGTTATCGTGATCCGGCCTCGCGCTTTGGCTATCTCGACTCGCATCCCGAGCGCGTGACTTACGCGCCGCCGGAGTGGTCCCAATACTGGGAGGCTCAGAAGCCGCAGATGGCCGCATTCTCCAAGTAAACGAGAGCACTTTTTTCCTGCATGTCAAAACTCCCTAGCCGCCGCGCCTTTTTTGCGACTTTCGCTACCAGCGTCTGGACGCAGGGGCTCACGCTGGTGACTGGGGCGCTGACCGCGCGCTTACTCGGGCCGGAGGGGCGGGGCCAGTTTGCGGGAGCACAGGTCTGGTCCGGCGTCATTGCCATGCTTGCGCTCGTCGGCGTAAACAACGCACTTTCCATCCGCGTCGCGAAGAACCGTGCCGAGAGGGGCGCGTTCGAGCGCAAAGCCGTGAAGCTCGGCCTGCCCTTAAGCCTCGCGGCGCTGGTTATCGGTTGGGTGGCGATGCCGTGGCTTGTGCCAGCGGACAATCCAGATTTACTCTGGTTGAGCCGTGTCAACCTCATCCTCGTGCCGATGTTCGTGCTCACGTCGAACCTGATGGCGATTGATCAGGGCTGCGGCGACTTCAGCCAGTTCAACACCGCGCGCAACATCCTGACGCCCGTCTATCTGTTGCTCCTCGTTGGCTTGTGGCTGGCGGGCGTGCGCGAGGTTGTGTGGTTTCTGGCGGCGTTGCTCGCGGCCAACTTCGCCGTGCTCGCCTACCGGTTGGCGGTCATGACCCGCGCTGTCACGCCGGATGCAGCTCCGGCCAACGGCGAATTGTTCCGCACGGGCCTACCGTTCTGGATCACTGGAATTGTCGCCGTGTTGCGCGAGAACGCGGAGCGCCTGCTGCTCATGTTCATGCTTGGCCCGGCACCGCTCGGGCTGTATGTCGTCGCTTTCACCGCGTCGGGCGCGCATCTGAACATCAGCAAATCGCTCAACTTGATTGTCTTTTCCCGCTCCGCTGCGCTGGAAACCAAACACGCGTTGAATGACGGCGCGCGGTTTTTTCGGTTGATGGGCGTCATGAACCTCGTGTTTGGAATGGCGATGGTCGCGGTGATGCCGCTGTTTATCTGGATCATCTACGGCAACAAGTTTTCAGACTCGGTGATGCCCGCGATG
>JBEGQI010000202.1:0-14816 GCA_041181065.1 Verrucomicrobiota bacterium | reverse complement strand
CAGCCGTCGATGATGACCGCGCTCGTGACCGGCGGCAGCGCCGTCAGCAGGTTGATGTTGTAGGGGCCGGAGCCGGAGAGATTGAAGACGATGAGGTTGTCATCGGGTGCATCGTTGCTATCGAGGATGGCCTGACGCAACGAGCCGTTGCCCGAATCGTCCGTGTTCGAAACGACGTGAAGCGTGTAGGGGATGACGCGGATGGTGAACGTGCACGAGTTGGAATTGCCCGAGCCGTCCACGGCGGTCCAAGTGACGACGTTGGTGCCGTTCGGGAAGAATGAACCGTTGGTCGGCGCGCAGGACAACGTCGGCGTGCCGTCACAGGTGTCGAGCACGGTGGGCAGCGGGAACGTCACGAAAGCTCCGCCGGAATCCCGCGGCGCTTCCGACACGATCATGTTCGCCGGGCAAACGATGTTCGGCGGCGTGGTGTCGATGACGATGACGAGGAAGGTGGCGACGTTCGTATTGCCGCTGTCATCTACAGCGGTGCAATTCACCGTGTTCGTGCCCAAGGTGAAAGCGCTGCCAGAGGGCGGCGTCACGGTGAGCGTCACGTTCGTGTCGCAGCCGTCAACGGCGGTGACGGTGTAGTTGACGATGTTACCCGCACCGCCGACGCATTCGACCACGATGTTGCTGGGCGTGAAGATCGTCGGCGGGGTGGTGTCGATGATCGTAATGGTCTGGCTCGTGAAGTTGGTGTTGCCGCAGGGATCGGTCGCCAGCCACACGCGCGTGGAGGCAAAGGTTTCGCCGACGAGCGGATTCGTAGTGGTGTTGAAGATCGTCACGGCCACATTCGTGCCGCCGCAAACGTCGTCGGCGGTCGGGATGTCGAACACCAACGGCTGGCCGCATTCGATGGTGTGGTTTGTCAGTGGCGAAAAGACCGGCGGCGTGGTGTCCACGACCGTCACGAACTGCGTGAACGTGGCCGCGTTGCTGCAGGAATCGATCGAATACCAAGTCTGCGTGGCGACGAGCGTGGAGCCGCAGAGGAAGTTCGTGAAAGAGTTGGTGACGATGAGCAGGAGGTTGGTGCCGTCCGCGATGTCGTAAACCGCAGGCGTCTGGAACGACCACGGGGAACCGCATTCGAAAACGAGGTTGGTGACGCCCGTGAAGACCGGCGGTGTAGTATCGTGAACCGTCACGGTCTGCGTAAAGCTCGCCGAGTTGCTGCACGAGTCGGTCGCGGTCCACGTGCGAATCGCTTCAAATGTATTTCCGCACAGAGGATTCGTCGTCACACCGCTCACCGTGAGGTGAGGTTCGTGCCGTCGGCAATGTCACTCACCGTCGGCGCCACGAAGTCCCAAGCGCTGCCGAATTCATTCGTCAGATTGCTTAACCCCGCGAACACTGGCGCGGTCGTGTCTTGAACCGTGATTGTCTGGCTGCACGTGGCTGCGTTGCTGCAAGCATCCAAGGCCAGCCATGAGCGCGTGACCTCATACGTGACGCCGCAGAGCGGATTGGTCGCGGTGCTCGTCACGGTCAGGGCGACGTTGCTGTCGCCGCAGTTGTCTGAAACCGTCGGCGTGCCAAAACTCCACGTGGCACCGAACTCAACCACTTGATTGCTCGGCGCGATGAGGACGGGCGGTTGCGTGTCTTGGACCAGGATGACTTGGGCGCACATCGAGGTTGCGCCGCAGGAATCGATGCCGCCGTAAGTGCGCGTCAACGTGATTGCGCAACCGTTGGTCAACTTCTCGTCGCCGAGGTGGACCACCGAAACGGCATTCGAAGCAAAGACGCTGTTGGTGTCGGGCGGCGGCACTTCGCTGAAGCATTGCAACACAAGGTTGGATGGCGCGATGACAGTCGCAGGCGGCAGCACGTTCAGCATCGCGCTGTAACTGATCCCGCCACAACTGCTCAAAATCTCAACGGTATAAAGGCCAGCGTTCGTCGCTTGAATCCCGGTCAACGCCAGGCTGGCATTGGTCGCGCCAGGAATGATGTTGCCGTCTTTGCGCCAGAGGAGGATGAAGCCGCTGGTGTTCGTGATCGTCGTGGCAAAGGTGTAATCCGAGCCGAGGCAAACGGTCTGATGCGTGATGGGCGTGCCTTCGACGAGGCCGGGCACAAGGATGTTCGCTATGACGGTTTCGTTCGTCACACCGTCATCCGCGAAGCATTGGAGGTCGAACGCGCCATTCGTTGCCACCGTGATGACCACTGTGTCGTTGGTCACATCACCGACGATGCTGGCATTCGCTGAATTGCCCGAGCCGATGGACCACGTGTAGGCGGGACCAGACAATGCGCTCGTCACGGAGAAGGTGTTGGTCGTGCCGCGGCAGACAGAGGCCGGGCCGGAAATGGTTCCCGCTGAGGCGGCCACCGCGAGGGTCAGCGCAAGCCAGCCGAATACGTGTGGCGCGACCCGAAAAAGAAACTTGAGGAACCGAAAATTTCGCCGGTCAATTGGGGCGGATACGCCCCGCTGCGGTTGTTGGTTTTGCATCCAATTAAAAGGCCGGCTCGTCTGATTTTTTCCCGGCACTTTGCCCACGAACCGTAACCGTCATTATCTTGGATTCTTCACTTGGTCATTCAAGGTTATTCAAGTGGTGGAATTACGGAACGCCTGTGGGGACAACCTGAAGGTGCGCTTCATGGCTGTGGCGCGATTGATTGATTCGCCTCATAGATGACGGTCGCTTGAAAATTTCCGCCTTGTTACCATCCGAAACGCCTGCCTACTGTCCGCGCAATCGAACGGCAACCGCAGTTGACGCATGAGCGAACCCACGTCGCCCCAAGGCTTCAAAGCCTTCCTCCAAAAATTCACCTGTCTGCGCACAGCCCCGCGCGAACTGTGGATCATCTACCTCGCCTACATCTTTGAGAACCTTGCTTACAAAGCCGGCGCGGCGGGCGTCCTAACACTCTGGCTGTCATCCGACCTGAACTTCGGCGACAAATCCGCCGGGGCCATGATCGGCATCTGGTCGGCCATCATGACTTTGATCACGGTGCTGGTTGGTTCGCTCACCGACGCGCTCGGCATCCGCAAAACCTTCCTGCTCGGCTTCTGGGTCTGCCTTATTTCCCGCGCGGTCATGACGGTGACGGCGGAGACTTGGATCACGATCCCCTTCGGCCTGTATCTCCAGGCGGTCGGCATCGCGCTGCTGATTCCCGTGATGGTGGCGGGCTGCAAGCGTTACACGAATGCCGCGCAACGGTCCGTGGCGTTTGCGCTCTATTACGCGCTGATGAACCTCGGTTACGCCGTCGGCGATTTCATCTTCGATCACGTGCGTTCCGCGGCGACCGTGCGCGGCGCCGGTGTGGAACACACGGCCCATGCCTGGACAATGACGTGGCAAAGCCTCCAGCATTGTCCGTATCAGATGCTGATGCTGGTGGGCCTCGTGTTCACGGTCCCGGGATTGATCCTCGTGTGGTTGATGATGCGGGAAGGCGTGGAGATGACTGAGGCCGGCGTGCGCATCCAGCCGCCCAAACCTAAAAGCGATCCGGGCGCGGGAACATTTTCAGCGCTTGGCCAGACGGTCGTTACGACGGCCAAGGAGACGGTGCGAATCTTTCTCGGGTTGTTCGGGCAAAAGTCATTCTATCGCTTCCTCCTTTTTATGACGCTGGTCGTTGGCGTGCGGATGATCTTTTACCATCTCGCCTACACCTTCCCCAAATACGCCATTCGCGAACTCGGCGACGGCGCGCCCTTCGCGCACATCAGCGGCGCCATGAACTCGTTGATGATCGTCGTGCTCGTGCCCATCTGCGGCGCGCTGACGCAAAAGATTTCCGCGTATCGCATGGTGACCGTGGGCAGCCTGATTTCCGCGCTGTCCGTCTTCTTCATCGCCGTGCCGGCCCAATGGTATCAACCCATCGCGGACAGTTGGGTGGGCAACCTGCTCGTGCACGACCTGCTGAAAGTTTCCGGCCCAGTGAACCCGCTGTGGATCGGCATCTACTTGTTCATCGCGTTGCTTTCGGTCGGCGAAGCGTTCTGGTCGCCGCGCCTCTACGAATATTCCGCGGCGATCGCGCCGAAGGGACAGGAAGCCTCCTACATGGCGCTCTCGATGTTGCCCTACTTCGTGGCGAAGTTCACCGTCGGCATGAGCTCGGGCTGGCTGCTCTCGTGGTATTGCCCCGCCGAAGGCCCGCGCAATTCAGCCACGATGTGGCTCCTCATCGGCCTGATGGCGTTGGCCACGCCGGTGGGAACGTTCCTCTTCCGCAAACAGCTTCAACTGCAAGAGTCCGGTCGCGAACCGGTCATCTCGAAAACCGAAGCTGCCGCCGAGGAAGAAGAAGCCGGACACGGCTAAGCGACCTCACGCTGCTCCATCCACGATCTGGCAGACGAACGGGCTCAGCTTGCGACCGGTCTTGGCTTCGTAACATTGCGCCATGTGCGCGATGAACGGCTCGGCGGAGTGATACGCCACCAGATTCACCGTCGCGCCGCCCCAGCCCGGCCCCAACGCCCGCGCACCGAAGCAGCCCGCGTGGCTGCGCGCAATCTCCACCAGTTGATCCAGCTCCGCGCAACTTGACTTCAACTGGTCACGAAAACTTTCGTGGCTGAGCGAAAGATAATTCCCGAGCTGCGCATGGTCGTCCTCGCGCAACGCCCGTTCAGCGGCAGCGACGCGCTGGATTTCGCTCGTGACGTGCGCCGCGCATTCGAACTCGCGTTCGTCGAGCCGGGATTTCCATGTGCGCAGAAACTTCGGCTCCACCGAACGCAGCGCCTTCGTTTGCAGTTTGCGCGCCGCGCTGAGGCAATTTTCCCGGATCTGCGCCTGCGCGGCAGCGGCTTCCGTCGAGCGCACGCCTGAATCGCAAATGATGAGCGCGGTGCCGATCAGCGGTGCGAGGTCGAGCGCGTTGAAGCGACAATCGTGGCTGAGCAGGTTCCACTGTTTGCCCGCCAACGAAGTCAGCGCTTCCACGAAACCGGCCTGGCCATTGCCCGCCGCCGCGACCGCCGAGCGAGCGATCCGGGCGAACTGCAATCGCTCCGCCGTCGGCAACGGCGGCAACTGGCCGCGATCATCGCGCTTCGGTGGGACCGTCGCGCCGCTTTCGCCGAGCCCGAACGGAAACAGTTTTCGCACCATCAACGCCGCGGCCACGGCTGCCGCGGCGTCTTCACCCAAGCCGAGCGCGGCCGGGATCTCGTTGTGCAACGCCGCATTGAAGCCGCTGAAGTGAACCTTCCGTTGCCGCAGTTCGCGCAGCACCGCCTTGAAAGCATCAGCCCACGGCGACGCCGGATTCGGCTTGGGGTCACTGATCCAGAAAAGTTCCGGCGCGCGATCGGCGTGAATGAGTTCGATCTTCCCATCCGTGCGCGGCGACGCAGCCACGAAAGCGTAGCGATCGACCGCCGCGGTGAGCGCGAGCCCTTCGATGTAATCGGCGTGACTGCCGAGCAACTCCACCGTCGCGGGCGCACGCGTCACGTGCGCCGGGCGGAAGCCGAAGTGCTGCTTGAACAGATCTTGGACGGCTTGGGTGTCGGGCGCGGGCATGAGGGCGTGGCTCGGGTTGCGTGCTGCGTGTTTCGTTGCGGGCGCAGCTTGCCGGACGGAACACGCCGCGCGCAACTCGCTTCACACCATCCGGTCGAACTTCCGGGCCAGCGCGAAATCCTTTTCAGTCAAACCGCCTTCGTCGTGCGTAGTCAACGTGAGCGCCACCTTGTTCCACCGGATGTCGATGTCCGGATGATGCCACGCCTTCTCGGCCACGACGGAGATTTTGTTCACGAACTTGATGGCAGCGGGAAAATCCTTGAACTCGAAGACGCGCACGATCGTTGCGCTCTTCTTTTTCCAAAGCGGCACGGCAGCGAGCGCGGATTTGATCTGGGTGGCGGTAAACTTGGCCATGAACTGAAGTTGGCCGCGCGGACGGCGGGTTGCAACCCGCTTCACCCATTCCAAACGAAGACAGTTGCTCAACCAGCAGTCATTTTTCCAGCCTGCTCGTTGCGTTTGCCTTCGCGGAACAGGCTGATGCTGGTGCCGAGCGCCCACAGCCAACCAAGCGCACAAAACCCAACCCCGACAAACGCCAGCCAGTGATGCATCACAGGCGTCACATCGTGTTCGGCCATCGCATAGTATTGGCGGACGACATCAAAAAACCACACGACAAACATCAAAAACCCCGCGATGAAGATGGTGAGTTGCCCGATTGCGGCAACGTAACGTCGTCCAATCAACGAGCCGAGCCCGGGCGTCAGGAAGAGGTTGGCCGCCATGCAACCCAAGGCACGCGAGGGTGTGACGGGACCGGAGAATTTTTCAACCAGCTTCATGGGCGCGACGCGGGAGGATTAAAACCACTCTTTCCTTCCGTCGATGTAAGTGCGAACAAATTCCTCGTCGGACTTGGTCAGGTAGATGATGCCTTCGATGAGCCCGATGACGTGCATCACGATGCCGCCAATGCCGCAGGTCAAAAGGTTCACCAGCAACATGGTCAGGCCCGCGCCGGTGTAACCGAGGATGAATTTGTGGACCCCCATCCCGCCGAGCAGGATGCCGCAGATGCCCGCCGCCACTTTGTTCGAAGCGCGATTGGATAGGTTAGATGCCATTGTGCTAGCTGAGCTGAGCGGCGGCGGCGCACCGGCGCCGGCCCGAGCAAAGTCCGCGGCAAGTTCGGGCAGGGATGACGCAGGCTTCCATTCCGCGCCGCCCTCGACGCGCACTTGGGTGTGGCCATTCGCCCGGCCTTCACGGATCCACGCGCGGATCTGCTCGAGCGACACGGGCCCGTAGGTGTTTCCGTCAGCACCAATGATGTGATACATGGCAGTCCTCGTTTAGAACCATTCCTTCCGGCCGTCCACGTAAATCCGGACGAACTCCTCATCGCTCTTGGTCAGATAGATGATGCCTTCAACCAGCCCGATGAGTCCCATCGCCCAAGCGGCCACGAAAGTGATGCCGCACGTGAACAGGCCGGCAAATATGCCACCCAACGAAACGGCCAGCATAACGGTCCCGGCGGAGTTGTAGCCGAGAATGAATTTATGCACGCCCAACCCGCCCAGGAGGATGCCACAAAGCCCGGCAGCCAATTTGTTGGAGGCGCGACTGCTGGCATTGCCGACCGGCGGCGTCATGCGCGGCGGCGCGGAAGATTGATTCAATACATCCGCAAAGTCCGGCATGGCTGCGAGCGGCTTCCAATCGCCACCCTGCTGGGGCTGGGCCTGTGTCGCCCCGTTGGCACGACCCTCACGGATCCATTGCCGAATTTGTTCAGCCGCGACCGGCCCGTATTTATTCCCGTCAGCTCCGATGATGTTGAACATGTTTTCCTTTCTGGCGCGGAAATACATCCGCCACGTTGCGGCTGATTTAAACAGGACTGCTTGAACCGCCTAGAATAATTTCAACAACAGTTTGGAGCAGACGTTACAGCGGTGGCGCGGATTTCTTCAGGCCAAAGCCGGCCCGAACGTCGGACCGGAGAAGAATCAGGATTGTCGCTGCGTTGTAAATCAGCAGGAAAACACTCCAAAGCTGCATGATGAGATACATGGGGGACTGGATCAGCCCCCGTAAGAATTCTGGGTTTTTAGCCCACATCGTAATCGTGGAGGCCCAACCCCAAAGACCATACGCCAGCAGGAACGCCGCGAAGATGATTGCCAGCTTCCGAGCCCATTCGCGGCAACGCAGCAACCCCACGGCCGCGGTTATCCGCGTGGGCAGCGCGACCAGCGCAATGGCCCAACTCACGTAGGCGAGCGGGCTGAGATGCGAATCGGGACGCTGCAAGTAACTCAGCATCCCGATTATACCAACCAACGACAGTAGAAAACCAATCCCTTCTATGACGAACATGCTCACGGCCAGGGTGCGAACGATCGGTATTGAACCCGCCTCGCCCGGAAGCTTGGGCGCGGTGAAAACTTCCGCGACTTCGGGCAGCGTTTGCAACGCGACCCATTCCACTCGTCCCTCGGGCCGCACCTGCGTTTGACCGCCAGCGCGACCTTCGCGGATCCAGCGGCGCAACTCCTCGACGCCGACGGGCCCGTATTCTTTGCCGTCTGCGCCGAGGATGGTGAACATGGCGATGGCGCTAGTTGCTTTGGAAGGCGGCCTTCACTTCGGGCTTCATCAAGATCACCAGCGCCCAGATGCCGATGGGCAAACCGACCAGGCAGCATGGTGAGATGCAAGGCACCATGGCGATGATGGTGGCTGTCATGGCGAAGTTGTAGCTCTCCAGCTTTTTCATCTTCTGTGCACCAAGGAAAATCACGACGCTCATGATAATGCCGATGATTCCTGCAAAAACACCGATCCCGCCGGACATCATGTTGGCCCAGGCCGGTTCGCCAGCGCCGCGCGCACCCGCCATCCCCGCGCCGGTGCCAATGAGGTTCATCACAATGCCCGCGATTTGCCCAAGCAGGCCAAGTGCCGCAGTGACAATCAGGCCAACGGCCGGGCCCGCAACCATCTGGCTTGCGTCTGCTGAAGGGATCGCCCCAGCCGTCATACCGATGGGAGCTCCAAATGAACCCGCGAACTCAGGAATGGTGCCAAGCGCCTGCCAGGCTGCCGCGCCTTCCGGCAACACCTGCGTCTGCGCGTTGGCGCGCCCCTCGGCGATCCATTGCCGCAAGGTTTCCGCCGAGATCGGACCGTATTCTTTGCCGTCGCCGCCGAGTATTTTATACATATTCGTTTATTCGTTGTTCGAGCTTGGTTTGGGATCCCACTTCAATTTGGCCACCTGCGCTGCTGTCATCTGTTGGACACTGCCATCCGCGAAACAAACCACCCATCGGTTATTGTGCCGAGGTTTGCTGATCATGAGTTCCTTGCCGCCGGAAGCATTCCAGCCCGTGTCGGCTTCGAACAACATCACCGTTTGCGGATCGATGTCTCCTTCCGCGAGGCCGCTGAGTTTCGCATTGAAGGCGTAGCCGCTGCGCAAGGCCGGCACCTGCGGACAAACGTAAACTTTTTCGGACCCCATCTCGTTCGTGATGGCATCACACCATTTCGCGGCGAGCGGAAGCTTGTCTTCGTTGTCCCCCGAGTAAATCCGGATGGCAAGACCAGCCTGTCTGAGGTTGTTGACGCAATTGATCTGCACGGCCTTTGATTTGGCCTTGGACAGAACAGGGATGAACATCGCGATGAAGAGGGGGATGAAGAGCAGGCTGACCCCGGAAATAATGGTGCCGCCAAGCGCGAGGCCCCAGCCGCCAAGTTCGCCCTGGCTCTTCTTGATCTTGGACATGGCCACCAGCCCCAGCGGCAGGCCGACCAGTGAAGTCAGTCCGCAGAAGAACAAGCCGAGGCACCCCAACACGAGCGACGCGATGGCCATGCCGCTGGTCCGGGGCGGTGTGGCAGAAGCAAAACCTCCGGCACCCATCGCAGGCCGGGCCGCAAATAAATCCGCAAATTCGGCGAGCACGGCCATCGGTTGCCACTGACTCCCGCCTTCAATGAGAACATAGGTTTGCGCGTTGGCACGGCCCTGTGCGACCCACGCACGCAACGTTTCGGCTGACACCGGCCCGTATTCTTTACCGTCCCCGCCACGGATTTTATACATGGTTTTCCCTCTGATTGATTTGATGCGTTTTACGCCAAGTCCACGGTAGAGGCAAGCCCGCCGCAGTCACTCCGCCGGCAAGCGGAAACACTCCAGCGGCAGATTGCGGACGATCCAGAACACAATCAGCACGCCCAGAATCGTCCAGCCCCAGAACATTTGCCGGGTCCACGATGGTCGCTGCGGGGCGGGCCCACGTCGCCAGCGCTGCACGCCCAGCCAAGCCAGCACCGGGACCGCCAACACGACGACTTGATTGAAGCGGAACGCCGTCACGATGTCGCCGCGTAACAAGTGGTGCACAGCTCGCAACCCGCCACAGCCCGGGCATTGAAGTCCGGTCAGGCGATGAAAATAGCAAACCGGATAGATTGCGTGATGCGCTGGATTGAGGGCAAACAACACCGCCAACACGCAAATTAAGGCAACCGCGCCCAGCCCCCACAGCCAACGGTGGGACGAAGTTTTAGCTTCGGTGATCACCGGTGGAGAACCTGCTGCTGTGTCGGACGTGGGAATCAACTCGGACATGACTCACTATCGGGTGATTTGCTCGAGTTTGGCCGTCGCAGCTCCGCTGCTGATCAGTTGTTCCGCCAATTCCCAGCCTTCCGCCATGGACCGCACACGACTCCCCACGAATAATGCCGCCGCCGCATTCAGTAGAACAGCATCGCGCTTGGGCCCGCGCTCCTGGCCGTTCAAGATGCGCCGGGCCGTTTCCGCGTTGGCCTGTTTGTCCCCACCCACCAAGTCGCTCAAAGTTGCTGGTTGAAGCGGGAAATGTTCAGGGTTGAACCGCGAAACGGTGAAGCCGCGCTCCTGATAAAACTCGGCCACGGTCGTCGTCCCGAGTGTGGAGATTTCGTCAAGCTGGACGATTCCGGCCCCAGTCGAAGGGCTTTCGGCTCTGCCTTCTTTCATTCGGTTTTCGCCGTCCGCCGCGCTCAACGGAACGTCACCGCACACCACCATCGCGCGGTGCACACCCAACGTTTGCAGCACGCGCGCAATGGGTTCGCACATCTCCGGTCGCGCCACGCCCAGCAGCATTGCCGTCGGCCGAGCAGGGTTCAACAACGGGCCCAGAAAGTTAAAAATCGTCCGCTGCCCACGTGCGGCACAAAGTTTGCGTGCAGGTGCGATGTTCTTGAAAGCCGGGTGATAATTGGGCGCGAAGAGAAAGGCAAAGCCACGCTCTCTCAACGTCACAGCGGCGTCGGACGGCGTCAGGTGCAAGGGCACGCCAAGCGCCTCAAGAACATCAGCGCTGCCAGAGGCAGAAGTCGCGGCGCGGTTGCCATGCTTGGCCACCGTGACCCCCGCCGCCGCGCAGAGCAGCGCTGCCGTCGAAGAAATGTTGAACGTGTTGAGTTTGTCTCCACCCGTCCCGACCACGTCGAGAATCGTCCGGTCGCGTGTCGCTTCATCCAGCGGCACAGCGACGGCGCGCTCGCGTAAGGCCGAGGCGAACGCGGCGATTTCACTGATGCACTCACCCTTGCGGGCCAGCGCAGAAAGAAAGTCCGCCTTGAGTTCCACCGTCACGTCTTCGCAGACGAGCTCCGCAATCGCCGCTTGCACCTGCGCTTCCGACAAGTCGGCGCGGGCAGCGAGATGGGCGATGAGATCCGGTAGCAGCACGGCGCGGAGCATAATTTCCAACGCCCGACGCGGGAAGCCGGAAATGGTCAGGATTCCGCAACCTAAATGTTAACAAGTTCCGTAAACTTGCCACTTGGCGGCAGCGGTTTGTGTGCTACTTAAATAACCGTTTGGCCGAGCCGCACCGAAGTTTCCCCAAACATCAGCCAGAACAAACCCGAAAACATCGCGCCCATGAACAACATGCGGCCAAGAGCAGCAAAGAAAGAGAAACAGTGAAAAGCTGTGCGGGTGATCCCTCTATTCGCCCGCAAGCTTAAGCAACGATCCCAACAACCCAACCCTCGACCCACCATGAAGACGATTGAAAATAAAAACCCCTCATTTTTGTGCTCTCGCGTAACCATGCTGCACAAATTACCGAGTTTCTTTCTTCTCCTGCTTTTCGCGCTCGCGTTCACAAGTGTTCCAGTGTTAGCGCAAACAACGATAGTTAACTTTGATTTCAATAGCGGAACATCTTACGCAACCTTGAGCCCATCACTGGCGGCTAACATAACTTGCGCTGCAAACTCCTCTCAGGCATTTGCGACTGTGGGCGGAATTGCTAGTGGCGCCGGTGCTTTTACGGCAAATGCGACAGCCGGAAACGCAATCACCATGAGCGATTCAAGCGGGTCAAACACTAAGTATTTCACCTTCTTGTTGGGTGGTTCCGGTCTGTCTAGCTATAAAACTTTTAAGCTGTATTTTCAGGCGCAAAGATCAAGCACAGGAGCCCAGACAGTCACGGTGCAATATAGTCTGAACGGTGGAACATTCACGACTTTTACGGGAAACACCATGTCGCCTGGAAATGGCAGTTTTGTTGAAGCCACCATCTCCCTCCCTATAGCGGTCGATAATCCTACCACCTCAGTTGAATTCCGTCTGTTTGCGAGCGGAGCTTCAGGAACGGGCACGTTGCGCATCGACAATTTTCAAGTTCAGGCGAGTTCAGCTTCAAGCGCCACCATTACCGGCGCGGCCACCGCTTCGGCCTTCACCACCACTTACGGCACAGCTTCGGCCAAACAGGATTTCTCCATCTCGGGCGCCAACCTCACGGCCAACCTCACTGCTACCGCAGGCACCGGTTTTGAAGTCGCGAGTGACGGCACCACCTTCGGCTCCACCGCTACCTTCACGCAGAGCGGTGGCAACGCCAGTGGCACGGTTTCCGTTCGCTTGAAAGCCTCCGCCGCTGTGTCCGGCACTTACAACTCTGTGAATGCCGTGGTCCTCTCCAGCACAGGTGCCACGTCGAAGAATATAACCACCGCCGCGACGGGAAATAGCGTCACGGCAGCCGCGCTCTCCATCACCGCGAGCGCGCAAAGCAAGACTTACGGTTCCACTCTTTCACTCGGCACCTCAGCCTTCACCTCCTCCGGTTTGCAGAACTCGGAAACGATTGGCAGCGTGACGCTCTCCGCGAGCGGCGGGTTGACGACGACATCCCCGGCTACCACGTATGTCATCACCCCCAGCGCCGCCACCGGGGGCACGTTCACGGCGGGGAATTACTCCATCACCTACAATACCGGCGTGTTGACGGTTAATCCGAAGGCGCTCTCCATCACCGCGAACAATGTGACCAAGGTTTTTGGCGACACGCTGAGCAGCCCAGTCACCGGTTCCACCGCCTTCGTGCCAACAGGTTTGGCCAACTCCGAAACCGTCGGCTCCGTCACCATCACTTACGGCACCGGCAAAGACGCGGCGGATGCGGCGCAAGTTTATGTCGGCTCCGTGGTCCCTTCCGCGGCCACGGGCGGAACATTTGCGGCCACGAACTACAACATCAGTTATGTCGCAGGTGACCTGACCGTCACCGCCGACCCCACCATCACGCTCACCGGCGGCCTCTCGCCGGTCAATACGACCTACGGCGCCCCATCGGCTTCGCCAACCAGTTTTTCCGTGTCGGGCATCTTCTTGAGCGGCGACCTGACGGTGACGCCGCCTGCGGGTTATGAAGTTTCTTTGAGCAGCGGCTCCGGTTACACGACGAGTTTGACAATCCCTGCCAGCGGCACGTTGAGTGCGACCACGGTCTTCGTTCGCCTCGCGGCCACGACCGGTTACAACGGCGGCGCAGCTTACACCGGGAACATCTCCGTTTCCGGCGGTAGCGCCACCACCAAGACTATTGCCACCGCTGCGAGCACGGTGACGCGTGCCGCATTGACCATCACGGGGCTGAGCGGGGTGGACAAGATCTACGATGGCAACACCACGGCGAGCTTGAGCGGAACGGCCGCCTACTCGGGCCTGCAAAACGGCGAAACGTTCTCCGTCACCGGCACGCCTTCCGCGACGTTCGCTTCGGCGCCGGTCGGCAGCAACAAGGCCATCACTGTGACGGGCTACACGGCTCCGTCGGCCAACTACACATTGACGCAACCCAGCGGCATGACGGCGAACATCACAGCAAAAGCGCTGACCATCACCGCCAACAACGTGACGAAAAAAGAAGGGGTTGCGTTGAGCAGTCCGGTAACAGGGTCCACTGCTTTTACCAGCAGCGGATTGGTCGGGTCTGAAGCCGTCGGCTCGGTGACCATCACTTACGGCACGGGCGCAGCGGGCACAGCCGCAGCGGGCACCTACACTGGTTCAGTGGTGCCCAGCGCCGCGACGGGCGGAACTTTCGGCGCGACCAACTACACCATCACCTACGTCGCCGGAAATCTCATCGTCACCCCGGCCACCACCTACACTTGGGTGGCCACAAGTGGTTCTGCGGCGTGGACCACGGCTGCGAGTTGGTCACCCGCACGCACAACACCAGACACTTCGGACATCCTGGTCTTCAATGCCGGCGGCAGTTCGACTGCCACCGGCGTGCCGACGCAAACAATCGGTAAGATGCAGATTGCCAACAACACGACGATCAACCTGCAATCGGGCGCAGCGGCCAACACCCTCACCATTGGCGCCGCAGCGACCGATGCACTCACCATCGCGAGCGGTTCCACGTTGAACAACAACGGTGCCAACACGCTGTTGATCGCCGTGGCCACAGGCGCCAAGGGCAGCATCAGCGGCGCGGTGACATTCTCTATTGCGACCGAGACTTTGACCGCTGCGGATGCCAGCGGCATCACCTTCAACTCGGGAGCGACTTTTACTCAAGGCGGGTCCGGTTCTTCGGGAAACTCTTTTGGATCAGGCACCGCCAACTCCGTGGTCTTTGCTTCAGGCTCCACCTTCATCCAATTGGCTGGAGCCAATCCTTTCCAGAAAACACAACCGTCCTCCGTGGTGGTATTCCAGACCGGCAGCTTGTTCAGCTTCCAGCAAGCCGGCATCCCTTCATTCTCAGGGCGAACTTACGGTAACTTCGAATATGACAATGCCGCCACCGCTTCCCCAACCGGCGGCAACCCGCTCTCCATTGACGACCTGACAGTAAAACAAGGAACGCTGAATATCGGGATGACCGGCACCCGGCCCAGTCAAAACATCGGTAACACTTCTGGTTCAGAACATGGGTAACACATGTTTGGTTATGGGTTACACTTTTCCAGCTCACTTTGGCCAGCTTCAAGGCGGCCCAGCTGGGCCGCCTT
>JBEGQI010000201.1:0-7675 GCA_041181065.1 Verrucomicrobiota bacterium | reverse complement strand
GACCTCACGATGCTGCGAGAAGTGCTGGCGCAGACCGGCGCGAATTCCCGCGTGCTGGCGACCGACGGCGAGGACATGCAGAACCGCGAGCACTCGTGCTTTTTCTCCGCCGCGCACGCCGCGAAAGATTCAGGCATCGCGCACACGCTGGCGAAGCAGGCGGGGTTGAACCTGCCTGTGAACGCGGCCACGAAGAAGCAATTCGACCGCATGGTCCGCGCTGGCCTCGGCGAACTGGACAAATCCGGCATCGCGGAGCTGACGTTTAAGGGGAGGAGAGGGGAGTCCAGCGAGTGATTTTGCAGCCTGTCATCAGGTTGGCTGCAAAATCATAGATAGTGAAAACCAATCTCACGAAAAAGATCCGAGTCCTTCGGGTCTACTTCAACAATGTGAGAATGAATGTCTGCAAGGACGCCCTTCACGGCCGGAAAGCCCGGTGGCTGAATCTGCTGGATGCGCTGCGTGAGCTCTGCCAACGCCGACGAATCTGCCACATACTTTACAGCGAGATACTCCAAACTTTTCTTGAGGTCCTCAATGCTCATTTGGCTAATCGCCTTGTGTGTTATTTTGGTAGCCCGCGCCGTGAAGGACGCGAACTGCCTCATTGTGCGCGGCGCAGGACGGTGTCCTTTTGCGCGAGCGCTGCATTCGCTTCCGGATAATCCAGATTGTAGTTCAACCCGCGGCTTTCGTGGCGTTCGAGCGCGCAACGCACGATGAGTTCGGCGGTGGTCGCGATGTTGCGCAGTTCGAGGAGGTCGCTCGTGACTTTGAAGTCCCAATAGAATTCCTGGATCTCCGCCTGCAAATTCTTGATGCGGGTCAGCGCACGTTGCAGACGCTTGTTCGTTCGCACGATGCTGACGTAATCCCACATCAGCCGGCGGATCTCATCCCAGTTGTGCGAGACGACGACGAGTTCATCGGGGTCGTGCGCGTCACCGGATTGCCAGGCGGGAATCTGCAGTTTGGTGATGGGCAATTGGCCATTACCAATCTTATCCGCGGCGCGGTGTGCCAGGACCAAGGCTTCCAAAAGTGAATTGCTCGCCAGCCGGTTCGCGCCGTGCAATCCCGTGCACGCGACTTCGCCCACGGCAAACAAACCAGCGATCTCGGTTTCGCCGTCGAGATTGGTGACGACGCCACCGCACTGATAATGCGCCGCCGGCACGACGGGAATCGCTTCCTTGGTCATGTCGATGCCGTAGTTCAGGCACGTTTGATAGATGTTCGGGAAGCGTTTGATGATGAACGGCGCAGGCTTGTGCGTGATGTCGAGCATCATGCAGTCGGCGCCGGACTTCTTCATCTCGTGGTCAATGGCGCGGGCGACCACATCGCGCGGCGCGAGCGATTTCAACGGATGATACGCGTCCATGAACTCACGGCCGCCGGGCGTCTTGAGGATGCCGCCTTCGCCACGCACGGCTTCGCTGATGAGAAACGATTTTGCCTTGGGATGATAGAGGCACGTTGGGTGGAATTGGATGAATTCCATGTTCGCCACGGCGGCACCGGCGCGATAGGCGATCGCCACGCCATCGCCGGTCGCGATGTCGGGATTGGTGGTGTAGAGATACACTTTGCCGCAACCGCCCGTGGCCAGCACCGTCACCGGCGCGGCGAAGGTCTCGACGTTGCCGGATTGTTTGTCGAGCGCATAGACGCCGACGCAACGGTTGTCGCCCACGTAGCCGAGCTTCTGCGTGGTGATGAGGTCGATGGCGATGTGATTCTCGAACATCGTGATGTTCGGTTGCTGCGCGGCGGCGTTGAGCAATGCGCGTTCGATCTCGCGGCCCGTGACGTCCTTCGCGTGGAGGATGCGGCGTTTGGAATGCCCGCCTTCGCGGCCGAGGTCGAGTTCGCGGGCGCCACGAGCGCCGGGAACTTCGCGCTCGCTGAATTTCATGCCGAGTTCGATGAGTTCCTGGACGCGCGCGGGTCCTTCCTCGACTATGGCCCGCACGATGGGTTCCTTGCACAGTCCGGCGCCGGCTTCGAGCGTGTCCTGCACGTGGCTCTCGAAGGAGTCTTCCTTGCTCGTCACCGCGGCGATGCCGCCTTGCGCATAGTTGGTGTTTGACTCGGCGCTGTTCTTCTTCGTGATGATGGCGACGCGTCCGCGCGGCGCGACCTTGAGCGCGAACGAGATTCCTGTGATGCCGCTGCCGAGGACGAGAAAGTCAAATTGCTTCATGGTGTCGCGTTAACAGATTGCCGTTGTCGATCAACCGCGTCTTGCCGAAGAACACCGCCAAGGCCATGTGCGTGCCGCGCTTTACGGTCTTCACGGCGACCAGTGTCTTCGGATCGAAGAACTCGACGTAGTCCAACCGGGCCAGCGGTGCGGCTGTGATGAATTGTGCCAAATCCTGCTTCAACCGGGCGGCGGAAATGGATTTCCTTGCCACCGCTTTGCGCGCGGCTTGGATGGCGTGGAACAGGATCACCGCTTGGGCGCGCTGTTCTGCGTCCAGGTATTTGTTGCGCGAACTCATCGCGAGTCCGTCGGCTTCACGGAGCGTGGGCGCCACGATGATTTCCAACGGGAAATTCAGGTCCGTCGTCATGCGTTGGATGACGGCGGCTTGTTGCCAGTCTTTCGCGCCGAACACAGCTACGTCCGGCAACACGCAATGGAACAGCTTCGCGACGATGGTCGTCACGCCGCGGAAGTGCGTCGGTCGTGCGGCGCCTTCCATCGGTCGCGTGAGCAACTCCTCGACGACGTAGGTGCTGTAATTGCCTTCGGCCTTGCCCGGATACATCGCGGCGTCATCGGGCGTGAAGACCACGTCCGCTCCGGCTTGGCGGCAGAGTTGCAAGTCGCGCTTCAAGTCGCGCGGATACTTCGTGAAATCTTCCTTCGGCCCGAATTGCGTCGGGTTGACGTAGATGCTCACCACGACTTTGCCGCGCTTGCCGACTTCCTTCCGGGCGCGTTCCACGAGGCTGATGTGGCCGGCATGGAGATAGCCCATCGTCGGGACGAAGCCGATGCGCGCGCCGGCACGTTGCCAGCGGCGCGCCGTGTCTTGCATGGCTGTAATCGAGCCAATCACTTGCATGACGGCAAATTGGTGGAGGGGCAGGGCGGGTGCAACCATGTTTCATGGCGAACAATGGTCGGACGCAGCCATGAATGTAGCCTCACAAGTTCAAGTCATCGCGTTGACACATCGCCCATGCCGATTATCCTTGTCGCTCGTTTATGAACAAACATCCGCACGTAGCCGTCGTCGGTGCCACTGGCGCCGTCGGCATCGAAATGATCAAGACCCTCGAGAAGCGCAACTTCCCCGTCGGGAAGCTCACGCTCCTCGCTTCCGCCCGTTCGGTCGGCAAGAAACTCAAGTTCAAGGGCACTGACATCACCGTGACGGAACTCACGAAAGACTCTTTCGCCGGCATCGACATCGCTTTGTTCAGCGCGGGCGGCAGCATCTCGAAGGAATTCGCGCCCATCGCGGCAAAGGCTGGCTGCGTTGTCGTGGACAACTCCAGCGCCTTCCGGCAGGACGACAACGTCCCGCTCGTCGTTCCGGAGATCAATGCTGCCGATTGCGCGAAGCACAAGGGCATCATCGCGAATCCAAATTGCACCACGGCAATAACGTTGATGGCGTTGTATCCGTTGCATCAGGCGTTTGGCGTGAAGCGCATCTTTGCGTCCAGCTACCAAGCCGTTTCCGGCACCGGCGCCAAGGCCATCGAAGAACTCGAGCGCCAAGTCGGCCAGATCGTCAACAAGCAGGCGGTCACCAAGGAAGTGTATCCGCACCAGATCGCTTTCAACGTATTGCCGCACGTCGATTCTTTCCTGCCCACGGGTTACACGAAGGAAGAGATGAAGATGGAGAATGAAGGCCGCAAGATCATGCATCACCCGGCGTTCCGCGCGAGCGTCACCTGTGTGCGCGTGCCCGTCTATCGCTCGCACTCCGTCGCCGTGAGCGCTGAGTTCGAGAAGCCCGTGACGGTTGCCGCCGCGCGCGAAGTGTTGAAGAAGGCTCCCGGCCTCGACCTCGTGGACGAGCCCGAAAACAAGAAATATCCGATGCCGCTCTTCACCTCCGAGAAATACAACTGCGAAGTCGGCCGCATCCGGATGGATTGCGCGCTCGATAACGGCCTGTGCTTTTGGGTGAGCGGCGATCAACTGCTCAAAGGCGCGGCGCTCAACGCGGTGCAAATCGCGGAAGTGTTGGTGAAGTAAGCCAGCTTTGAAACATTTGAGGCGGAAACTCAGCGATGGGTTTCCGCCTCAATCATTTTCAAATCTCGCTCGCGGTGTCGCACGGTCGCCTGTGTTGTTGGCGAATGCTACTTCTCGACTTCGATCACCAGCGCCCCCGGTTCCACGCGCAGGTTTTTGATGCCGCGCAACACCGGCTGGTTGGTGCCGATCGCACTCTTCAGCAGGTTCTCTCCTTTGACGCCTCCGAGCCAGGCGTTCGGCAGGCTGAGACCGAAAACGGTCAGGTCTTCGAGGATGGCGTAAGGCTCACCGCCGTTGCCGACCGACAGTTTGAAACGCCCTTTGGCGCGGAACATGTGACCACCCATCACCGGCACATCCTCCGGGATGGGCTGGGCGATGTAGGCGTTGATCGCGTCGCGGCCGAATTCCAAACGAACGCTGTTGCCTAGCTCGGTGTTCTCATTAAGCAGGCCGTTCACCTCGCGCTCGGTCAGTCGCAACTCGCGTGAGCCTGGCGAGTAAGGTCGGTCCGGCTCGGTTGGGTGAGTGTTGGAACTGGTCAGCGTGGGCGAGTTGGTGGCGGAGGTGCGGTTGAGTTGCTCGAGTTTCTGTTCCACGGCCTGCTTTTCGGCAGCGGAGAGGACAACTGGTTTGATGGGCCTCCCCATCCACCAGATGGTGATGATCGCGGTGAGGACGATGACGAGGAGGAGACCGAGTAGGCCACCGCAACCGAGTAGCCACCAACGCCGGCGTTTGGGAGCTGCCTGAAAAGTATTCGGTGACGCCGGAGTAGGGGATGTGTTCATGACGCCGAAACCGTAGAGTCCGCCCGCGCGAATGGCAATAGACCCTTGATTACAATCCCGCCCGATATTTCTCGTCCCTGACCGTCAAAAACTCCCGAACTGATTCACCACACTTGTTCACCTACGGATTCATCACCGTGCCGCGCCGGTGAATAGATTCCCGAGCCCCCATCACCTGAGCAAGTGTTTCCAGCGCGATTCTCAAGTTAACCATTGTTGATGACGTGCGCTTTTGGTGAACAACCCGGTGCATAACAATTCGTAGTCGGAACCCAGATCTCTGATAGGTTGTTACCAGTTCATTGAAAGAGCTGAGACGGTGGCCGGTGAGTAACAATTCGCTGGCAGACGTTTCAAGGATACGCCCGGGTGACCGGGGAAAGGCGGGGTCAGGCTGGTTGACCACGCCCCTCTGAAGACGAGTTGAAACACACTCGAAAGCGGAGGCAGGATTCACCAGTTCCTCTGGCGGCGTTCGCGCGCCGTCAGTGAACGCGAAAAAGGGACTAGGTAACGAGGTGCGATGAGAAACCGCGCCGAGTTGAGTCAAGTAGCTCAGGCTGGTTTCGGGCCTGGGTGAATCGCAGTTACCCAGAGGGTAGAGGTTGCTACTGTAGATCAGCACGGACGGATGACTCTGGCGGCTGGGGAGAGATCCCGGGTCAGCCAAAGGAAAGACGGCGAAAGCCGGGACAAAGTGAGCATCCGGTTCGGGAAGGTCACGGAGCCGCGGCACGGCTCGTGAAAAACTTCCGAAGGACGGCGGCGTTCAAAAAGGCACCGCTGAACTGTGAGCCAAAAGCAACCTGAGAGTGAAGAGGCGAGACCCGTGGTTCGAGGAGAACGCGCTGCCAAAAGCGGCGGCTGCCCTCGGGCTAAGCGGTCAAGACGCGGATGAAAGTCACAGAAGTGTCTTGATCTGGTTCGCAGGCCGGTGGCGCAACCACCAGTCCAAGCGAGCTGAAAAGCCTCACTCGAAATCCAGCGGCGGAAACGCGCTGGACGGCCCTGCTACGAGGCCGGAGACTCCGCTTGCCGTGGAGAATAGCGTCGGGAAGCTGGCAGCCCCAGAGGCGCCTAATGCCAGCAAGGGAAAGAGAGCTTGGCGAACTCCCATCCCCCACTTTGGCCCCTGCTTGGGCGTAAAAACCCGGGCGGGGGCCTTTGTTTTCATCCCGTCCTACCCCTTACTCTTCTTAATCTTAATCATACTCTTAATCACGCCCGCCTCCGGAGAACAAGAGTAAGATTACGATTAAAATTAACAACCGGTTCAGTAATAAAGCCGGCGGAACCGCGTCCGGTTCCGCTGGCATGTGGTTACTTCTGATTTGCGGTCAGGGTCAGGGCGCGAACAACGGCACGGGATCGCTCCACGCGCTCTGCCCGGCGGCGCCAACGGCGGCCACACGGAACCAATATTTGCTCCCGCTGGCCATCGAGTTGAGCGACGCCTTCGCCCGCGTGCTGGTGCCGATGACGCCCCAGTTCAGGCTCGGCGCTTCCGGCGCGCGTTCGATGATGTAGGCCTTGGCCCCGCGCAGCGGACTCCACGAGACATCGGCGCTGCCAGCGTGTTCGCTGGGGAGCACCTGCACGTCGGTGGGGGCGGGCAATTCGCCCACCGGGCTGGGCGTGGCGCGCACCGCGAACCCGGCGCTCTCGATCTTTTCCGCGCTGCCGCCGCTCGCGTTATCCACGTAGCTGGCGAGTTGGGCCACCAACAGGTCCACGATTGCGGATTGATCATCTTGGTTGGCGGTCTTGGTTTTCGAGACGAGCCGGGCGGCCTGAGCCTCGTTGTAGGCGGCTTCCAAAGCATCCGCCGCCGCCGTCAGCGCCGCCGCCGTTGGGTTGGGCGTGGGGAAGTTTGGATTCCCGGTGATTGCCGTGGCGAGACGGCGCAGGTATTGGATTTTGGCGGGCACGGACAAACCGTCAGTGCCGACTTTTGCGTAACTCATAACTCCTTTCTATGCTTTATCGCATTTGTATCCCGGGCCGGTTTGACGCGCCCCGGTTGGTTTTACTGATTACCGATCCTGAATGAGCCCCAAAATCCCGCGCCGAGTGGCCAAACGAACACAATTCGTCTGCGGTCATCGGGAACAAAGGGCTTCGAAGCTAATGAGCCAAAGATATGCCAACCCACAGTCGGACTACTTCACGGCATAAGTGATCTGTTTTAACGGGAAAGATGCGACGATTTTAAGCTGGCCGAAGCGACTGCTGTCAAAGACAAGCGAACTCGTGACAAAAAAGGAGACAATTTACAGTGGTCGCCAGTGGGTTCTCTGACGCGGATGGTGGTAATCGACGCGCCGATTGGAATAATCCATGTGCGGATTGGAATGGTCGGTGCGCCTGCCAAAGCAATTGGCGCATCTATCCGCGCAAAAGGTGCGTCGATCGGTGCGTTGGGTGCGCCTGGCAGGGTGAGAGGTGCGTCGGTTGCAGCAACCGATGGGTGGACAAAGGCCTGCGGTGGATGGACCGGAGCAGTCCATGAGAGGATGCGAGCGTTCGCTCAGTCTGACCTGCGGTTTGTTTGACAGGTCACCCAAAGACGCCTGCCTGCGGTTGCGTTGCCTTAAAGTCCATGTGAGCGAATAAAAAAGATAAGCGAACCTGATTGAATGTGTTGGGGGGGGGG
>JBEGQI010000200.1:0-14133 GCA_041181065.1 Verrucomicrobiota bacterium | reverse complement strand
GATCGATCTGCGCCCAAGCGAAACTTCGGTCCGTGATGGTCGGCACGGCGGTGTCATCCCACGAGCCGGAGGCGATGATCGGCCAGCGGCTGATGATGCCGTTCGGAATGCTGTAGCCGGCCTTGGTCTGTTTGAAGTAGGAGAAATTTGTTCCGAAGCACTCATCGACGAGCGCGCGCATGTTCGTGTCGTTCGTCCCCGCCGGAAGCGCGGATGCTTTGAATTCTTGGATCGCGACGATGTCGGGCTTCAGCCCTTTGAGGATGTCGCGTCCAGCCTGTTCGTAAGCTTGATCAGGACCGGAACTGATGTTGGCGGTTGCAATGCGAACGGACAAGTTGCTGACTTGGGCAGGTGCGTGAGCGACAAAAGCAACCGACGCAACGGTGAGAATTACGGAAAGACAGCGGCGAATAATCATTTACGGGACTTTCAATTTAGCTGGAAGGAGATACCCCACCGACGGATTCAACGCAAGGGCGGGGATTGGCACGTTCATGCTTGGGCTGCCTTTTATGCCCCGGGAAAGTTTTGACGGTGCCGCGCTTTACGCGTAGCGTTTGCGGCCTTTATGTTCAGTCTTTTCAAGAGAGTCTTTGGGACGAAGAACGACCGCGAGGTGAAGAAGATTCGCCCGATTGTCGCCCGCATCAACGAGCTGGAAGCGGGCCTGCAATCGCTTTCCGACGATGCCTTGCGCCAGAAGACGGCCGATTGGAAAGCCCGGCTCTCGAAAATCGAGGATGCCGCCGAACTTCAGTCCGCACTGGGTGAGATTTTGCCCGAGGCGTTCGCCGCCGTGAAGAATGCGTGCCGTCGCATGACGGACCGCAAGCAAGTGATCACCGTTCGCGGTCACGAGATGACGTGGGCCATGGTGCCGTTCGACGTGCAACTCATCGGCGGCTACGGCCTGCACAGCGGGCGCATTGCGGAAATGGCGACCGGCGAAGGCAAGACGCTGGTCGCGACGCTTCCTGTTTATCTCAATGCACTGACCGGGCGCGGTGTTCATGTCGTCACCGTCAACGATTACCTGGCCGCACGCGACTCCGAGTGGATGGGCGCGGTGTATCGGTTCCTCGGCCTGACGGTCGGTTGCATCTTGCACGATCAATCTCCGGCGGAACGTCGCGAGCAATACAATTGCGACATCACCTACGGCACGAACGCGGAGTTCGGCTTTGATTACTTGCGTGATAACGGCATGGCTTCGCGCAAGGAGGAACAGGTTCAGCGCGGCCATTACTTCGCCATCGTGGACGAAGTGGACTCGATTTTGATCGATGAGGCCCGCACGCCGCTGATCATCAGCGGTCCGGCCGTTCATAGCTACGATGAGACTTACACCCGCTGGAAGCCCTCGGTCGAAAGTCTTGTTCGCAATCAAGAACGTCTGTGTGCGCGCTTCCTGAAGGAGGCCGAAGACCTGATCAAGAAGCTTCGACCGGAACAGGGCGCGAAGCCGTCCGACACGGCTGCCTTGGAAACGCAGATCGGTCTATTGCTGCATCGCGTGAAAATGGGCCATCCGCGCAGTGAAGCTTTGATGCGCGTGCTGGAGAATCCCGAGAACCTGCGGCTGATGAATGCCGCGGAGTTGCAGTTGCATGCTGACCAGAAGAAGACGCAGCTCTACGCGGAGAAGGAAGAGTTGTTCTTCGCCATCGATGAGAAGGGCCATGAAGCTGATTTGACCGAGAAGGGCCGCAACACCATCAACCCCGGCGATCCGGATGCCTTCATGCTGCCGGATCTTCCGACAGAGATCCACAACATCGATGCCGGCCCTGAGACCGACACTCGCAAGCGCATGGAGGCGAAGCAGCAGCTTCAGGCCAACTACGAGGCGAAGGCGCAAAAGATCCATGCGATCAGCCAGCTGTTGAAGGCGTATTGTCTCTACCTGAAGGATGTTCAATACGTCGTGCAGGAGAACAAGGTCATCATCGTCGACGAGAACACGGGTCGCCTGATGACGGGTCGCCGCTGGAGTGATGGATTGCACCAAGCCGTCGAGGCGAAGGAAGCCGTCGAGATCGAGCGCGAGACGCAGACGCTTGCAACGATCACGATCCAGAACTATTTCCGCCTTTACCAGAAACTCGCCGGTATGACGGGCACCGCCGAGACTGAAGCGCAGGAGTTCTACGATATCTATAAGCTCGGGGTGCTGAACATCCCGACGAACAGGGCGAACATCCGCAAGGACCGAAACGATTCGGTTTACAAGACTCGCCGCGAGAAGTTCTCGGCCGTCGTGCGCGAGATCAAGGAACTGCACGCGCAGGGCCGGCCCATCCTCGTCGGCACCATCAGCGTTGAGACGAGTGAAATGCTCTCCCGCATGTTGCAGCGTGAAGGGCTTGTCCACTCCGTGCTCAACGCGAAGTTCCACGAGCAGGAAGCCGAGATCGTCGCCCGTGCCGGCGCGCGCGGCGCCATCACCATCGCCACGAACATGGCGGGTCGCGGCACTGACATCAAACTCGGGTCGGGCGTGGCTGAAGTTGGCGGGTTGCACGTGCTCGGCACCGAACGCCACGAATCACGCCGCATCGACCGGCAGTTGCGTGGCCGTTGCTCGCGTCAGGGCGACCCCGGCAGCTCGCACTTTTTCATCTCGCTCGAGGACGACCTCATGCGCTTGTTCGGTTCGGACAAGATTGTGAAATACATGGAACGCATGGGCCTGGAAGAAGGACAGGAGTTGGAGCATCCGCTCCTCAACCGTTCCATCGAGCAGGCGCAGAAGCGCGTCGAGCAGCATCATTTCCAGCAGCGCAAGCGCACGCTCGAATACGACGACGTGATGAACAAGCAGCGCGAAGTGCTTTACGGCTTCCGCAACGAAGTCATCCACGGCGAAGATGTTCGCGACCGGCTCATGGACATCATGGAAGAGGTTGTGGTCCAGAAGGTGGCGGAGTTCACCAGCCCGGATTCCGAGCCGAAGGATTGGAAGATCCGTGCGCTGTCCGACTGGGTGAATTTGAATTTCCCGCTCGGCATGCCGGAGGAGGAAATCGAGAAGGCGGCGTTCTCGGGCAAGGAGAAGCCGGTGGAAGGTTCGTTATTTGACGGCCTCAGCCCGCAGCAGTTTGCTGTGTGCAACTTCGTTTCCGATGCGGTGCGCAAGGCTTACGAACTGAAGATCAGCTACGAACAGCCCGAGGCGCTGAAGAATGTTGAGCGTTACACCATTCTCACGGCCATCGACAAGATGTGGCAGGAACATCTCTATGAGATGGACAGCCTGCGCAACAGCATTGTGCTTCGGGCGCACGGCCAGCGCGATCCGCTCATCGAATACAAGGTCGAGGCGTTCAAGATGTTTGACGAGTTGATGGTCAACGTTAAGACCGAGATCTGTCACAACATCTTTCGCAGCGCATCGTCTTTGATGGCGTTCGAGAATTTCCTGCGCAATGCCCCGCGCCAAACGTTGCATCAGGAACCGGGGTCCATTGGCGCTGCGCCGCCGCAAAAAGGACAGGCGAGCGACGTCGTGAGCCAAGCGGCAGATCAGGTCTCTCAGGAACAGGCGAAACCGATCCGTTCGGGCCCGAAGGTGGGCCGCAACGATCCGTGCCCGTGTAACAGCGGTAAGAAGTTCAAGCAATGCTGCGGCAAGTGATAGGCGGAAGCCTCTGGATGCATTCATGACCAGCGGCCTTTTGCTTGCTAAAGATGTCTAAGTCGTGCTTGCTTCCGCCCAGCCATGGCGAGGTTAGTTTTCAGAGACGATAGTGGTGAAAGCCGTTGCGTGGAATTACGTCCCGGCCCCACCCGGATTGGACGCGGCTCCTATTGCGACCTGTTCATCGACCATGCCACCGTCTCCACTATCCATTGCGAAGTCATCCTTGAAGCTGGCGGGATGACCGTTCGTGACCTGGGTTCGACCAATGGCACCTTTGTCAACGGGCAGAAGATTCGCTTTGCGCCCATCCAGATTGGCGACCAGCTCAAGGTCGGAAGTGTCGCAGTGGTCATCGAGGAAGCAGAGGTCCTTGTGGTCATCCCCGAGTTTCGGGAGGAGGCGAAACCGCCAGTCATGAAGACACCGGCGGGGAAAAACGTATGCCTCCATCACGAGAACCGGCTAGCCATGTGGCAATGCACCCGTTGCGGCATACACATCTGTCCCATGTGCCTGCACCGGCTGAAGCGGCGCGGAGGCAAAACGCTTTACATGTGCCCCGACTGCAGTGGTCCATGCGAAGTTCTGCCGGAATTCAGCCAGCACAAAAAAGCTTCTTGGTTCGGTGCGCTGAAGGAGAAAATGAAAGTCACCCGCCTCATCCGGGGACGAAAGAAACAGCCGCCATCAGAATGACGGCAAAGCGTTTTTCGGACATCATTGCGTCTCGCCCTTGGTGACGCGCATGAACACTTCTTCGAGGCCGATCTCGTCTTCTCGCAACTCCACCAGCTTGGCGCCCCCAAGCACCAGCGCGCTGGCGACGATGCTATGATCCACGTCGTCGCCCGCGAGGGTGATCTTGATCTCTCCGTCCACGGTCTCGACGCTGGCAATCTCCGGACGGGCACGAAGGAGTTCGGTGGCTTGGGCCTGGTCGGTTGAAACCTTGGCCCAGACGACGCGGCCTTGTTGCATTTGGTCGCGCACACCTTGCACGGGGCCGCTGTAGATCAACCGGCCCTTTTCGATGATGCACACGCGATTGCAGAGGGTCTGGAGCTCACTGAGGATGTGGGAGCTGATGATGATGGTCTTACCCATGCGCTGAAGTTCCTGCAGGATCGCCATCATCTCGATGCGTGCGCGCGGGTCGAGGCCGGATGCAGGCTCGTCGAGGAGGAGTAGTTGAGGATCGTGGATCAGCACGCGGGCGAGTCCGAGGCGTTGTTGCATGCCGCGGCTCAATGCGCCGATCAGCGCACCCTTTTTCTCGCTGAGGCCGACGAGTTCCAACACATCGAGCACCGTGCGTTCGCGTTTGGCGGAGGGAATCTTGTAACAGGCGCCAAAGAAATCGAGGTATTCAGTCACCTCCATGTCTTTGTAAACTCCGAAGAAGTCCGGCATGTAACCGATGATATGCCTCACGGCATCGGCCTCCTGAACGACGTCTTTGCCGAAGATAAGCGCGCGCCCCGCACTAGGCGTGAGAAACGTGGCGAGGATGCGGAGCGTGGTGGTCTTGCCTGCACCGTTCGAGCCAATGAAACCAAATAGGTCACCGCGATTGACCGTGAGATCCAGATTCGAGAGCGCGGTCAAGGAGCCATACACGCGGCTAAGGCCGTGGGTCTGCACCGCGGCGACCGGTGGCATGGGTGGCGGTGTGCTAGTGGCGACAGTGGGGGCAGGCGGTGGTGTTTCGGTGGACATGGTTTAATGCGTTGAGTTCAACGGAAGCGTCATGCGCCAAAGAGTGTGTGCGAAACTGTGGCGCGCGTTGAACTGATTCAAGGGCCTCGTCGGAGAATGATTCGCCGTCCACGCGACGAGGATGGCGTTATCCTGTTCAGCGGCGGCGGAAAGATCGAGCGCGGGCGGAGCCACGAAGTTGTAGTATTCATTGACGTTGCGGCGGTAGGCCAGAAACGAAAGCGCCTCGCTGGCATCGGGTAAATTATTGATGCGCCCGCTTTCGCTTCCACCGAACGCCGAACGCCGCGATTGCACGATGTTCTCGAACATGTTCGCGGTGCGGCTCACAAAATCTCCCAGCGGACTGGCGCTAGTGGCGGTGGCCTTTGTGAATTGGCGCGACTGGTTCGCGGGCACTTCGCCGAGGTCGTAGATCTGGCCTTTGATGGTAAGCCGGATGTTGCTGAGTGGTTTGCCGAGCTTGTTCTGGACATTGACCGTCCAGCCATCGCCGGATTGCTGGATGGTGGCGAAGAATGGCGCTTCGCCAGCCTGCAGCCAGTCGTTGACATAAAGCTGGCACGTCCATACTGGAACGAACACTTCCGCCTTGAAGGAATTTTCCGACTGGGTGATTTGCCCGCGATCGTTGTTCCGGTCGGTGTTCCAATTGCCGGCGAACTCGGAGCGAAATGCGGCGGTCTTGGCGGTGGATTCAAAGGTGTATCGCTGGTTGACCGGGGAATATATCGAGCCGTAGCTGTGGCCGCGCTGCTCGCACTTCTGCCCGATTTGAAAGACGTCCACGATGTGCAACTCGTTCCACTCGGTTTCGCCGGCGCGCAGCTTGTAACCGACGAGATAGATGAGTCCCGAGAACAACGCGACGTAGCAGGGGAACGTGATCCACGTGAGCATCGGCTTGCCGATCTTGCGAAGCCAGAGTTGGTCGATGGGGCCAATGACGGCGAGGTAGATGATCAGCATCAGGAGGAGCCACGGAATCGGCAGCTTGCGCACCTGCCGTGAATCGATCATCGCGCCAAAAATCCCATCGGTGCCGAGGCCGCTGTTGTAATAATTTTCGGAGCCGGCATACAACCGTCCCGGCACATCGGCCACTCGCGACCAGAACGTCGGCTGGTTGCGCCAGGATTTGACCGGCTCGCGCTCCGGGCTGAAAAGCAATACGGTGACTCGCCCGTTCCCGTTCAGTGACGACACAATCACCGGCGAATTGTCGATGGTTACCAAGGCGTGGCTTTCGGGGCGGAGGGTTCCCGTGGCGATTGGGAGTTGTGCGCTGGCAAAATTGTTATCTGTCGGCAGGTTCGCGAAGGGAGAGTCGGCGGTGGCGTTGGTGCGCGACTGGCGGCTGGTGCCGCGTCCACGCAAGGACGCCTCTTGAGCGATTGATTTGCTCAGGGGTGCCCGCAGCCATTCGTCGAGCGCGATGCCCGGCTGAATCGTCTTGGCGCCAGTCAAATCGACTGGCACCAGGCGCCGCAGCCAGGCGATGTTGTTCACGTCCCCAACCTGTTCAACAGCGACGATCAGATGGCCGCCTGAGCGAACCCATGACTCGATGGCCCGCGCCTGTTGTTCCTTGAGCACCGCGGCGCGCTCGGAATTCAAATACAGCGCATCCATGCCTTCGAGCACGATGGCATTATCCGGAATCGCGGTGAGAAAGCGGCCGACGGAAGGCTGATACTCGCTGCGATCCTGCGTCACTTTTTGAAAGGTGGGCATCCAACTCGATACGCGTGACAAGGCTCCCATCAAAACGGTGCCGCGACGCACCAGGCCGCGCGGTTGCTGGGGACCGGGGTCAGCACGCAAGCGACCGCTGGAGTCCTTGAGTTTCACATCCCACGAACTGTTGTAATAACTGCTGCAAAAGACGGGAATCGTGATGAGTTTCCGCGTGTTGGTCGGAAGTTCAACGGGAACCTGACGCACATAGCCTTGGTTAAACGATCCGCCGGTGACTTCGATGACCGCTTGGAATGCGGGTCCATCGTTGTTCACTTCGCAGACGATGGGAAACCAGCTTGCCTCCGGGATATAGCCTTCAATACCGACGTTGACGTCGAACTGGATCGAGGCGCGAAGATTGACGGCGAGCAACGCCAACGCAGCGAATAGCGCCCTCAAAAGCAGGTTGATTCTCCTTTTGCCAACAAGTGGCTGCCGCCCGGAATTGCAATGTCCTGCCATGATTTGCGCCCGTGGATTTGACACGGCACTTCTTAACAGACCCGACGGATGAAGCAATGTTCAATTCAAACCCGCCTCACATGCCACCGAGAACCTTTTTCACACGGACAAATGCATGAGAAATGGCTCCGAGATACATCGCCGCAAGGATGGCGATGATCAGCATGACGCAGAGCAATTCGACCATGCTCGAGCCACGCAGATGCGGGAGCGGGCGTAGTTGAAGTCGCATATCCATCTGACCGTGCCCACTGCTTTTGCTCACGTGTGTTCTAGTGCCGTCGCAGTTGTAGGCGGTGATCCACGCGCTTGGTCTGGTTGAATTCCAGCCGCGGCAGATCAGTGAGCGTCGGCGATTGCGTCTCGTGCAAGAACGCCTTGGCCATGGCTTGCAACGCCAGCCAGCGTGGCCAGTCGAGCGCGGGCGCATGGGAAATCTGCCGCAGCAAACTCCGCCATTCGATGATGACGCGGTCGATGTCACCGGCGCCGGTGAGGTCGGTGATGAAGTTGTGTTTGTTGAGCGGGTTCTTGTGCACGGCATGAACCACCGCTTCCGCGCCGAAACCGTATTTGGGCGGCAGACCGTTTTCAAGATAGCCTGGGATCGTTTGCAGATTGAACCGCTCGTGGCAGACATGCGCTAGCCGGCCGCCCCAACGGTTTTCATCGCCGCAGAATCGGAAGCCAGCATCGAGGTTCGCGAGGTCGTAAATCAATTCATCGAGCGGATACGTTTCATCCTCCAAGGCGGCAGCGATCGCCAGACCGTCGCCCTGCTGGAAAAAGCTGACCATGCGGCCCCGGCGCGTCGGCACGCCTGCGGCATCCACGAGCCCGAGCCGGCGCCAGAGCAACGCGGTGCCGGTCGTGGTTTCCAACTTCTTGCAGGTCTCGATGACGGGACATTGCGCGCAATCCGGCGGCAGCACCTCGCGTTCGGTCGGCTTCCATAAGGCGACGCCGAACACATCCACGGGAACTTTGATGGTGATCTTGGCGAGACTTAGGTTGGCGACGATCTGGTAATCGCGATTCCAATAATTCAGCACTGGCGTGCGTTGGGTCTGCTCCAACTTTTGCGCCAGCGACGGCGCCACCATTTCCTCCCAGACCTTGGCCTCGACTTCGCGGAAGCTCCAGTTTGTGAGTTTGCGCGCCCACTTGGCCATCAGCACGCGTCCGTTGGGCAATCGTTCGGCGACCGTCAACGCGCGGCCGTAGAGCTTCACGCCGTCGCGCTCTTCCACCACGACTAACGCGCCGTTGCCGATCTTCTCCAATGCCGGCGCATGCGAAAGCAGGGGGGTGAGGCCGGGTAAAGTGCGACGGGCAGTTTCGGGCGCGGCGCCATCGTTGGCAGCGGAGTCAGCGGGCGCTGGTCTTCCAACTCTGCCTCCCAGCCTGATGTCCCCGAGCTTCACATCCACGAACGTTGGCATGGGTTGCCATTCGCCCTTGGTGTTGAGCAGTTCGCGCATGCGCTTGCGGACGTGCCGCGCGCGTTCAGCGTCGGTGTGCAAACCGCACGGAACTTCAGGATGCTTCAACGATTGCTCCACGCCGAGGAACACGGGCTTGCTAGTGAACAGCCGCTCCTGCACGCGCACCGCCTCGGAGAATGGATTCAGGCCTGCGTCCGCGGCGGCGGTCATGATGCCGAGCAGCGCAGCCCAATCGACGGAGCCGCTGCGGGAAAGATGCGCCGCGCGCGCATCGAGCAGCCGCAGGCCGTTTTGCGAGATGAGCACAAAGCCCGTTTCGTCCAAACCGCGCCGGCCCGCGCGCCCGAACATTTGAAGCAATTCATCGGAGCGCAAGGGTTCTTCCACACCGTCGCGGCGATACGATTCCCCGGCCAGCGCGACGCTGCGGAGTGAGAAGTTGATGCCCGCCGCAAGCCCCATCGTCGCGACCACGACCCGCAACTGGCCGGCCTTCGCCAGCGGCTCGATCACGCCCGCGCGCGCGGCGTAGCTGAGTCCGCTGTGATGGAAGCAGACGCGCGCCTTGAGCAGCTTCGCGAGATGCTCGCCGACGATCTGCTTCTGCTCGGCGCTGAGCTGAAGCGGATTGGGGCAGGGGAGATTGCGCGCGAGATCGGCGGCCATCGCTTCGGCAGCTTGACGACGCGGAGCGAAAATCAGGATCGGCCCGAGATCATCCGCGAGCGACTTGGCGCAGAAACGTGGCCAGTAGCCGCGGATATCCGACGGCACATTGAAGCTTAGATTGTTCGCGTGAACTTCTTCCAACGGCACGGGGCGTTTCTCGTGGCGAATGAGAACCGCCTTCCGACCGAGGCGCGTAAGCCATTGCACGATGTGATGCGGATTGGCGACGCTACCGCTAAGGAGAAGCAGTTGTGTGTGCGCGGGCGCGAGCGCTAGCGCGAGTTCGTAATTCAAACCTCGGTCCGGGTCGCGGATCATCTGGTATTCGTCCACGACCAGCAACGTCGGCCCTTCGCCGCGGATGAGCCGCGACTTCTGCGTCTCGAGCGTGGCGACGATGATAGGCGCATCCAGATTTTCTGCGAGGTCGCCGGTGGCGATGCCGACGTTCCAGCCGCGCGCGCGCCATTCGGCCAGTTTGTCGTTGGCGAGCGCCCGCGTGGGAACGGTGTAGATGGCCTGACCGCGTGGCTTGCCCGAGTGCGACCACAGTTCGAAGATGAGCGTCTTGCCTGAACCCGTCGGCGCCTGCACGACTACGTCCTTGCCTTCGCGCAATGCCGTCACGGCCTGTTGCTGCCACAGGTCCGGCACGGTGACCTGCGTGAGCGACGGGGCGTTGGCGTGGTCGAGTTGTTCGCCGAGCGTTTGCACGGGCGCAAGATAGTCGAGCGCGTCCGGATTGCCGCAGAAATTTTCCTGCGTGGGTTGACGTTGTGCTATCCGGAATTTAGCGTCAGCGCATGAATCCCCTTTTCCGCCATCGGCTCGTGTTGCTTGCCATGCTGGTAATCGGGTTTGCTTCCGTGACTGCGATCGGAGCGGAGGTGGTTTTGCCCGGACTGGTTTCAAATCTGGTCTGTCGTTATGACTTCGATCATCCCGTCGCGGGAAATCCGGCCTTGGAGACGGACCTTGGCTTTTCCGGCACGGCCATCCAACTCATCAATGGCGGTGCGGCGATGCGCACGAACGACAACGCGTATTTCGGCAGCGGCATGGCTTTGCAGGTGCAGCAAGTCAATCCGGCCGCCAACGGGAACGATGATTGGAAGGCGGGCGTTTATCTGACGAACGGCGTCGCGTCTTTGGGCGGATTCAGTTCCGTGGCAGGCATCACGCTCATGGGGTGGGTGAAACCGACCGGCACAAATCCGAATCTCGATTCCACCACGGCAGCTACGAATGACTTCTACAATGCCGTCGGCTTGTTCGGGGTGCTCTCGGGAAATTCCGAGGGACATGCGGTGCGGGCGCTGTTGGAGGTCATCGATGTGTCAGGCACGTTAAAGCTAGTGGCGCTGGGCCGGCGTATTGATGGCGGAAGTTCATTGACGTTGGCGGCGACGAATGACTGGCAGGCGCTGTTGCCCGGAAATGTCTGGTCGCATCTGGCAGCCTCGTTCGATTTCGACAACGGGACGATGGCGCTTTATCGGAATGGCGTCTCGTTGGTGGCGAATTACACCACGACAGCTGATGTGTGGGGTGTCGGCGGCGGGACTGAGCCAGATGTGACTTCGGTCACGAAGCCGACAGGTATCAAGATCGGGGGAAGTTTTCCGCAAAACACGCAGGAAAGAAACGCATTCAACGGTCGGTTCGATGACCTGATGTTTTTCAATCGTGTGCTCAGCCCGATGGAGGTGCAGGCACAGTTCGCCAACTTTGGTCCATCGCTCGTCGTGCAGGCGACGAATGGACAGATCACCCTCAACTGGCCGGTGAGTTCGCCGGGATTCAGTTTGGAGTCGCGATCGAATCTATCGGCGGGCAGCTGGGTCACGATGGTCGATGTCGCCATCACAAATGGGGAAAGCCAATCGGTGACGTTGCTGGCGACTAATGCACAGCAATTTTTCCGCTTGAAGTCGCAGTAACCACGTTGCGGCCAGAGGCCTCAGCGCGGGACAAGTGGTTTGACTTGAATTTGTCGCAACCCTAGATTTGCCACGATGTTCGTCGCGGATACCAAGCTGGCCAAGGCGCCGGCCGCCCCCACTGAGAACGCCGCTCCGGCCAACCCCTGGAAACAGATTGTTGAGCCGGTTGAACCCTTTCTTGAAGCGGTTTCTCAAGGCTTGGCGAGGCAGGTTGACGCGTTTGATCCCGCTCTTCGCCAATATGCCGAATACGCTCTGACCGGAAACGGCAAGCACCTCCGACCCGCACTCGTGGCGCTCAGCGCCAATGCCATCGGCAAGCCCACTGAGGATCACGTCACCGTGGCAGTGATCATCGAGATGGTGCATTTGGCGACGTTGGTCCACGACGACGTGATGGATGAGGCGGAGATCCGTCGGGGCCGGCTGACGCTGGCGTCGAATTGGGGGAATGACATCGCGGTGTTGTTCGGCGATTGCTTGTTCGCGCACGCATTGCGACTGGCGGCAAGTTTTCCAACGACCGAAATTTGCCGGGCGGTAGCGTCGGCGACGAACACAGTTTGCTCGGGGGAAATCCTCCAGAACCGGAGCCGCAAGAATTTCCAGATCACCCGCGCCGAGTATTTCCGCATCATGGAGATGAAGACGGCGGAACTGTTCGCGTTGTCATGTGACATGGCGGCGTTGCTGGCCGGGGCGAATGCAACGCAGCGCACGGCGATGCGCCAGTTCGGCATGGCGTTCGGCACGGCTTATCAGATTTTTGACGATTGCCTCGACTTGTTCGGGACGGAGGCGAAGGCCGGCAAGTCGTTGGGCACGGATCTCGTGAAGGGGAAGATGACGCTGCCATTGCTGGCGCTGCGCGAGCGCGCAAGCGCGGCGGATGGCGCGGAACTGGAACGTCTACTGTCCAACTGGGAACCCGGTTCGCTGCCACGCGTGGCGGCATTATTACGGCAATACGAAACTTTGAAACCGTCGCGCGAGACCATCCATCAGTATCTGGATACGGCGAAGCGCAACCTTGCGTTATTGCCGGAATCTGCCGGACAGCGGGCACTGGCGATGTTGCCGGGCTACCTTGAACAACAGGCCGCCGCTTTGGGCGCTGGATTTTAACACGCGGCATGGCGACTCCGGACAAGGAAAGGAAACCGGATGCGGAGGCCGCGAAAGCGGAACTCGCATTGGTGGAGCGTGCGAAGGGCGGTGACCTCCGCGCTTACGACGAACTGGTGCAGCGTTATCAAGAACGCATCTACGGCACCATTTACCACATGACCTCGAACCACGAGGACGCGAACGATCTGGCGCAAGAGACGTTCATCAAGGCGTTTCAGGCGTTGAAGTCGTTCAAAGGCGGCTCCAGTTTTTATACGTGGGTCTATCGGATCGCGGTCAACAAGACGATCAACTTCCTGAAGCAGCGGAAGAATCGCCAGGGCATGAGCCTGAACGATCTCGACTTCAATGCCGAAAACGATCCGGATTTGGTGGCGCTTGTCTCGCACAAAACTCCCCGTCGCGACGCCGGGCTCGCCGAGTTGCAAAAAAAATTGAACGAGGCGATGAGCAAGCTGTCAGAAGATCATCGGCTAGTGGTGACACTGCATGATGTGCAAGGCGTGCCGCATGAAGAGATCGCGCAGATCATGGAATGCAATGTGGGAACGGTGCGGTCACGGCTTTTTTATGCGCGCCAGCAGTTGCAGGGTTATCTGGCCGATTACATCAAGTGACGTATGGAAGACCAAACTGAGAATTTCGAGCAATTGAAGAAACTGTTGGCGCTCAAAAAGCATGAGCAGCCGCCGCCGGGTTATTTCAACAAGTTTTCCGGCAACGTCATTTCCCGCATTCACGCGGAACGGGCTGTCGAGCACGATCCGATGCGCCAATTGGAATCGGAAGCACCGTGGCTGATGCGGTTCTGGCGGGCGCTGGAAACCAAGCCGATATTTGGCGCTGCGTTTGGCACTGCGATTTGCGCTGTGGTGCTGGGCGGGATATTGATGGCGGAAAAACCTGCCAAACCCACCGCTCGGATGGCTTTGCCTGAACAATCGGCTCCGGAAACAGGAATTGCGGTAGTCTCTGGGAATCAGGCCGGAAGCATTGGGCAAGGCGTGCTTCCCGCATCGGCGAATGAACCCGGGGCAATCAATCTGTTTAACATGGCGCAGAGCAACTCGCAAACCGCGCCGGTCAGTTTCCAGCCCCGCCCGTAAGTTTCACCTCACAATTCCCGACTGAAGACAAGCGTCAGCTTCTCTACGGTCACGGTCAGTTGGTCATTGGCAATCGTAGCCGAGGCCTTCATTTCACCGCCCCCAATGTTGACCGTGATCTGGTAATTGCCATTGGCGCCGGTCCATGTGCCCGTGCCGGTCTGAAATTCAGTCGTGGTCCCGCCCAGTTTGGGATACTGCTTCATCACCAATTGATTTTCTGAGCCGGTGAAACCAATCACCAGATTGGCTTTTGAGTAGAAGGTTTGAAATGACGCCCG
>JBEGQI010000199.1:0-3273 GCA_041181065.1 Verrucomicrobiota bacterium | reverse complement strand
CCGTCGCCACGTGATCGGCAATCAAACGCCGCAAGTCCCACAGAAAGCGTTCACTCTGATCCGCACTACCAACAATTCGTCCGGACAGCACCGGCAACCACGGCAGCGGATCATAGCCATATTGTGTGCGGAAAGTTTTTCCAAATCCATCGGTCCAGTTCTGTGAACCCATCTCGTAACTGTCCGCCACGACATGCTTAAATGCCCGGCGATCCGGCGCCGGCATCCGCTTGAGCAATTGACCGATGAACGCGTCGAAGTGGGTCTGCGCCAATGCGCGGTTCATTTTGTCCACTTCAAAACCCCGGCCCTCGGGCGAGGCCGGGGCATTGCTCATGCCCGTCGGAGTCATGACCAAACGCTGGATGATCCAGTCGCCCGGCGGCACGTCCCACGTCAACGTGCCGTTGCTGGCAGCTTTCTCGGTGAGGTTTTTCACTTCGGCAACCGGCACTACAAGCTTTGACGAGTCCGGTTCTGCCTGCGCTGGCCAAAGATAAGCGTCCCACAACGGCAGCGGCGTGGCGTGCATTTTAGCGAGCTGTTTTTCAATGAATGACTCGACGCGCGCAGCCCCGGAGAGATTGATTTCCGCCAGCTCAGCTTTTGGCGCTTTGCCAATGAAATTCGAAAACACCACCCGGAAGTGCCGGCTGGTCACGGCCGGAAATGAAATCACCACCGGCCCACGCGGAAGGAATCCCGTGTTGAGCGCCGGATTCGAACGATCACAAGTAAATTTCCGCACCGGTTGAAAACTGCCGTCCTCCGCCTCCGCGAGCAGCTCCGCGTCCGCGCCGAAAGACTGGTCCGTCGGAAAAATCTCCAGGCTGCGCGCAGTCAACGGCGAAGCCATTTCGATGTCGATTGTTACCGGCTTGCGCTTCTTGGCCGGACCGGTGGCGATGGTCAAGGCGGTGGTCAGATCGCCATCCACCAGTTTCGCCGCCGTCGGCATGGCGGGCGTGCAGGTCACACGCGGCGAACGGGCGGCCAGAGAATCCGCGTCGTCCTGGGGCGCAGGAAAGGCAAGCACCGCGATGTCCTGAAACAGCGCGGCTGGTGCGGAAAGTGTTTCAGAGAATTTGTTTGGCCCGGCAACCCGCATCTCGGATGCGGCGACATAGCGCATCGTTTGATCCGGCTTGATCCACGGCCCGCCGGACTGACTCCAGCCGGGACAGTTGAACATCCCGATGTCCACGCCGATGCGGCTGCCTTCGCGAATGGCGTGCTCGACCAATCCCCACCATTCCTCGCTGAGCACCTTCACGCGACCTGCGGGTTGGCCTTCGAGAAATATATTGCCAATCAACGCCTCGCCGATGCCGACCCGCTTCATGGCCTCCAGATCACGCGTGATCCCGTCCTTGGACATGTTGTCGCTGATCCAATACCAGTAGCACCACGGCTTCGTCTGGTCGGGCGGGTTGCTGAAGCCGGTCTCCAACGTGTTCGTTAGCGCAGCTCGTCCGGGCGCTTGCCCCAGGCAGGCCAGCAAGGCCAGAGCGATTGATAGTTTGTGAGATGTTGGAGAAGTTCTGGAGGTTTCCCTTGGGCTGCAGATGTTCAGCCCCATTCCGACCGCACAGAGCAGGCGGATGCCGAAGTTCATGTCGTGATGAGGCATGGGAATCATGAGGGATTGTTACTTGATCTTCTCCGCCCGAACCTGTCTGGCTTCACCATTCACCTGCACCTTCACTTCGCGCGGCTCGGCTGAACGAAGTCGGTAATCAGTCACCTTTCCGTCTTGCCAGGCGATGTCCACTATGAAGCCGCCGCGCGCCCGCAAGCCTTTGACGCTGCCGGCCGGCCACGCTTTCGGCAGCGCGGGGAGCAGTTCGATTTCATCGCCATGCGACTGGAGCAACATCTCCGCGACGCCCGCGCACGCACCGAAGTTGCCGTCAATCTGAAACGGCGGACATGAATCGAACAGGTTGGGATACAAACCGCCCTGGCCGGGCATATCAGGAGCAGGCCGGAGCAGATTCCGCAAAATGAGCAGCGCATGGTCGCCGTCCCGGAAGCGCGCCCAGAGGTTCACCTTCCAGCCCATGCTCCAACCGTTCGCCCCGTCGCCGCGATGCAGAAGCGACTGGCGGGCGGCGGCAAAAAACTCTTGCTCCCGCCCGGTGATGTCCCAGCCCGGATAAACGCCCCACAGATGCGAGACGTGCCGGTGGGTGTTGGTGGGCGAGTCCTTGTCCTCCAGCCATTCCTGCAACTGGCCGTATTGCCCGACTTGATTGGGGGCGATGCGCGGCACCAGCGTTTGCAGGCGGGCAATGAGTTCCTCATCTTCCGCTTTGACCGTGATTTGGCGCGCGGCTTCGATGCAGGCATGGAACAACGAGCGGATGATCTGATGATCCATCGCAGGTCCCATGACCAGGCCGCCTTGCTCCGGCGAATTGGACGGACCGCTGACGAGCCGGTGCGTGACCGGATCTTCGACGAGGTAATCCGCGTAGAACCGCGCCGCCTCTTTCATCACTGGGAAAGCCGTTTGCGCAAGGAATTCCAGGTCGCGGGTGAACAGGTAGTGCTCCCACAAATGCAGGCTCAACCAGCCGCTGCCGGAGACCCAGATGCCGTGGTTCGCTGCGTTGATCGGGGCAGTGCCACGCCAGAGGTCAAAGTTATGGTGCAGCACCCAGCCGCGTGCGCCGTAATGTTCCTTTGCGGTGACGCGGCCGGACTCCGCCAGTTCCGCGAGCGCCGCGAACAGTGGCTCGTTGCACTCGTCCAGCGCGGTGACATTGGCGGGCCAGTAATTCATTTCCGTGTTGATGTTGCAGGTGTATTTGCTGTCCCACGGCGGCTGGAGCTTGTCGTTCCAAATGCCCTGCAGGTTCGCCGGCTGACCGCCAGCACGGCTGGAGGCGATGAGCAGATAACGGCCAAACTGGAACACAAGCGCAGCCAGATCCGGATCGTTGCCGCCAGCGAATTCCCGCAACCGCTGATCGGTGGCGTTGGTCGCGGCGGCCGTGCGGCCCAGATCCAGTTCCACGCGGCGAAACAGTGCCTGATGATCCGCTGTGTGCGCTGCGTGCAGCCGCGCCCAGGACTTGCCGGAGGATTGCTGCACGAGCGCGTCGCAACGTCCGGCAGGGTCAGCGGTGATGTCGCGGTAGTTTTTGAAGTTGCTTGCGGCAACGAGGCGGATGACGAGCGCATTCGCACCGGCCACACGCAGCCCTGTCGTCTCGGCGCTGATTTTGCCGCCTTCGATGGCAACGACCGCACGGCTCTCAAAGCAAACGC
>JBEGQI010000198.1:0-26651 GCA_041181065.1 Verrucomicrobiota bacterium | reverse complement strand
CCACGCCGCCAGACCAATCTGCCACGCCGCCAGACCAATCTGCCACGCCGCCAGACCAATCTGCCACGCCGCCAGACCAATCTGCCACGCCGCCAGACCAATCTGCGATGTCGCAGGTCGGATTCGGCGTTGGACCAAGCTTGGGCTGGCAGCGCTCCAGCTTTGCCTCAGCGGGGCTGCGGCGGGGGAATGGGGGATGAGATCACCCGCGAGATACGCCAAAGACGCGAAAGGATTTTCGGCATGGTTGTTCGCGTATTTCGCGTGGTTCGCGGTGGAAGATTTGGCGGCGGAATGCTGGCCGTGCGCCAGCACCAACCCCTTCAGGGTTGATGAAATATTTGGGGCGTTGACCCAGGGTAGTGCGGGCCGCGCAACCTTGGGTTGATGGATAGAAGACCGGTGAGATTACTTCGGCGCGGATTTCGCAAGAAACTTGTCGCGCAACTCAGACAAGAATTCGTCCGCCTCAGTTTTCCATGCAGTCCATCCGTTCACGGTCTGGCGTGGACTGCCCGCTTTGTTGATGAAGTAAATCGCAGCGTAACTCGGGCTGCTAAAACTTTGTCCATCGGCTTTCAAAGTGCCATCGTCTTGGACTATCGCTTCGTAGGTCTTGCGCTCATTGCTGACATGTTTGCGTTTGTAACTCATCAGCAGTTTGCTCCCCGCTTTCAAAATCCCGGCGGTTATTAAATCTTGAAGAGTCACGTCATAGAATTTTATCCCTGCGCCTGTGGCTGCTTCTTCCTCTTCGTGGCTATCAAAAGCTGGCCGATATTCTTCCGGCAACTCGTAGATAATATTTTTGGGGTCTGCTAAATCTACATGTTTGCGAACGATCCAAAGCTTGGTTTCCAGTTTCACCGAAGTGGAAGCCCACTCACGCAAATCAGCGGACACGGCGTCGATGGGCATGCCCAGCAAAGGCTGTGTCGAAAGGATTTCATCCAACACCTTTCGGATATCAATAGGCTCAATATCCTCCTCTTCAAACTTCCGACCGATTGAATCGTCATCGCGGACCAGAGCAATAATGCGCTCGATCAAATAGCGTTTGGACTCAGGCTTCAATGCAGCCGTGATTTGCTTTGCAACTTGAGGGGCTATGTGACTCCAAACATTGTGCTTCGCGAGTTCAGCTTCGACGATGAACCACTGTTTGTTTGCGACATCGAACGCAAATCCATCTGGAATCGTTGCTGCCCCGTCTGGTGTGGAAATTTTCCCCTTGGGCAGATAAATGGACGAAGGGCCGAAAATGTATTCGTAATTCTGCACCACGACATTTTCCAGTTCGGCTTCCGATTCGAACGGTGCTTGGACAAAACGCTTGCCTGTGGAAATTAACATGGTTGGCCTTTCGTTTACTTGTCGGGATTACAACTTCAAATCCTTATCCGTCACTGCGCCTTCGCTGGCGCTGGTGACGTGGGCGGCGAATTTGGCGAGCACGCCGCGCGGATAACGCGGCGCGGGTTTCTTCCACGCTTTCTTGCGCTGGGCCAGTTCCTTCGCGGGCACGTCGAGGGTGAGCGTGCGTTTTACGGCGTCGAAGATGATGGTGTCGCCGTTTTTCACCAAGCCGATCGGGCCGCCCACATACGCTTCGGGCGTCACGTGGCCAACAACGAAGCCGTGGCTGCCGCCGCTGAACCGTCCGTCGGTGATGAGCGCGACGTCTTTGCCGAGACCTTTGCCCATGATGGCGCTGGTGGGCGCGAGCATTTCGCGCATGCCGGGTCCGCCTTTCGGGCCTTCACCGCGGATGACGATGACGTGGCCTTTTTTGACGGTGCCGTCGAGAATGGCTTTCAACGCGCGTTCTTCGCCATCGAACACAATCGCTTTGCCGGTGAAGCTGGTGCCTTCTTTGCCGGTGATCTTGCCGACGGCGCCGGTGGGCGCGAGGTTGCCCCGGAAGATGACGAGGTGACTGTCTTTCTTGATCGGCTTATCGAGCGGCAGAATGATCTGCTGACCTTGCGGATAAGGTTTCACGCCTCTCAAGGTCTCGGCCATCGTTTCGCCGGTGACGGTGAGGCAATCGCCGTGGAGCAGGCCGGCGTCGAGCAACGTCTTCATGAGCGGACGGATGCCGCCGATGGCGACGAGCGCGCTCATGCTGTATTTGCCGCTGGGCTTGAGGTCGGCAACCACCGGCACGCGTTTGCCGATGCGCGTGAAGTCGTCGATGGTGAGCTTCACCTTCGCGGCGTGCGCGATGGCGAGCAGATGCAACACCGCATTCGTGGAACCGCCGAGCGCGATGACGACGGTGATGGCGTTCTCAAACGCTTTCTTCGTGAGGATGTCGAGCGGACGAATGCCGAGCTTTAACATGTTCACAACGGCCGCACCGGCGCGACGGCAATCGTCCATCTTCGCGGGCGAAACGGCGTTTTGCGCGGAGCTGTTCGGCAGACTCATGCCGAGCGCTTCGATGGCGCTGGCCATGGTGTTGGCGGTATACATGCCGCCGCAGGAACCCGGTCCGGGAATCGCGCAGGATTCCACGGCGTGCAGTTCCGCATCAGAAATTTTTCCTGCCGCGTGCTGGCCGATGGCTTCGAACACAGAGACAACGTCGAGCGATTTGCCGACGTTCGGTGAATCCTTCGGCGCCGTCGCCGCCGTGAGGCAGCCGGGCAAAATCGTTCCGCCATAGACGAACACCGCCGCGCGGTTCATGCGAGCAATGCACATCATCGCGCCAGGCATGTTCTTGTCGCAACCACCGATGGCCACGAAGCCATCCATGCCGCCGCAGCCGACGACGGTTTCGATCGAGTCGGCGATGACTTCGCGCGAGACGAGGGAGTATTTCATCGCTTCGTTGCCGTTCGAGATGCCGTCGGAAACGGTGATGGTGTTGAAGACGATCGCCTTGCCGCCGCCGGCGTTCGTGCCTTTCTCGGCTTCGAGCGCGAGCTTGTCGATATGCATATTGCACGGCGTGACATTGCTCCAAGTCGAGGCGATGCCGATGAGCGGCTTCTTGAAATCTGCCTCCGTGAAACCGACGGGATAAAGCATGGAGCGGGCGGCCGCGCGGTGCGGGCCGTCCAAGAGGGAACTGGAAAACGGGCGGATGTTGATGGCTTTGTTCGCGGACGATTTCTTTTTCATCGGACGGGGAGTTTCACCAAAAGCAGGCAGTTGGGCAAGGCGCGCCGTGCGGTTTGCGAGATTGAGGCGGAAATTTGATGTCGCCGGCGAGATGCAGCAACGCATGGTGAAAAATGTTTGTAAATAGCTCGCGGCAGAAAAGGAAGAGGGCAAGGGGGGCGATCTGGTGATGTTCGGTAGGCATGGTCACTACTTGCTGATTCCAGTTTCGTTCATCGGTTGCGTGTCCAGTGCATCCGGGAGCGTGTCCGCAACAAATCGGATGGCGCAGTTTGCGTGAAATCTTAAAGTGGCTCCGATGCATTTCGCCCGTTTTTTCTCCAAACACGGTGGCCGGCGTATTTGTTGGGTGCTGGGTCTCCTCGCCATCAATCCGTGGTCCAGCTCCGCGCAGACACTTTCTGTCGGCCCGAACGTGAATATCAATCGTCAGACTGGTTATCAGGCCGAGCAGTCCATCTCGATCGACCCGACGAATCCCAAGCGGCTCTTTGCGTGGGCGAACGATTTGAATGGGTCCGACAATTCGGCGGCATACAGCACGAATGGCGGGTTGACGTGGACGGCGCGTTACACGGGCAGCGATGGCTGGCCGGCGTTGGGGGGCGACCCGACGAGCACGTTCGACAGCTTCGGGAATCTGTTCGGGGCGTCTTTTAATTCCGCTTTCTCGGGCATACTTGTCCGCGCCAGCACGAATGCCGGGCAGACGTTCAGCACCGCTGTCGCTACTTTCAGCGGTTCGCTCGACCAGCCCACCATCAAGGCGGGGCCGGGAACGAATGCCGGATTACAAGCGGTGTGGGTGACGTTCCAATCAGGCACGTCGGTGATTGCTCGCGGCGCTCCCGTCTCCGGATTCAATGCGATCGGCTCCTTTGGTCCCACGCTGACGTTGCCCAGTTCGACGGGCGGCAACTTTGGGGATGTGGCCATCGGACCAACCGGGCAGGTGGTGGTTGCGTATCAAACCCCGTCGGACACCCCTGGCCCGGCGACGATCTATCTGGCGGTGAATGCCAGCGGCAATCCCGGGGGTAGTTTCACGGCGGCTGCTGGCTCCGTGGTCACGCAAGTGGGCGGATTCAGATATATCCCGGCTCAGCCGAACCGTTCCGTGGACGCGGAGCTGGGTTTGGCCTTTGACATTTCGCCGGGGATCCATCGCGGGCGTTTGCATCTCGTTTACACCGATGCGCCGACGACCAATTCCAATGACTTGAACATCTTTGCGCGTTACTCGGACAACAATGGCACCTCGTGGAGTGCGCCAGTGCGGGTGAACACTGATGCTGGCGCAAACAGTCAGTTCTTCCCAAAGATCGCGCTCGACCCCACTTCAGGGAACATCGCCGTGGTCTGGTATGATTGCCGCAACAGTAGCACGAACAGCCGCGTGGAACTTTGGGGCACAGTCAGCCTGAATGGCGGGCAAAGCTTCCTGCCAGAGGTGAAGATCAGTGCAGGTTCAACCTTTGCTGTGAACTTCGGCGGTGGCAATGAGCTTGGCGATTACATCGGACTCGATTTCTACAACGGGATTTTCCGTCCGTGCTGGTCTGATGATTCCAATTCCACGGGCGACAACCCGAATGGCACTTCCAACCTGGATTATTATACGGCGGCCGTGACGCTGGTGCCGCCCACGCCGGTGTTGGTCGCTCTCGGGCCGACGAACCAGAACTTTGCTTTGCAACTGAGTTCCTCGCCACTGACGCAATTCGCCGTCGAGGCAACGACGAACTTGGTGAACTGGACGAGTATTGCCACAGGCTACACCGGGACGAACGGTTTGTGGGTGCTGCAGGACACGAATGCGGCGAGCTTCCCCAATCGATATTACCGCGCCCACTGGCCTGCGCCGTGAGTCGGAAGATGCGTTGTTCCGATGGCCAGACGAGAGAGTAGCCTACTTCAACTTCGTGGCGATTTCGGCGCCGAGTTTGGCGGCGTCGTTCATCGCACACTTCGCTTCGGTGCGCTTGAAGCCGTTCATGAAGGAAACGGCGCGCATGTGGATTTGTTCGCCCACCGGTTCCGCAAACGCCGCGACGGGCGCCTGACATCCGCCGCCCATGCCTCCGAGGAACGCGCGTTCGGCGGTGACGCATTGGAAGGTTTCGCGATGATTCAAGCTTGCGCAGATGGCGTCGATGCGCGGGTCGTTCTCGCGGATCTCTATGCCGATGGCCGCCTGGCCGACGCACGGGAGCATCGATTCCACATCCATCAACGTGGCGTAGAGTCCAGCGGGCACGTCCTTGCCGAGGATACGTCCGTCGGGCGTGAGTTGATAACCAAGTCGGGTGAGACCGGCGAAGGCGAGGATGGTGGCGTCCAGTTCGGGTTGCGCGGCGAGCTTCTGCATGCGCGTGGCGACGTTGCCGCGGATCTCAACGGTCTTCAGGTCCGGGTTGCTGACGAGGAGTTGCGCGCGACGGCGTGTGCTGCTCGTGGCGACGACGGCGCCTTTGGGCAGGTCCTTCGCCTGAACGTGCGGCCCGAATCCGCGGGCGCCGGAAGCTTTGAAGTGTTCCGCATCGCGGTAGATCAGCACATCGCGCACATCGACGCGTTTGCCGACGGCGCCAAGCTTGAGGCCGGGCGGAAGTTCCGTGGGCAGATCTTTGAGGCTGTGCACGCAGAGATCCACGTCACCTTTGGCGAGCGCGACTTCGAGTTCCTTGGTGAACAAACCTTTCGGCAGATCGCCTTGCGCCATGCTCGCAGTCTGGAGCTTGTCGCCGGTGGTCTTGATGATCTTGAGATCGACCGTGAGTTGCGGGAACGCGGCGCGGCACTGGGCGGCGATCATGTTGGATTGCGCGAGCGCGAGTGCGCTGCCGCGGGTGCCGATGATGATGGGTTTTTCTGCCATACAAACTTCAAGAGACATGTTGCCGCCGTTCCTGCATCAGGCTTTCCACTTTTTGCCGGATGATGGCCTCGCATTGCGCAACTTCTTTGCGCCGCTGCTGCTGATAATCTTCCGCAATCGTCTGCAAATCGTCCACATTGTAAAGATAGACGTTGTCCATCTGGTTCACTTCGGGGTCGATGTCGCGCGGCACGGCGATGTCGATCAAGAGCAGGGGACGCTGGCGGCGTGACTTCATCAGCTGCTCCAGCTTTGCCCGCGTGATGACGTAGTTCGGAGCGGAGGTGCTGCTGATGGCGATGTCGATCTGGGCGAACTCCGTCTCCCATTGCTCGAAGCTGATGGCGCGTCCACCAAGCTCTTGGGCCAGCGCCGCGGCCTTTTCGACGGTGCGATTGGTGACCGTGATGCTCTTAGCGCCGCGGGAAAGCAGGGCGCGGGCGGTCTTCTCGCTGGTGTCGCCGGCGCCGATGACCATGACGTGATGTTCCTTCAGTGAATCGAAAATCTTTTCCGCCAGTTCCACCGAAACGCTCGCGACGCTGATGCTGCCGCGTTGGATGTTCGTCTCGGTGCGGATCTGTTTGGCGACGTTGAAGGCCTTTTGAAACGCCTTGTTCAACTTGCCGCCGGTCAGCTTGTGTTTTAGCGCGAGGTCGTAGGCTTGTTTGAGTTGGCCGAGGATTTCCGTTTCGCCCAGCACCATGGAGTCGAGTCCGCTCGCGACCTTGAACAAGTGCTGCAAGCTGTCCGGCTCGGCGAATTTGTAGAGGTGATCGTGGACGGGATCCGGATAGGCGTGGTGCGTGACGAGGAATTGGTGGAGCTCGGTGAAGGCGCGTGACGCATCCAGCGGCGTGGAGACGTAAAGTTCGACGCGGTTGCAGGTGGAGACGATGACCGCTTCGTCCACGAGGCCGCGCTGGCGGAGTTCGGCGACGGCGGTGGGGATCTCCGGCTCTTTGAATGCGAATTTCTCACGCACCTCAACGGGTGACGTGCGATGGCTGAGTCCGATGACGACGACTGGCATGGCTTCAGCGGGTAGGTGCGGGCGAGTGGATGGGGGACAACAGGTTGGTGCCCCAGAATGTCAGCGCTACAAAAGCGAAGGTGCCGACGGCCGCCAAGGCGAAGCGGCGTCCGCGTAGCTTGCCCAGACGATGCGCGGTCAACAGCGCGGCGTAAATCAGCCACACCACGAGCGACCAGATGATCTTCAAGTCGCCCTTGGGTTCGAACTGGCCGGGATTGAGATGGATGTAAGCGCCGCCCGTCGCGATGCCGATGCTCAACAGGATTTGGCCGGCAATCATCAGGCGGCTGACGGCGATTTCGAGGCGTTGGATCGGGGGCAGCAACGAGAGCAGCGCGTTTACCTTATGTTGCTTCAGATTTTTTTCCTGCGAGAGGAACATCAGCGCGGCGGCGCAACAAAGTCCAAACGCAGCGTAAGCTAGCAGCGAGAGCGCCGCATGAACGCTCTGGAGCGCGCCGCGGCTGAATTCCGGTTGTGCTTGGTGCGGCGGGTCGAGGCTCGGCATCAGTGCGAACACGCCGACCGCCAGCAGCACGGGCGCGAAGAATGCGCCGAGGAAACGAAACCGATGCCACAGGCCGATGACGAGATAGGCGAGCACGCTGAACCAGGTGAAAAAGGTGCAGGCTTCGTAGAGGTTGTAAACGGGGCAGTGCTTGAGATCGTGGCCGCGCTTGAAGATGGCGAGGGTGTGGAAGACAAAGCCGAGCGTGAGCAGGAGGTAATTGACGAAATCGTCCCGGCGGAAGTTTTTGCGCCAGAGAAAAACGGAGTAAAGCGTGCTCAGCGCGTAGGCGAGCACGGCGAACAGGAAGAACTGGCGTTCGATTTGCATCGTGCAATGCGCAGGTTAAGTTTGGGGCGCGATGAGGCAAGCGGCAATTCAGCATAACGGACCTGTGTGTTGCGGCTTGATGTCGCCGAACGCAAATTTTTCGCGCTGGCTAGATCGCGTTGCGGACGAGATTGGTTTTTAGCTCCCGCGGAAACACCTGCTGTAATGAGGCGGAGAAGGCCGAAAAATCTGATATCCATGCTGAGGCAAGGTGGGATAATCAACGCAGTCACTCTCCCAATTCCGTCTTGGACTGACGTCTAATCTGCCTCATCAACCGGGTTACTACCGGCATCCGTTGATTCAGATAATTATTGACGCCAATACTTGTTTCCTAAGAATCACCGCTTCTTGATTTTGCGGGAGCAATAAAGAATGGTTGATGCCGTTCAGCTCTCCTTCAGGAAGCCCAGAAGAAACGACATGTCAGCCATATTTCCCAAGTGGACCAATCAGTTGCCGCTCATGGCCATCGGCGGCGCGATTCTGGTCGGCACGGCCGTCATTGGTGGCACGTGGTATTATGCCACGCCAAAATACACCCGCGTCGGTTACACGCCGATCCAGCCCGTCGGCTTCTCCCACAACATCCACGTCTCGCAGCTCGGCCTTGATTGCCGTTACTGCCACAACGCCGTCGAGAAGTCTTGGTTCTCCAACGTTCCCGCGAGTTCGACGTGCATGAACTGCCACAATCAGGTGCTGAAGGACGATCCGAAGCTGTCCCTCGTTCGGGAGAGCGCGGCGGCCAACAAATCCATTCCGTGGGTGCAAATCCACAAAACCCCCGATTACGTTTATTTCAATCACTCGGTCCACGTCACGCGCGGCATCTCGTGCGTCGAGTGTCATGGCCAGATCAACAAGATGGATGAGGTCGGGCATGCTCAATCTTTCAGCATGACGTTCTGCCTTGATTGCCATCGTAACCCGGCGGCGAAAATCCGGCCGGTTGACAAGGTCACTGATTTGAACTGGAAGTGGAGCGACGATCCGATCGTGAACTCCCAGAAGCAAGCCGACGAGGGAAAGAAGCTTGTCGAGCATCTGAAAGTTGAATCGCTCCAGAACTGTTCCACCTGCCACCGATGAGCAAGACCATTCCGCCTACCTGTCCTGAACCGGCTACTGGCCGCACCTATTGGCGCAGCCTCGACCAGGTTTCCGATACGCCAGAGTTCCGCGAGTGGTTGCACCGCGAGTTCCCCGCTGGCGCCAGCGAGTTGACCGACCCGGTCACCCGCCGTCATTTCGTGAAGATCATGTCCGCGTCCTTTGCGCTCGCGGGCGTGGGTCTCGGACTCACGGGTTGCCGTAAGCCCGAAGAAAAGGTCGAGCCTTTTGGCAAGCAGCCTGAAGGTTATGTCCACGGTGTTGCCTCGTATTATGCAACCGCGATGCCGACCCGCCGCGGCGCGATTCCGTTGGTGGCCAAGTCTCATGACGGTCGTCCGGTGAAAGTGGAAGGCAATGCCCTTCATCCCGACAGCAATGGCGGCACGGACCGTTTCGCTCAAGCGTCGCTCTTGAATCTTTACGATCCGGATCGTGCGACGAAGTTCGTCAAAGGCAGCAGCGTCACGACGGCACAAGCCGCTCAGGATTTTCTTGCAGAGTTGTCCGTCAAGTTCACGAAGAACAAGGGGGCAAGCCTTGCCTTCTTGGTCGAACCGAGCAATTCACCTTCCCGCGATCGTTTGGCAGCATTGGTGAAGGGCGTCATGCCCTCGATGGGTTGGTTCACGCACGATCCGGTTGACTCCGGCGTTCATGCTGCTGCCGCTTCCGAGTTCTTTGGACAAGCGGTGACGCCGACATTCCGTTTCGACAAAGCTGACGTCATCGTTTCTTTGGATTGCGATTTCCTCGGCTCGGAAGAGGAAGTCCACAACAACATTCGTCGCTTCTCTTCCGGTCGGCGTATCGAGAAGCCGGAAGACAAGTTGAACCGCCTCTATGTGGCGGAAGGTCTCATGACTTTGACGGGTGCCAATGCGGATCACCGCAAGCGCATGCCTTCGAGCGCGGTCATCAAGGGCGCCAGCGTGATTGCGGCGACCGTTGGCGCGGGTGTCGGTTCTGCGGCGGACCTGAGCGGCGAAGACGCGAAGTGGTTCGTCGAATGCGCCAAGGATTTGCTCGCAAACAAGGGCGCAAGCCTTGTGGTGGCTGGCGCGGGTCAGCCGCTTGCTGTGCATGCGCTCGCCTACGCGATCAACGCGGCACTCGGCAACATCGGCAAGACGATCGAGTTCAGCGCTGGCGCTTCCACCGGCGGCACCATTCAACAGCTCGCCAAAGCGCTCGATGCAGGTGCTGTGGACACGCTGGTGATTCTTGGTGGCAACCCCGGTAACACCGCTCCGGCTGAGCTCAACTGGGCCGCAGCTCAGCGCAAAGCCAAGACCGTTGTCCGCCTCAGTTACTTTGAGCAAGACGAAACCTCGGCAGCGTGCGACTGGCAAATTCCCGCAGCGCACTACCTCGAATCATGGGGTGATGCCCGCACCACGGATGGCACGTTGGTTCCGATCCAGCCGCTCATCGCGCCGTTGTTCGGCGGCATGACGGAGATCGAAATCCTTGCGCGCATCGCGGGTTCCAGTGTGGTTGGTGCCTATGAGATCGTCCGCGAAACCTTTGCCGGTTTTGTCAGTGGCGACGTCGAAGGCGCGTGGCGCAAATTCCTCCACGACGGTTTCCTCGCAAAGTCGGCGGCGAAGACCGTTTCAGTTTCGCTCAAGAGCAGCGCGGTTTCCGCCGCGCTCAGTTCAGCCAAGGCTACCAACGGTCTCGAAGTCGTCATCCGTCCCGACTACAGCGTGGATGATGGTCGCTTCAACAACAACGGCTGGATGCAAGAGTTGCCTGATCCGATCACCAAGTTCACTTGGGATAACGCGGTGCTCGTCAGCCGCAAGACCGCGACTGATTTGGGCGTTGCCAACAATGATGTCGTCAAGATCACGGTCAACGGACGTTCTGTCGAAGGCCCGATTTGGGTTCAACCTGGTCAGGCGGACGGCGTGCTCGGCGTGACGCTGGGTTATGGCCGCACCAAGACCGGTCGCGTTGGCACCGGCACGGGCTTCAATGCCTACACCATCCGCACGAGCGATTCGTTGCACATCGCAACTGGCGCAAAGGTGGAAAAGACCGGCAAGACTTATCCGCTGTCCTGCACGCAGGAACACTGGTCCATGGAAGGCCGCGCGATCATTCGCGAAGCGAACTTGGAACAGTTCAAGGAACATCCGGATTTCGCGAAGTCGATGAATCTGCACGAGCCGCCCAAGCCAGCGGGCGAGCAAGGCGTCTGGCCAAAGCCGTTGTATCCGAACCCGCTCGATGCCGTCAAACCGAGCGCGCACCATCAGTGGGGCATGTCGGTCGATTTGAACGCGTGCGTGGGCTGTTCGGCCTGCGTCATCGCGTGCCAGAGCGAAAACAACATCCCGATCGTCGGCAAGGATCAAGTCCGTCGCGGTCGCGAAATGCAATGGCTGCGCCTGGACCGTTACTACACGACGGACAAGGAACGCTTCAAGCCGCGGGCTGGCGCTTGGTATATGCCGCCGCGCGATGAAGAGCAGCAGTATCAATCTTGGATCGATGAAGTGCAGGTCGTCACGCAACCGATGATGTGCCAGCACTGTGAATCCGCTCCTTGCGAGAGCGTGTGCCCGGTCAATGCGACCGCGCATGACAACGAAGGTCTGAACGTGATGGCTTACAACCGTTGCGTCGGCACTCGTTATTGCTCGAACAACTGCCCTTACAAGGTCCGCCGCTTCAACTTCTTCGATTACAACAAGCGTCCGATCGACCAGCTCTACAAGGGGCCGTTCGGCAAGCGCAAGGAAGACGAATGGGATCTGCTCAAGATGGCGAAGAATCCCGAGGTCACCGTGCGTATGCGCGGCGTCATGGAGAAGTGCACGTTCTGCTTGCAGCGCATCGAGTCGGCAAAGATCTCGGCGAAGGTGAAGGCGGGCGCCGGCACGTTCGACAAGATCCCGACGGACTCGTTCACCACGGCATGCGCGCAAGCGTGCCCCGCCGGAGCGATCGTCTTCGGCAACGTCGCTGATCCAAACAGCAAGGTTTCAAAGCTCAAGGCCCAGTCGCGTGATTACAGCGTGCTGGAGTTCCTCCTCACCAAGCCGCGACTCACCTACCTCGCTCGCGTTCGCAACCCGAACAAAGCGATGCCGGATTACTACGAGGCTCCGTTAAGTCTCCAGGAATACGAATCGAAGATGGGAAATCCCTTTGAATCACACGGTGGCGGTCACGAAGCCGGCCATGAAGCAGCCCCCGCTGGTCACGCGGCGGAGAAAGGAGCTCACTAATGGCCTCCGACGCTACAGCGACGGCACTCCCGACAGTGCCAAAAGAACTCGAGCGCATTCCGCTCGTGAGCAACAACCGTTCACCCGGTTGGATTTCTGACCGCGTTGCGGGTATTTGCGAAGGCAAGACCCCGGCTTGGTGGTGGGCGGCATTCATCCCCAGCTTGATCCTTGCGGGCGTGTTGCTCTGCATGCTGGCCTACCAGATCTCCACGGGCGTCGGCGTTTGGGGTAACCATCATCCGACCGCGTGGGCTTGGGACATCATCAACTTTGTCTGGTGGATCGGTATCGGTCACGCCGGCACGTTGATCTCGGCAATTCTCTTCCTGCTTCGTCAGAAGTGGCGCACGGGTGTGAATCGTGCGGCAGAAGCCATGACCATCTTCGCGGTGATGTGCGCCGGTATTTTTCCGGCCATCCACGTCGGTCGCGTGTGGTTCGACTGGTTCCTGTTCCCGATTCCGAACTCGAACAGCATCTGGCCGCAGTTCCGCTCGCCGCTGATGTGGGACGTGTTCGCCGTCTCGACCTATTTCACGGTTTCACTCTTGTTCTGGTATGTCGGTCTGGTGCCTGACCTCGCGGTCATGCGCGACCGTGCGAAGAGCAAGATCCGCCAGTTCCTGTATGGCTTGTTCTCGCTCGGCTGGACCGGCTCGAACCGCCACTGGAGCAATTACGAGAAGGCGTATCTGATCCTCGCCGGTTTGAGCACGCCGCTGGTGCTCTCCGTGCACTCCATCGTTTCCTTGGACTTCGCGGTGTCGCAGGTCCCTGGCTGGCACACGACGATTTTCCCGCCTTACTTCGTTGCGGGCGCGATCTTCTCCGGCTTCGGCATGGTGCTGACGCTTCTTGTGCCTTTGCGCCGCTGGTGCCACTTGGAAGACATCATCACGATGCGCCACATCGACGTGATGTGCAAAGTGACCTTGGCTACCGGCTCAATCGTCGGTTACGCCTACATCATGGAGCTGTTTATCTCCTGGTATTCCGGCAGCCCGTTTGAGCGTTTCGCGTTCTTGAACCGTATCAAGGGGCCATATGCTTGGGGTTACTGGTGCATGATGGGCTGCAACGTCATCCTCCCGCAGTTGTTCTGGTCCAAGAAGATTCGTGAGAACCTTTGGATCGTTTTCATCATCTCGATCCTCGTCAACATCGGCATGTGGTTCGAACGCTTCGTGATCATCGTGATTTCGTTGCACCGCGACTTTCTGCCGTCCAACTGGGCTTACTATCTGCCATCACCGGTCGACATCCTGACCTACCTCGGCACGTTCGGTCTGTTCTTTACCCTGTTCCTGCTGTTCATGCGCTTCCTGCCGATGATTGCGATCTCGGAAGTGAAGGGCGTGACGCCGCATGCCGACCCGCATACGGTTGAAGGCGGCGCGAAAGGAGGGCATCACTGATGAACGCGAAAATTCACGGCATCATGGCCGAATACACGACGCCGGCCGACGCGATGCACGCGGCGGAAAAGGTGCGTGACGCCGGCTTCCGCAAGTGGGACGTATTCACCCCGTTTCCCGTCCATGGCATGGACAAGGCGATGGGTTTGAAGAACTCCAAAGTGGGTTGGTTCTCCTTCATCGGCGGTTGCACCGGTTACACGACCGGTATGTTGATGATCTGGTTCCTCAACGCCATCGACTATAAGATCATGATCGGTGGCAAGCCGATGTTCAGCCCATTCAGCGCTTTCCCGCCGTCCTACGAGCTGACCATTTTACTCGGCGCGTTCGGTGCGATCGGGGGCATGTTGTTCCTCAACAGGCTCCCGCGCCTGCATCATCCGTTGCTGAAGAACAAGCGTTTCGCCCTCGCGACGCACGACCGTTTCTTCGTCGTCATCGAGACGGCGGATCCGAAATTTAACGAAGTGGAAACCCGTAAACTGCTTGAAGCCGCCGGCAGCAAGCGCATCGAACTCGTGGAGGAATAAATGCGCTTCATCAAATTCATCCTGCTGCCATTCATTGTCATCGTCGCCGTCGGCATTCTTGTTGCCGGAAAGCGAGGCGACGTCTCGCGCCGGTCCCCCATCGAGGTGTTCCCGGACATGGACCGCCAGCTCAAGCTGCGCCCCATGCAGCCGAACGCCTTCTTCGCCAACGGTGTCAGCTCTCAACCGCATGTCGCGGGCACCATCGCCCGCGGCACGGCCATCCAGACTGCCGCCGGGGCAGTGATGCCGTATGAAGATTCCGCGGTGAACACCGGCCTGGTCAAAGGCACGACGAACTTTGTCGAGTTGAACCCGTTGAAGGTCGATGCGCAGTTGCTCGCGCGCGGTCAGCAACGTTTCACCATCAACTGTTCGCCTTGCCACGGCCAATTGGCCGACGGCAACGGCATCACCAAGAAGTATGGCATGACGGTCGTCGCCAACCTGCACGACAAACGCATCGTGGAGATGGGTGACGGCGAAATCTTCTACGTCATCTCACATGGTCGTAATTTGATGCAATCCTACGCGTCGCAAGTCGACGTGCAGGATCGTTGGGCCATCGTCGCTTATGTCCGCGCCCTGCAGCTCGCGCGCTTGGGTTCGGTGGACGACGTGCCGGAAACTGAACGTGCAACCCTTTCGAAATAACCTATGAGCGAGCAATCTTCTTCAAATAATTCCGCGCCGCTCGACCTGTCGAAGTGGGCTGGTATTCCGAACAAGCTCATCGGCCTCGGAGCAGTGATCGCCATCGTTGGCGCGCTGGTGGACTACAAATTCCACCACGGCTTCCGTCAATTCGGCTTCTCTTGGCTGTTGGCGTTCATGTTCACGCTGAGCCTTTGCCTTGGTTCGCTGTTCTTGGTATTGGCGCATCACCTGTTCGATGCCGGATGGTCGGTGCCTCCGCGCCGTTTCTTGGAGCACATCGCTTCCACGGTTTGGCCATGGATTCCGATTCTCTTCATCCCCATCGCGCTGCTGGCGAAGACCATCTATCCGTGGATGACTTCGAGTGTGGACGAAGATCATGCGCTACACGCTAAACAACCCATGTTCACGACAGTTGGTTTTTATACCGTTGCCATCGTGAACTTCCTCGTCTGGTGGTTGATTTCGGCTGGACTGCGCAAGTGGTCCATCGCGCAGGACAAAACCGGCGCGGCTGAATGCACCTTCAAGATGCGCAAGTATTCTTACTACGGCATCTTCCTCTTCTCTGTCACGATGACCTTTGCGGCCATCATGTGGATGAAGGCGCTCCAGCACCAATGGTTCTCCACGATGTATGGTGTGTGGTATTTCGCCGGCAGCGTTTGGATGACCTTGGGCACGGCTTACACCATCATGGCCATCCTGAATCGCCAGAAGGTGCTGACCCACGTGTTGCACGATCACCAGTTCTATTTCATGGGCACGTTGTTCTTCGCGTTCACCGTGTTCTACACTTACGTCACGTTCGCGCAGTATTTCATCATCTGGAACGCCAACATGCCGGAAGAGACCTTCTGGTTCTACATGCGTGAGTTCGGTCCGGATGGTAACCGCTCGACTTGGTTCTTGGTCAGCATGGTCATCATCTTCGGCCATTTCTTCCTGCCGTTCCTGAGCCTGCTGCGCATCGACATCAAGAGCAGCCCGAAGTTCGTCATCCCGCTCGCGGCTTGGGCGTGGTTGATGCACTACACGGATCTGAATTTCAACATCATGCCCGTTCTCCACCGCTCTGGGTTTGCTTGGAAATGGGTTTGGTTGGATATCGGCTTGATCGCTTTGATGATCGGCATCATTGCCAAGGCATTTCTGGCGAAATACAAGGAAGCAGCCCCGTATCCGCTGAAGGACCCGCGTCTCATTGAGGCGATGGGCCATGCGCACCCGGTGGCGACCCAGATTTCCGGTGGCGAACTGGACCAAACCGACGATTTGATCGATGGACCGCATCATGCCTCGAAAGGAGGCCACTAATGAGTTGCTGCAATAAAAATGGAGGGAACTGCTGCTGCAGTCGCAGCGTGATCAACTCGCTTGCCGTGCTGGCGGCGTTGCTGGTCGTCGCGGCCATTGTTTGGGCCATGAAGTATTACACCACGCCGGCGTCTTTGACGGCTGAGCGTGCGGCGTTGCGCTCCCGGAACCTTTCCGAGCTTCGTGCGGACGAGACGAAGGCGATGACGACCTACGATTGGGTCGACAAGACCAAGGGTGTTGTTCGCTTGAAAGTGGACCGGGCCGTGCAGATGACGATTGCCGGCGGTCAGGACCTCGCCGAGTTCCGCAAGGATCTGCTCGCGCGGGAAGCGAAGGCCACGGCGGTTCCGCCGAAGGCGCCTGAGAAACCCAGTGCATTCGAGTGACCGGCGCCGCATGAGCGACTCCTGTTTGATCTCCAGTTCCACCCCTGCTGTCCCGACGCAAGGCGAGATAGACGCTTCGTGTCGTGTGCCGGTCATGGCGCTCTTCTCCGGCGCGGCCGTCTGGCTGCTCGTCTCGGCGGTGGCGGCGATTTTCGCCTCCATGAGCTTCCATAACCCGGCGATGTTCGCGGACTGCGCTTGGATGAGCTACGGGCGCATCGCACCGTTTGCCAAAACGGCGATGATCTATGGCTTCTGTTTGCCAGCTGCCTACGGTCTCGCGTTCTGGCTGGCGGCGCGTTTGTGCCAGACCCGCATTTCCTGCGAAGTCGGTTCCACCGCTGGCGCCATCATCTGGAATGTTGGCGTTCTAGTCGGTTCCTTCGGAATTCTTTGCGGTGGCAGTTCCGGCCATGAGGGTTTTGAAATCCCGCGTTACGGCGCGCTCATCCTGCTCGTCGCGAGCTTGGTGCTCGGCTACGTGGGCTTGTCCACGATTCACAACCGCGCCGACAGGGAAATGTATCCGTCGCTTTGGTTCATCATCCTTGGTTTTCTGTGGTTCGCTTGGATTCTTTCCACTGCGGTGGTCGCCTTGGGAGCGGAACCGGTTCGCGGCGTGGCGCAGGTCGCAGTGCAAAGCTGGTATTCCACGAATCTCCAGCTCGTGGTCCTCGGACTTTTTGGTCTGGGCGCGCTCTTCTACTTCGTGCCCAAGCTGGCGGGCAAGAATCTTTACAGCAAACATCTTGCCTTCCTCGCGCTGCTCTCGCTGACATTCTGTGGCAGCTGGACCGGCCAAAGCAGCAGTGCTCCGCTGCCTGCGTGGATCGGTGCGGTTAGCAATGTTGCCGCACTCCTCACGCTCGTGACTGCACTGGCCGTCTTTGAAAATCTCCGCACCACCTGCTGCATCAAGGCTCCGGAAGCCGAGGCGAAGTTCTTCTCTTTTTCAACTCCGTTCTTCTTCGTCGCTCTTTTGCTGGGTGCGCTGGCGGTGATTCCTTCGATTGATCAACGCGTCTCCTTGACGCTTTATCATGCCGGGCAAACGGAAGCCTTGGTGGTCGGATTCTTCGGCCTGGTGGCGCTGGGTGGTATTTATCATGTTTTACCGAAGGTGGCTGACATCCAGTGGCCGTTCGCGGGGCTGGTCCGTGCGCATCTGTGGGCTGCAACTTTCGGTGCGCTGATCGTCACCGCAGCTTACGTGATTGGCGGATGGCAACAGGGCGGTCAGTTGCTCCAGGCGGGCGTCAAATCGACGGACATCGCGAAGTCTGTGCTAATGCCGATCCGCATGGCAAGCTTGGGTGAAACGCTCTGGGCGCTCGGTGCGTTGCTGCTGTTCGGTAATGTGGCTTTGCTCATCGTGAAGCGCGCGAAGGCTTGCATGAAGTGCTGTGAAACGGGTTGCTGCGGTGCGGAGGTGAAGTCATGAACTACCGTTCCGTCGTTTTTCTAGTCGGTTTTCTCGCGCTCGCTTCGTCGTGGTGCGGCATGGTGCTGACCCCTCAACTGCAGGTCGGTCGTCAGGAGATTACCACCAACTCCGTGACCTCGCTGCTTTATCCGTCCCGCCGACCGGGATTGGCCGAGCAGGGCGCGCAAGTTTATCGCGCCAACGGCTGCGCCGCCTGTCACAGTCAGCAAGTCCGGCAGAGCGGCACGGTCTTCGACGTGGTCATGACCGAAGCGGGCACCAACACAGCTGTCGTGCTCGCTGCCTTGAAGTCAGTAGACGCCAAGCTTGATGCTGGATTTCTGGGCACCTTGCCGAAGAATGTTTTGACCGGCGTCAGCAAGCAGCAATCCGACGAAGCCACCAAGGCATTCAAGGACACCGGCGCGAAGGTGGATGCCCGAGTTCGTCCGACCGGCACGGACATCGAGCGCGGCTGGGGGCTGCGTGCCTCCGTGGCGCAGGATTATTTGCAAGACTCGCCCGTCATGGTCGGCTCGCAGCGTATCGGTCCGGACCTCGCCAACATCGGCGCGCGCAACGCGGACCTCAGCTGGCATCTGCAACATCTCTACGACCCCAAGAGTAAGATTGCTGATTCCACGATGCCGCCGTATCGCTTCCTGTTCGAGAAGCGTCGCGTTGGTCGTAACCCGTCGCCCGATCGTTTGAATGTCACGACCGAGCCTGGCTACGAAATTGTTCCGACCGACAAAGCCGTCGCCTTGGCTGCTTACCTCACGAGCCTGCGTTCCGACGCACCGTTGTTCGAGGCGCCCTTCAGCGCACCTGCGGTCGCGCCCAAATCAGATTCTCCTGCCAAATGAGCCAGCCGAGTTCCAACAAAAGTGTCGTCAGTGTTGAGCCGCAAGTCGGTTCAGCCACCGTGCCTATCTGGATCGTGATGGCGCTGTTGATCGCGGTATTCGCGGGCGGCCTTTACTTCGATGCGAAGGGCGGCTGGTTCAACGACCGTGTTTACGCTCCATATGCGAACCTCAAAGAGGTTCAACTCTTCCAGCCCGTTGTCGGCGACGATTGGATGGGCTTGGGCCAGCGTAAATACGAACAAGTCTGCGCGCTTTGTCATGGTGTGGATGGCACGGGCAAGCCGGGTCAGGCCCCGCCGTTTGTCGGCTCCGAATGGGTCCTGACTGACACGATTGGCCGACTCATCCGCATCCCCTTGAACGGCGTCAATGGTCCCATCAAGGTCAAGGGTCAGGAATGGACTCTCTCCATGCCCGCCATGGGCTCGGGCATGACGGACGAAGAACTCGCCGCCGTGCTGAGTTACATGCGCAATTCTTGGGGCAACAAGGCCTCCGTCATCAAGCCTGCCGACGTCAAAGCCGTTCGTTCCTCGGTGGCTGCTCGCACGCAGCAATGGACTGCAGACGAGTTGATGAAGGTGCAGTGAGATTCCTGCGCTTAGCCTTCGGACTTTAACCTGCGTGATTTGATTTGGTTCAGCGCCCAAAGCGCGTGCTCCGCAATCAACGGTTCGGCATCGCTCGAGGCTTTCTCCAACGCGCCTAACGCATTTTCTCCGGCAACATTCCCCAGCGCCACGCACACGTTGCGTAACAACCCACGACGTTTTGCTCGCAGCATAGGAGTTCCGGCAAAACGTTGCTTGAACTGTGTCTCATCCATGGAGAGCAGCTCCAACAATTCAGGCGCCCCCAAATCCTGGCGCTGGCACTTGCGCATCAACCGACCTTCTTCGGCAAAACGATTCCACGGGCAAACCGCCAGACAATCATCGCAGCCGAAGATGCGATTGCCGATGGCCGGGCGAAGACTTTCCGGAATCGCACCTTTGAGTTCGATCGTGAGGTAAGAGATGCACAGTCGTGCGTCGAGTTGGAACGGCGCGGTGATGGCTTGGGTCGGACAGGTCGCAAGGCAACGGCTGCAAGTGCCGCATCGGTTCCTCTCGGGCGAGTCCGGCTCCAGCTCAATCGTCGTGAGTATTTCTGCGAGCAGGATCCAGTTTCCAAGTTGACGGCTGATGACGTTGGTGTGCTTGCCCACAAACCCGATGCCGCTGCGTTGCGCGAAGTCGCGTTCCAGGCTCGGCCCGGTGTCCACATACCAAAGTGATTCTGTGCCCGGCCCTCCGAGTTCGTCCACGAAGCGCGAAAGGTCTTTCAGCGGTTGTGCGAGAACGTCGTGGTAATCTGCGTGGCGAGCGTAGCGGGCGATGACGCCGACCGACGAGTTGCTGTCGGCGTTTGGTGAATCATTTATCGCGTAGCTGACCGCGAGCGTGATGATGCTCTGTGCCCCATTCAGAACCAGTTGTGGGTCGCGACGTTTAGCGGCGCCGCGTTCGATCCAGGCCATTTGTCCGTGCGCGCCCTTTTCCAGCCAGCGGTCAAAATGGGGTGCTGATTGCGGCGCTGCAGCGGACGTGAACCGGCAATCGTCAAACCCCAGCTCGCGGGCGCGCTGGCGGATGCGTTCCTTCATGGTGATTTCTTACGGGCTTCCTTGAAGTGCGCGACGACCTGCTGGACAACCTGCCGTTGCGACCGGTTTTGCGTATTCAACAAGATATCTGCCTGCCGGTAAAACGGTGCCCGGACTGCGAGCAGTTCGCGGATCTTCGCCTCCGGGTCGGGCGTCTGTAACAATGGTCGGTGCGATTGATGCCGCACGCGTTCCCAGATTTGTTCCGCCGAGCACCAGAGGCAAATGACCAGCGCGTGCTGTTTCAAGTTCTCAATATTTTCCTGGCGCGTCGGCAGGCCCCCGCCGGTCGAGATGACGATGTCCGTTTCGGAGCCAAGCTCGATGCACAACTGATGCTCCAACTCACGAAAATGCGCCTCGCCCTGGTCTGCGAAAATCTGGGTGATGGATTTGCCGGTGCGCGTTTCGATCAACTCGTCCGTGTCCACGAACTTGAAGCCAAGCTGTTCGGCCACAAGCCGTCCTGCGGACGACTTGCCTGCGCCCATGAAACCGATGAGGGCGAGGTTGCTGATGTGGCGCGGTGTTTTCACGCGCCGAGTTAAACTCGCGCGAGCGCGGTAGGCACGAAGTTTTTTACCGGCCCATCACTTTGCCGCGGCATCAAGCGCTTTGAGCACGATGTCCGGCGTGAGCACCGTCGGCAGCAATTCGGGAGGCTGAGCGGCGTCCTTGGGATAGACGAGGACCAACGGCACTCCCGCGCGTTCGAAGCGTTTCAGCTCGGCGGTGATGTCGGGATTCTTGCGTGTGTAATCGCCGATCAAAGTCACTGCGTTCACAGCCTTCAACTTTGCGCGCACTGGGTCGATCTCCAGGCTTGTCTTTTTGTTGAGCTGGCAGGTCAGGCACCAGTTGGCGGTGAAATCCACCAGCACGGGTCGACCGTCGGCGCGGGCCTTGGCCACAGCTTCCGCGCTCCACGGCTGCCACGCGATGCTGTCGCTGGCGCCGGTGGCGGCGGTGGGCACACCGGTCACGATGGACGGCGGATTACGCCAGTGCAGTTGCTTCTCCAGCGTCCAGCCGTAAGCCGCAACCGCAATGACCACCGCGATGATTGCGGCGAGCCCACGGCGCTTCGATCCGCGTTGATTGAACTCGCCGTAGATCCAGAGCGCCAGCGCCAGGAAAACAAGGAACAGTCCCACCCAGAGCGGGCCGCTGTTGCCGAAATGGTCGGCGGTTTGCGACAGCAGCCATGCCGCGGTCGCGAGCATCGGGAAGCCCATCGCAGTCTTGAATTTTCCCATCCACGCGCCGGGTCGCGGCAGCATCTTTTGCAGCGCGGGGAAGAAGCTCAACAGCACGAAGGGAAGAGCTAGTCCTAGTCCGATCATTGAGAAGGCCAGCACGATGACTGCGGGTGGTTGCGAGATCGCCCAGCCGACTGCGGCCGCGAGCACGGGCGCAACGCACGATGCGCCGAGCACCACGGCGAGGATGCCATTGAAGAACGCGCCGGAGAATCCTTCACGTCCGGCGAGTTCGGTGGCTTTATTCGTTGTCCCGCCCGGCAGAACAAATTCAAAGAGGCCGAACAGGTTCAACGCAACGAGCGTCATGAGCACGGTCATTATGACGACGAAGCGCGGGTCTTGGAATTGTTCACCCCAGCTCGCCAGCCGTCCTGCAATCACGAGGCCTGCCAGCGCCCAGAAGGACACCAGCACGCCGAGCGTGTAAACGAGTGCATGCGTGCGTGCGTGGCTTGCGGGGGCGCCGTGTTGATTGACAATGCTAAGCACCTTCAAGGACAGGATTGGCAACACGCAAGGCATGAGGTTGAGGATGAGGCCTCCGAGGAGGGCGAGCAGGAGGTTCAGCACCAGCCCGGGGCTGGTCTTCTGAGTGGGGGCGCTAGGTGCCGACTTTGCAGGTCCAGCAACCGAAGTCGCTGCGTGAGGGGCCGTCGGAACTGCCGCCGCAGTGGGCATGAATGTGACTTCGAAGGTTTGCTTTTGTCCGTTCACCTTTTGAGCCACGACGCCGGAGATATTCTCCGGCCAGCTGGCGGCGGATTTCTTTACTGGGAGCCGTAACGCCACCCGGCTGGCATCCACCGGCAGTCGCTCAGGTTTCAAGCTCACTTCAAAATCGTCACTTGCATCCGGGAAGAAATCCACCTCGGTGGCGGCGCTCTTCACCTTCCACTCGACCAGAAGATTGCGAGTAGTGTTGGTCGTTGTTTCCTCCCACGTGGACGATACGCCCAACATGCTCCCGTCCTTTGGAAGCTTGCCGTGCGCGGCTTCTATGATGGCGGCGTTGGCGGTCGCGGGTCTGGTTTCGGTGGCGACGGCGAGGGTGGCGGTGACGATGGCATCACCAGGCAAACACGTCTCGAAACATTCAAGCCACGAAACTTTCGCCTTCAATTCCAGCGGGCCGGACTCCAATCCGGCGTCGAGCTTGAGGGGGATGAGCAACGTCGTTTCGTTCTCGAAAATGAATGTGGTGAGACCTTCCGCTTCGAGCCGCTCAGGTGCGGGCCAAAGAATTTCACCCGCGGTGACACCAGCCGGGAGCTGCCACTTGATTGCTGTCGCCATGCCGGAATCGCCGGGATTCTTCCAGTAGATATGCCACTTGGGAGCAGAACGGAGCCGGACCGCTGCGGTGATCGTGTCGCCGGGCTTGGCGGATTCAACGGACAGGAGCAACTCCGCCTGGGTGTGGGTGGTGGCTGCCAGCGCGTTCAGGCCGAGCAGAACGCTTGTAGTCAGGAGGGCGAGTATGCGCATAAATAATAGATGCCTTATCTTACGTTACGTTGAAAGAAAAAGGGCTCCGATTGAAAATGTATCTGGCGGGTGCCCAATGTCGGCCAAAGGCTCGGAGCAATTGGGGGAGACTTGGGCATCTTTCGGTGCGCCCGCTCAAATGCTGCAAAGTTTGCCCGAGGCGAAGCGCAGGGCGAATGCATCGGCGGGCTGGAAAAGAAAAGGAGCCGGATTTTCATCCGGCTCCCACACACATTTCAGAATTCAAGCTGTGCTGGCGACACAGCGAAATTGACGTGCGCAGCATACTCTTTGAGGGGATTTCTCCTAGTCCCCATTGTGGGGGACAAGGCCGCCCTCAGCAATTGGGCGAGAAAAGGTGCCCAAACGCATGAAACTTCAGCAAAACTGGCGATTCACCCACACACGGCACCGTGACCCGGCACACAAGCGGACGTGATGGGGGACACCTTGAGAGTCCGTATGCCCCCCAATCATGATGCGCAGTGCGATGGTGCTTTGATCGGCCAGTCATGGTGTATATCTGGACAAAGAAAAAGCGGCAGGTGCGCATGATGCACGCCTGCCGCCACGAACAGGAGGTCAATTCCGGTCAGGGAATTGCGACGGTGGCTTGGTTGTAGGCCAGACGATAAAAGTCATACGCTGACTTGAAGCTGCCTGCCGCCTTCTTGGCATCGGCCGCCGCGAACTTCGCGCGGGCTTCGGTCACTTTTCCGCCGACGGCTTCGGTGTTGTTGATTGTTTCCAAAACAATGCTCCGGACCAAGTCGAGTTTGCCGCCCTTGTTATTGGGAATCTGATACCACGCAACCGATACGTTGCCGGCCAGGGCTGCTTCAATCTGGGTGCGGAGCGTCAGGTCGCGCAACTCAGTCCGCGTGGCATCGATGTCGTTGCGGATGAGCACCGTGTTCGAATTGTTGGTGCTGATGATGGCTGTGGTGTTGGAGTTGTCGTTGTTGATGATCTTGCTGGTGTTGGAATTGTCATTGTTCACGATGAACGTTGTATTCGCGGCGGCATTGGTGATGATCTCAAGGGTTCCGCTCCCGATCTTCTCGATGATGGTGTCGCGGGCGACTTCGGTCGTGCATTGCAAAGTGGCGAGATTGGTATGGACAACGCCCAGACGGATGAAGCTGCCCTGAATTTCCGCGGAATCGACGCTCGCATCACAGAAGGTGACGCCGAACAGAGCTGCGTGTGCCGCCACTTTGGGGATATCCACAATCAGCGAGAGGGGGCTCAAGTTGCCACCGCCGACAACCACCACGACTTCATAGGTGATATCATGGACGATATCGGAAAGGCCTTCGAGAACCTCAACGGCGATGGCCAGACCAGCGGCCGTGGAGGCATCGCTTCGGGTGTTGCAGTCTCGCGTGCCGAGATTGAATGCCGCCGCGATGTTGTTGCCGACGGAACTCATGTCGATGGCCCCCGTATCGGGCGTGTTATGAGTGCCAAACTGGATGGTGTCATACGGGGCCGGCGGACACGGCGGAACCCCACAGGCGGGAGCCGCCGGAATGGATTCAGCCGCTAGTCTGGCTTTGTTCAAGTTCGCCGCGGCTTTGCCTTTGGCAGTATCGTTTGCCCAAATTAGGCTCCACGTGGCCGCATCGATTTGCCTGCGGTGGTTGTTTAACGCGGTCAATTCGTTCGGCGTCAGATTATCCACCATGTTGTAAGCACGCTGCAACGAGGGGGCTTCATTGGTGTTCACCTGACGGATGATCTCCTGCGTCCAGAGGATGACCTTACGCAGTGATTCCTTCGTGGCCGTCTGATCCTCGACGCTGGCTAGCTTGGGGGTGGATGCGGAAGTGGAGGTGGAGGTGGTTTGTGCCTGAACATTGGGCATCGTCACGCCCAGTCCCAGCAGCAACAATCCTAGCACTAGTTGTTTCTTCATAGTTGTATTCATTTTGTGGTTACGGAGATTTTGGAACTGCGTTAAAGCCTTCGTTTGATTGGTGCGCCGCAATGCAAGCATCGTGTCACATGAGCCCTGTCGCTGAAGACGTTGTGGCACTGACCTCTGTGCGGAAAATCATAAAGCCTATCAGACGTAAAAGATTATCAAGTGACGGGCATAGCCTCATGAACAGGGTTTACACCGTCAAGAAAGGTCACTCATCCTTGCCGCTGAATTTATACGGAACAATTCAGGGGAGATTCTATCGATCCAGCAAACGCTGCATTCGATGTGCGGACGGGAAGTGATTGCCCCCTGATCGGCCTCGCTTTAGCATGCGTTACCCCTGATTCGAAATCATCCAAACTGGAGGCAGCACCCATGGAACTCACCCCGCACGACCTCGAGATCGCCGAGCGACATATCGCGAAGCGCGAAAAGGAACTGGCCGAATGGCCCCGCAAACGCTGGCGGTTGCTCATCATTTACAGTTTGTTGATGCTTGTAGGCGTGCGCCTCGTGCTGGATGGGCTTAGCACCCTCATTCATGACGATGCGGTGGAAGTGGATGTGAAGCGCGTGTTGAGCAAGGGGCCGACGCCGGGGCTCCAAGAGCGTTGGGTCATGGGCGCCATGATCAAGGTCAGCACCATTTTGGAGGCGCGCCATGAGATCGCGATCTTGTCTTTGGGGCAGATCATCGCGGGTCTGATGCCGTTCACGGCCTGCGGCAGCATGGTTGGCATCATCCTCTTGCGTTGGAAAGACGGCGAACGCGATGCGCTCATCTGCAAACTCCTGCGGATGAAACTGCGCGAGCTAGAGCAGGGCGGCGCCCCGAAGGGCTGAAAAATTCAATCCACGGCGGAGATGGACTTTACCTCCGCAGCTGCCTTGTGCCGATAGCGCTACTTTATTTTGCCAATTGCTTTTGTTTGCCAGACTCGATGTCTCGCAATGGGATGCTGAAATCGCGCCCTTGGATTTCCACATTGCGAAGTTTGTGAGCATAGCAATGGAACAAAGCATCCATCGCGCCGCCAAACTTACGTGCCTGCGCTGGTTCGTCTGTCCAGACCGAGGGGTTTTCCAGATACATTGCCGTTTCCATGTATCGGAGTAGAACGCTCATGTTGACTGTTCCAGTTGTTGGCGCGTTCCTTTGATTCAAGTTCCGTCGGCGTCCACTTGTGGCGCGGGTATGCCATGCCGACGGCCATTGCCTAACGCCTCATTGCCTTGCACGTATTCAGACAATGCTGCGACGGATTTGTTCAGCCAAAGATTGCAGGCGAAAATGAGGCGCCGACATCATTCTTGAATTCAAGTTCCCGATTATCATAATACGCCGCCGTAATCTTCGGGTGCTCTTCTGGGCTTGATTGGGCCCCCCTGAACTAGGCCATTGAGGGTGAGATGGTTTTTCGGATAACGAAAAGAAAACCATCATGAAGAAGACACATCATACGACGGAGCAGATTATCCGGATCCTCAGGGAG
>JBEGQI010000197.1:0-3264 GCA_041181065.1 Verrucomicrobiota bacterium | reverse complement strand
GATCTTCAGCGCTTTTACCTTCGCCTACGCCGCATTGGAAATTCCCGCAGGCTGGCTGGCCGACCGCTTCGGGCCGCGACTGATGCTGACGCGGGTCGTGGTGTGGTGGTCGCTCCTCACCGCAGCCACGGGACTGACGCAAGGATTCGTTTCGCTGCTCATCGTGCGATTTCTTTTCGGCGCCGGTGAAGCCGGCGTATTCCCCGGCCTTTCGCGCGTCTTCTCGCGTTGGCTGCCCAGCCACTGGCACGGCAACGCCTTCGGGCTCGCTGTCATGACCGCGTTGCTCGGTGGCGCCGCCACCAACAAACTGACCGCCGCGCTGCTGCAACACTTCTACCACAACTGGCGCATCATCTTCTTTCTTTACGGCATGGTTGGCCTCGTGTGGGCCGCGGTGTGGTTCTGGTGGTTTCGCGACGAGCCGCATCAACATCGTTCCGTCAACGCTGCCGAAATCAAACTGATCGGCTCGAACCCCACCACCGGACATCCACCCGTGCCCTGGCGACACCTGCTCAACAACCGCGCTTTGCTGCTGCTCTGTGGGATGTATTTCAGCGTGATCTATGGCTGGTATTTCTTCCTGACCTGGATGCCCAAGTATCTGCTCAAGGCGCGGGAGTTCGACCTGAAAGCGACCGGCTGGTTCTCAATGCTCCCAATGTTGTGCATGGCTGTTGGCGTCTTCCTCGGCGGCTTCGCCAGCGATCAATTGGTGCGAAAGATCGGCAGGCGCTGGGGAAGGCGGATCCCGGGACTGATTGGTTTGCCGCTTGCCGCCGGGCTGACCGTCATCGCCGTGCAGACCACCGATGCAAAAGCCTCCGCGTATCTATTCGCCATCGCTGCCGGACTGGCAACGTTCGGCGTGGCGCCGGGCTGGGCCGCGTGTCTCGATATCGGCGGCCAACACGCGGGCGTCGTCACCGGCACGATGAACACTTTCGGGAATCTCGGTGGCACGGCGATGCCGCTCTTTGCCGGCTACTGGCTGGAACAGCACCATTCTTGGACGCCGCCGTTGCTGAGCGTGGCGGCGTTATATCTGGTCGCTGCCATTTGCTGGCTGGCCATCGACGCGGAGCAAAGCATCCAAGATGCGTGATCGAATCACCGTGAGTTCAGTTCGTGGCAGGCCTTCGCGCCCATGAAGAAACTGAACAACACCCAAGCGTGGAACGCGACGCTGATCCAATCCTGCACCAGCAAGAGGAACACGAGATCGAGAAGGAACAGCACGCCACCCGCGATGAAGGCCCAAAGGTGACGTTTGTGCGCGAAGACGCCGAACAGGACAAACACGCCGGTCGCAATCAGGTTCAGGACGAAGGTCACTGCCACCGCCGCGCCTCCGAAGTTTGTGCCCAGTTCCGCGATGAGCTGCGTGACACCAAGCCCGAAGATGAGTCGCCAGTTGGAACCCGTCAACGCGACCACTGAGTTGATGAGCGAAAGACCCGCCACCCAATAGAACCACGACGCCCCCGAGCGCAACCGCGCCGCCGCCTGCGGATCATCACTGCTGACACCCGTAACCGGCGCCCCCGCGCTCGCGAGCGGCGGCGGCACCGCCACGAATAGAGCCTGCAACTCAGTGAACCCGGATGCCTTGGCCCAGTATTCCATGTCACTGCGGCGGATCTCCGTGTCCTGATTCACGCGACCTTCGCGGACCCAGCTGGTGAGTTCGCCCAAGGTGACCGGACCGTATTCTTTGCCGTCAGCTGCGCGGATGGTGTAGTTCGTTTCCATGGTGGGCCGTGTTTACCAGAAGCCCCGGCGTCCGCAACCAAAGTTTAGAAGCGGGCAAAAGATGATTGGCATCTTCACCGCGCTGGGGTTAATTGCCACTAGTCCGCAAAGCATAACAATCAACTATGAGGATACGCCCATGGACCTGCATCATCCCATCACGCGCGAGTTCCCGAAACACCAAGAGACCATCAAGCAGCTGAAAAGCACGAATGACCAGTTTCGCAAGGCGTTCAAGGAATACCACCGCTTGGACGACGCCATCTACCGCATCGAGGAGGACATCGATTTCGCAACGGACCAGGAGATCGAGGAATTGAAGACCGAGCGCGCCCGTTTGAAGGACTGGATTTTTCACGCGCTTCAAAAGGCCCAGCCGCAGCCGGCGAATTCCCACACCCGCAACGAGAACCTCCACCACCCCATCCCGGAGGAACTGCCCCAACACGCGGGGATCATCAAGCGTCTCAAAGGGACAGATGCCAAGTTCCGCAAGGCTTACGATGAATATCATCACTTGGATGACGCCATCTACCGCATCGAGGAGGAGATCGACTCCGGCAGCGACGAGGAACTTCAAGAGATGAAACTACGCCGCGCGCGATTGAAAGACTGGCTCTTCCACGCCATCACTCACGCTCCGCCGGCGGTCTGAACGGAGCGCGGAATTCGCTCTACCTCAAGCGCAGTTCAGTTCTGTTGCTTCTCAACGGCAGCCTTTGCGGCTTCCGAGCCCTTCACGTTGCCGTAATCGAGCAGCAGCTTTCCGCCGATCAAAAGGCCCAACGACAGGCCCAGCGCGATGTAGGTTTTCCCACGGCACGCTTTCCATTCCTTGACCACGAGCCCCACCACCGTGCCGAGCAGGATGAGCAGGATCATATGCACGGCCCAGCAGGTCTGCTCGAAACCAGCGACTTTCTGGATGTAAAAATGTCCGAAGCCATAAAAGAAGAACTGCCCATACCAGAGGCAACCAGTGAGAATCGCCATCACCCAATTCAGCGAGAGGCTCGCCTTCTCAGCGCCCTCCGGCAGATTCACGACCTCCCCCAGCGTGCGATGTTTCAAATGCAGATAGAGGCAGTAGAGCGCCGTGGTCAGGAACGCACCGGCATTCGAGAATGGATAGATGGCGTTGCTCTTGAACGTCGCCGCATCAATGCCGAGCACCGTGTGTCCGACCGCCTTCGCTGCCGCCGCCTCCGCAATCGGCGCGCCTTCGGTCAGCGCCATGCCGTAAACCGCCGACAGCAATCCCGCCGCGATGCACAGTCCGATGCCGAGGAGCGCCCGGCTGCCGCCTTGGATGGCTTGGCCCGATTGCGCGTGATCGCCTTCCTTCCATTTGCCTGCCAAGCCGCAAAACACAATCCCCACCAGCGCGATAGCCATCCCTCCAACCACCGCTCCCGAGCCCGGCGTGGCCATGAACTTGGAGAAATGTTCCGCCGCATGCGCCAGGCCGTTGTCGCCCTTCGCCACCGCATACGCCGTCCCGAACACCAT
>JBEGQI010000196.1:0-4495 GCA_041181065.1 Verrucomicrobiota bacterium | reverse complement strand
TGATGAGCTTGCCGGAAAAGGCGATCAGCGATTTCTCCGGCTTGGTCAGGAACTGACCAGCCGTGCTGAGGTAACCGCGCGCCAGACTCTTGAACATCGGCAACTGCAGCTTCACCTTCGTCAAATCCAGTTCGTCCTCCAGCGTCGGGCTGGTGGTGGTGCGCACCATGTCGCCAAAATCATACAACGCGCACCCGGGCATGACGGTGTCCAAGTCCACAATGCACATGGCTTCGCCAGTGACGACGTCCAGCATGACGTTGTTGAATTTGGTGTCGTTGTGGGTGATGCGCTCGGGAATCCGGCCCTTCGCCATGGCGTCCACAATGACCCCCGCCATGGGCTCACGCTGCGTGGCAAAGTCGATCTCCTGCTTCACGCCGGCAGCGCGATTGAAGCGGTCGTCCGACACGGCGCGCTGAAACGCTTCGAAGCGCTTGCGGGTGTTGTGAAAGTTGGGAATGGTTTCCACGAGCCTGGCGCCGGGCAGGTCCACGAGAAGATGTTGGAATTCACCGAAGGCGCGCCCCGCTTGAAAGGCCTGCCCCGGCGTCTGCACCGCCTCATGCGTCTTCACGCCCTCGACATAAACGAACGTGCGCCAGACGTCGCGGTTGCCGTTCTCCAAGTAAGGCCGGCCATCGCGGGTCGGAATGACAATCAAACAGCGCCGGGTCAAGTCCCGGACCCGCTGAGCCTCGAGTTTCTTCCGCAGATGCCCGGTGACACGCATGATGTTCTTCATCACGCCGGCCGGATTCTTGAAGACGGTGCGGTTCAGTTTCTGGTGGATGTAACGCACGCGCATGCCGCCTTGGTCGTAGGTGGCGGTGTAGGTCTCGTTGATGTGCCCAATCTTGAGCGGCTCGGCGTGCAGGATCTCGCCGTAGATCTGGAAGTGGCGCGAGATGGTCTTCAGTTCCTGCTCTTGATAAATCATAGGAAAACTAGTGGCCGGTTATCAGTGGTCAAAAGGCTGGGGCAAGCTGCCGCCCTTGGTCGTTCTGCAGATTCCAACAAAACGATTCCGAACATGACCTGATTACTTAACTCACCCACATCGACCGACAACGCCTAGAGGCGTGCTGCTATCCACCCAAAAGTTTGATCGCCAGCGGCAAAATGCGCCGCGTGTTCTTGTTCCAACTCTGGAGCATGGTGACCCGACTATCGACGTGTTGCTTGTGCGCACCTTCAAGACCGAAGGCAGCATTGCTCAACTTCTTGAGGCGCGCTTCGCTCCCAGCCAATCGAGGTCCAATCTGATCGCGCAAAAAACGTCCCGCCAGCTTGCGCAACTCCGCCACCGCCTCGAAGTGCGCGCGGCGATCCGCTTTGACTTCCACCTCCCGGACGGCACCAATCTCGCGCAGAAATTTCAATCCCTGGCTTACCGATCCTTTGCTGATGTCGAGCCGCTGACACACTTCATCCATGGCCAGAGGACGCGGGGAAATGAAAAGCAGACCATAAATCTCGGCGAGGGAGCGGGGTTGACCGAGAGCGCGGGAAATCTCAACAAAATGCGCAATGACTTCCCGTTCGACCTCGGACAGGCCGACTGGAACGGAATCGGATAATCCTGGCAAGATTTCCGAATGTTCGGTCGCAGGCATTACAATCCAAGTAATAGCAAGAGAGCGACCAACTGTTCAATTGAAAATGAACAAATCGTGTTCTAGGGGCTGATATAATGCCAGCAGATGGCAACCATCAGCGAAAGACGCACTGACTGATCAGTGCACGTGAACTGGGAGGGCAACCGCCAGAATGACGCCGATGAGGCAGGAGGCAGCCAGAAGGGAAACCCACGCCCGGATTGTCAGTCCGGCCAAAGAATTTAAGGTGATGCTGCTCATACTCGCAGTTCTGAATGAGCACGATGGGTGCCACGCGAATCCCATTTTCATTCGGGCTGGAGCAAATCCACAAAACCGGCCAGAATCCGGCGGTGAAATACGGTTGCATCTTCATTTCCACGCTAATCGCAACGGTTGCGACAGCGACTGAACAGAGGTTCGACATCGAATACGCCCGAACTCAAGGCACGCCCCTGCATCTGGACGTTTCGATCCCTGATGGGAAAGGGCCATTCCCCGTGGCGATACTGGTGCATGGCGGGGGGTGGAGCAGCGGCAACAAACGAGCCGAAGGCGATATCCAACCTTTGATGGCTCCCCTGAATCAAGCTGGGTTCGTCTGGTTTTCCATCGACTACCGCCTCGCCCCGAGCAACCACTGGCCAGCGTGTATCGAAGATGTGCAGTGTGCCATCCGTTGGGTCAAGGCACATGCAAACGAGTTCAACGGGGACAGCAACCGCGTTGCCCTGGTGGGCTATTCCGCAGGCGGCCATCTGGCGTGTCTGGCAGCGGTGCTGGCGGACGACACCACCCGAGTGCAAGCCGTGGTAGGTTGCGCCGCTCCCACCGACCACATCGCCGACTCCGAACGGCGCGGCGGATTGAGCAAATCAATGCAAGCGGTCCTGAACAGCCCGGCGGATTTCGGCCCTGAATCGCGCCAACTACTGCGCAACCTCTCTCCCATCAATTACGTCAAACCCGGACTGCCCCCGTTCTTGCTTTTGGGCGGCACCGAGGACAAAAGCGTCCCTTACTCGCAATCAGTCAACTTCCAAGCGCGACTGCAAGCAGCAGGCGTGGAAACCCAACTCATCACGTTGACCAACGCCCCGCATAGACTCGGAGATTGGAAGAAGTTCGACCCTGATTATCAGACCAAACTCATCCACTGGCTAAAGACCAAGCTCGGCTCCAACCAAAATCAGTAGCACGGAACTTTTGTGGGGCATGCCACTTTGGATTCGCAGCAACGGTTTTCTCCTCGGTCTCGCGGCCGCAGTGGTGGTGGCATTTCTCCTGCCCGAACCCGGCGCGCGCGGCGGCGTGTTGCACGCTGAGCTGCTCAACAACTTCGGCATCGCGCTTATCCTCTTCCTGCAAGGCCTCTCGCTCGCCTTCGAGAAACTAAAACGCGGCGCCGGCAACTGGCGGCTCCACCTACTCATCCAGTCATTCACGTTCATCGTCTTTCCCATCGCCGGTCTGCTGCTGCACTGGCTCATCCCCCTGCTCTGGCCGAGTCAGCCACCGGCCATCCGTGATGGCTTCCTGTATCTGTGCGTCCTGCCCTCGACGGTTTCGACCTCCGTGGTGCTAACGGCCGTCGCGCAGGGCAACACAGCAGGCGCTCTGTTCAACGCCGCCCTGTCGAATCTGCTCGGCGTCTTCATAACGCCTCTTTTGGTGGAATTCTTGATGCGCACCACCGGGCAGAGCGGATCGCTCGGACCGCTGCTGCTGAAGATCATTTTGCTGACGCTGGTCCCGTTCTTCGCGGGCATGACGCTGCGACCGCGTGTGAAGCATTGGGTCGATGCCCACAAAACCTGGGTGGCGCGCATCAGCAACACCGTCATCGTGTTCATCGTTTACAGCGCGTTCTGCGATTCGGTCATGGAACGCATCTGGGTGCAACACGGCGTCGGCATGACTGCACTGGTCATGTTCTGGGTAACGGTATTGTTCGCCGCGATGTCAGGGTTGGTTGGCCTGACCTCCCGCGCTTTGAAATTCAACCGCGAGGACGCCATTGCCGCGTATTTTTGTTCCGTAAAGAAAACGCTCGCGATGGGTGTGCCGTTGGCGATGCTCATCTTTGGCACGCGCAGCGACCTCTCGCTCATCCTGCTGCCGATCATGTTCTATCACCCGCTTCAACTGCTGGTGAACGGCCTGCTCGCCAACCGCTGGGCGAAGCAAGTGCCATGACTTAAGCCGAACATGAGTGTCGTTGAAACCCTCGTCCATCCGCCTGGTCGCGTTGACTTGCTACGCCACCGTCCGTAGCTTTCTACCAATGAAGTTGCTGCAAGATTCCTTGTTGGAGTTGATCCGTCGCACCTCCGCTGAAATCCCCAACGACGTCCACCGCGCCACGCTCGCCGCGCTCGAAGCCGAGAAGAAGGGCACCATCGCCGAGTCCGCGATGAAGATTATCGAGCAAAACATCCAGCTCGCGAAAAACAAATCGCAGCCCATCTGTCAGGACACCGGCAGCGTGATCTTCTACGTCGATTGCCCGGTCGGTTTCGACCAGATCACGTTCGAAGAAGCCGCGCGCGAAGCCGTGAAGCTCGCGACGAAGAAAGGTTTCCTCCGCCAGAACTCCGTGGATTCCATCACCGGCAAGAACGACGGCACCAATCTCGGCCCCGGCGCGCCCACCGTGCATTGCCACCAGCATCGCTCCCCCGAGGCCAGCGTGCGCCTGATGCTCAAAGGCGGCGGCTGTGAAAACGTCGGCGCACAATACTCATTGCCCAACGAAAAGATCAAAGCGAACCGCGACCTTGACGGCTGCCGCAAAGCGATTCTCGACGCTGTGCTTCAAGCCCAAGGCAAGGGTTGCGGCCCCGGCATCCTCGGCGTGTGCATCGGCGGCGACCGCGCCACGGGCTACGAACAATCCA
>JBEGQI010000195.1:0-5089 GCA_041181065.1 Verrucomicrobiota bacterium | reverse complement strand
GGTCCACGAGCAGGGTCTCGGCGGCGTTGCAGACGCCGGGGCGCTGGACCTTGGCGTTCATGACGATGTTCTCGGCCATGGCGAGGTCGGCGTCGCGGTCCACGAAGACGTGGCAGACGCCCTTGTAATGTTTAATGACCGGGACCTTGCTGCATTCGGTCACGGCACGAATGAGCCCCTCGCCGCCGCGGGGCATGCAGAGGTCCACGTATTGCGTGAGCGAGAGCAGGGCAGGGATGGCTTCGCGGTCGGTGGTGGGGACGACCTGAATGGCGTGTGCGGGAAACTTGTCGCCGAGCGCGGCGCGTCCAGCGGTAACCATCGTCTGCGCGATAAGTTGATTCGAGTTCAACGCCTCTTTGCCGCCGCGCAGAATGGTGGCGTTGCCGGTCTTGAAGCAGAGACTTGCGGCATCGGCGGTGACGTTGGGGCGTGATTCGTAAATGATGACCACCACGCCGATGGGCGTGGCGATTTTCTGGAGCTTGAGGCCGTTGGGACGGATGCGCTCGTCGAGGACGCGGCCAACCGGATCGTGCAGCGCCGCGACTTCGCGGAGGCCCTTGGCCATGCCGGCGATGCGTTTGTCGTCGAGCTTGAGGCGGTCGAGCATGGCGCTGGACAGACCGAGCTTTGTGCCGGTTTCCATGTCGAGCGCATTGGCGGCCTTGAGCGCGGAACCGTTCTTCTCCAGCGCGTCCGCCATCGCCAGCAGCGCGGCGTTCTTCTCGGCGGTGGTGAGCTTGGCCAGTTCGCGCGAGGCGGCGCGGGCCTGCTTGGCGAGTTCGGTCATTTGTTCCAGCAAATTCATGGGGCCAATAGATACGGGAATCAGGCGCCGGTCAAAAGCGGAAAGCCGGGAGGCGACACGGAATTTGAACCGTGCCACAAACTATTCGCCGCCGGGGAATCCTTGTTGGCGGAGCGCTTCAAACAGGACCAGCGCGACACAATTGGAGAGATTGAGCGAACGTGCGCTGGGATTGAACATGGGGATTCGCAGCCAGGTTTCGCGATGCGCTTCGAGCAAGGCCGGCGGCACGCCAGCCGTTTCGCGCCCAAAGACGAGGTAGTCATCGGCGCTGAACTTGGCTTCGGTGTAATATTTTGCCGCGCCTTGCTCAATGAACCACAGCTTGGCGCCGGGCTTGATGCTGGCCGTGAACTCGTTCCAGTTTTTCCAACGCTGCCAATTGACATGCTGCCAGTAATCCATGCCGGCGCGTTTCAAGGCGGCGTCATCCAGCTTGAACCCGAACGGCTCCACGAGATGCAAGGTCGTGCGTGTGGCCGCACAAAGGCGGGCGACGTTGCCGGTGTTCGGTGGGATTTCAGGTTCGAGCAGGACGACGTTCATGTCGGCAGTGGCAGGGCGGGCTTGGATCTATTCCGCGTCTTGAGTTTCAACTTCGGCGGGCGATTCGGCTTTGGCGCTGCGCGGTTTGCCATTCTTGGAATAGAACACTTTCCACAACACCAACCCATGTGCCGGGGCGGTCATGCCGGCGGTGGTGCGATCTTCGGCAGCGAGCATTGCCTGGATGTCAGCTTCGGTGAACCGGCCTTTGCCGACTTGCACCAACGTGCCCACGATGCTGCGGCACATCTTGTAGAGAAACCCATCGCCCTCGATGACGAAGTTGAATTGGGACCCGTTGCGCGTCAGGTCGCATCGGGTCAACGTGCGCACCGCGTCCTTCAAGACTTGGCCGCGATTGGTGGCGAGCGAGCGGAAGTCTTGTTTGCCGACGAAATGTTTGGCGGCGCGCTTCATTGCCCGGAAGTCGAGCTTCACGGGCACATGCCACGCGCGACCGCGGAGCAGGGGATTCATCGCGGGATGATTCCAAACGGTGTAGCGGTATTGTTTGCCGGTGGCGTGGAAGCGCGCGTGAAAATCCGGCCGGGCGCGAACGGATTCCAGCACACGGATGTCTTCCGGCAGGTAAGCGTTCAGGGCGATGCGCAGTTTGCGCGGCGTCATGCGGCTCTGGTTCAATGGCAAGTCCACGTGCGCCACCATGCCGAGGGCATGAACACCGGCATCCGTGCGGCTGGAGCTATGCAAGCGATGCAGGGCGCCGGGCATGAGTTTGCCCAGTGCGTTCTCGACCACTTGTTGCACGCCCTTGGCGTCTGGCTGCCATTGCCAGCCATCGTAGTGCGTGCCGTCGTAAGCGATGGTGAGTTTGACGCGGGTGGTAATCACGCGGTTGGATCCGGCTTAAGACGCGACCGCGTCGAGATAGCTTTGCAAAAAGATCGCCGCCGCCATGCCGTCCACTTTCTCCTTCCGTTTGTCGCGTCGCACCCCGCCGGAGATGAGCAGTTTGTTGGCCTGCGTGGACGTGAGCCGCTCGTCCCAAAGCTTGATCGGGATGGCGATGGCGTCCTTCAAGGCCGTGGCGAACTCCCGCACTTTCTCGGCTGCCGGGCCGTAGGTGCCGTCCATGTTGCGTGGCATGCCGATGACGATGAGTTCAACTTCCTTATCGCGCACCAGCTCGCGCAGCTTGGTGAGCACTTCGGCGAATGGTTCGGCCGGGATGAATTCCAGCGGTGAGGCGATCATCTTCAGTTCGTCGCTCAACGCGACGCCGATGCGGACGGTTCCGTGATCAAGGGCTAGGATGCGCATGGCGGATTACAACGTTTTCATCACCTTCGCTGCCGCGCGGACGGTGGCGTCAATGTCCGTGGGCGAGTGCGCCACGGAGATGAAGCCGGCTTCGAATTGCGACGGGGCGAGATAGACGCCTTCGTTCAGCATGCCGTGGAAGAATTTCTTGAAGCGTTCGCGGTTGGACTTCATGGCGTCGGCCAGATTCCACACGGGCTCGCTGGTGAAATAGCCGCAGAACATCGAGCCGCAGTTGTTGACGGTGAGCGGGATGTTGGCGGACTTCGCGGCGGACTTCATGCCTTCTTCGAGTTGCTGGCCGAGTTCTTCCAAGGCGCAATACGCGCCGCTGGTCTGGAGTTCTTCCAGGTTCGCGATACCCGCCGACATGGCGAGCGGATTGCCGCTGAGCGTGCCGGCTTGATACACGGGGCCGAGGGGCGCTAGGCAATCCATGATCTCCGCGCGCCCACCAAACGCACCGACGGGCAAACCGCCGCCGATGATCTTGCCGAACGTGGAGAGGTCGGGCGTGATGCCGAAGCGTTGTTGCGCGCCGCCGAGCGCGAGGCGGAAGCCGGTCATGACTTCGTCGAAGATGAGCACGGCGCCATCTTGCTTTGTGATCTCGCGGAGGAATTCCAGATAGCCGGGGCGGGGGAGATAGAGTCCCGCGTTGCCGGGCACGGGTTCAACGATGATACCGGCGATCTGGCCGGGGTTCGCGGCGAACGTGGCTTTCACGGCTTCAACATCGTTGTAAGGCACCACGATGGTGTGTTGCGTGAACGCGGCGGGAACACCGGCGCTGTCGGGATTGCCGAACGTGAGCGCGCCGGAGCCGGCTTTGACGAGGAGCGAGTCGGTGTGGCCGTGGTAGCAACCGTCGAACTTGATGATCTTGTCGCGCTTGGTGAAACCGCGCGCGAGGCGGATGGCGCTCATGCACGCTTCGGTGCCGGAGTTGGTCATGCGGACTTTCTGGACGCTCGGGACGGAGGCGCAGATGAGTTTGGCCATCGTGACTTCAAGCGGATTTGGGATGCCGAAGCTGGTGCCGAACGCGGCGGTGTCTTGCACGGCCTTGATGATCTTGGGATGCGCGTGGCCGAGGATCGCCGGGCCCCAAGTGCCGACGTAATCGATCAGCTCATCGCCATCGACGGTGGTGACGCGGCAGCCTTTGGCTTTGTTGACGAAGAACGGATTGCCACCCACGGCGCGAAAGGCGCGGACGGGAGAATTGACGCCGCCGGGGATGTAGTTAAGCGCCTCAGTGAACAGCGCGTCGGACTTGGCTCGCGAAATCATGGCGAAAGAATATCCAGAATGAGTTGGGAATCACGCAAACAAAAACCCGTGGACGAGCGAACGTCCACGGGTTGAGAAAAACGGTATCGATTACTTCTTTTGCTCCTGTTCCTTGCGGAGCTTCTCGACGTCTTCGGCTTTGATGGTCTCGATCTTCGCGCCCTTCTTCATTTCTTCAGCGGAGGGAACTTTGATGATGTCGCTGACGATGGGCTCGGGGCCTTTGGTGGAGAGCAGCTCGATTTCGAAGATGAGCGTGCTGCCGGGGGTGATTTGTTCGCCGCGCTGCTGGTCTTCGTAGGCGAGGTCTGCTGGGATGAAAAGCTGCCACTTGGAACCGACCGGCATCATGAGCAATGCTTCGGTCCAGCCTTTGATGACTTGGGTGACGCCGAATTCATGCGTGCCCGCGTCGAACTGCGTGCCGTCGATGAGCGTGCCGCGGTAGGCTGCTTTGACCTGATGGTTTTCCCTCGGGATCTCGCCTTTGCCTTCCGTGAGGATCTTATATTGGAATTCCGCCTTTTTGCCGTTGGGCAGGGTGACTTCTTTGATTTTGACGCCCACTTTTTTGGCGTTTTCTGCGAGGAAAGCGGCGCCGGCTTCGCGGTTCTTTTTGCCGAGTTCCTGGGCCTTTTCCATTTCGGCTTTTTTCACTTCCTGTTGTTTGGCTTGCAGTTCCTGTTGATACGCGGTGATGGCTGCACGGCCATCCGCTTCGGAAAGGGCCGGTTCGCGTCCGGAGTAAACATCCGCCATGGCGGCGGCGAAGATTGCCGGATCAAAGTCCACCCCCTGACGCTTCAGGTTGCGGGCGTAATTGACGCCGACGGCATAACTGACCTTGTCTTTGAGGGTTTCCAGTTTCGGGGCGTCAGCGGCAAAGAGTGCCGGTGTCGCCAGCAACAGAGTTGTGATCGCGGTTGAGCGGATGAGTCGGTTCATGTTCATGGTTGAAATAACAATCCCGGGCCGAAGTTGTTCAATCATCACTCGGGAAGCGGCGTTTTAGCGGAGTTGACTGGAAAGTCCAGTGCTAAGCCGGGCGGGAATGTTGCCTTGACGAAGCGAGGCCAAACCGCCTTAGCTATGCGCCGCTGCCAGCCCCGGCAGCACAGGCGCCAGCTTAGCTCAGTGGTAGAGCAACGGTTTTGTAAA
>JBEGQI010000194.1:0-13533 GCA_041181065.1 Verrucomicrobiota bacterium | reverse complement strand
TGACGTGACGTAGCCGGAGAGCGCGTTCACCCAGCGCAGCGTGCCGGTCTTGGCGCGCACGTTGTTCTCGGCCAGCGTGCCTTTCATGCGCCGTCGGATCGTGCCGTCCACGCCGGCGATAGGTAGCGCGTTGACGAAGTCGTTTGAAGCGCCGTGCCGCGCCATCAACTTGAGCAGGCCGGCGGTCAGGTTTGCAGTGGTGAGATTGTTGCGTGAAAGCCCGGAGCCTTCGTCGAACTGGAGGTCTGCGGCTGGCAGGTTGTTCGTGCGTAGAAATGCTTCCAGCGCGACAACCGCCAGCTCTTCCGAAGTTCGCCAAGCCGGTGTTTCGGCGGTGCGACTGAGTTCACCCACGTGGTCGAAGATAAGGTCCGTTTCCAGATTCTGTGACGGCTTCATGAACGCCTTCACCAATTCGCGCAACGGCGGCGAGGCGACTTCGGCGAGGCGGATACTGTTCGCGTTGACGGCCGAAGCCTCGGGCCAGCGGAGACTGCGAGCCCTGCCGTCCACGCGGATGCCGTGTTGCGCGAGAGCGGCTTTCAACCCATTCGCGAACCACTGCGCGGGACCCGGCACGGGCACGTCGGTGAACTCATTTGTTCCGCCGAGCGGCAGTTGGCCGTAGATGTGCAGCGCGGATTCGCCGAACACGCGGCGCGCTTCGATGTGGCGCGGGCTGCTGTTGGTGGTCGTGGTCGTGTGATTGACCAACGTCAGTCCGGTGTGTGGGTGCGCCAACGCCAGCGTGCACGGCTCACCCAGTTTGCCGCCGGGCAACGAACGCAGCTCCGTCATGTTGTCGAGCAACGTGAGGGCGGAAATTTCGGCGCCCTCGGAATTTTCGAGGTCGTCCACCGTCCAACTGCCGCCGCTCGGTGGACCTTTGAAGAACGTTGTATCGGCTACGAGGTCGCCGGTGATGCGGCGCACGCCCGCGTTCGTCAACGCGGCGACGAATGGATCGAACACCGCGAGAAAATTCGTTTCGTCCGCGCGCAATTTCCAACTCGGGTCGCCGCGTCCGCTCACGATGACGTCGCTTTTCAACATGCCGCTGCGATCCGGCTTTGCGGTCGCGAAGAGCGGCGTGACGATGTGGTAATCACCACCGAGCCGGTCGAGCGCGAGCGCGCCTGCGTAAAGTTTGCTGTTCGACGCCGGGCTCATCAGCCGGTCGCCGTGGTGATCGAAAAGGATTTTGCCGGTGTCGAGCGATTCAATGCGAATACCCCACAGCGATGCATTGAAGCGCGGGTCGGTGACGTGTTGCTCGATTTGCGCGCGGAGTTCCTCGATGGTGCGGGCCGCGTTGGATTGCGCGAGTGCTGTTGAATAAACAAAGGCCAGCGCAAGGAGCGCGACCGTGATGGCGCGAGGGGAGCGACAGTTCATGGTGCGATTGGTGGGCGCACAGTAGTCGCGGAGCGAGTCGAACGCAACCATGGCCTCGGCCCGCACAATCAACGTGCGGTGCGACGCGACTTCAACTATATCGAGACGATGAACGCACTGGAGCCGCTGCAATTGGTCGAGCGCAACCATGTCCGCTGGCGCGGGCGGAAGCTCGTGTATTTCTCCGGTTGCGACTACTTTCGGCTCGCGAGCCATCCCGCCGTTCTAAAGGCGGCAGCGGATGGGCTCAAGAAGTTTGGGCTCAACGTTGCGGCGTCGCGGCTCACGACGGGGCATCACCGGATCTACGATGAACTGGAGTCGGCGCTGGCGAATTTTTTCAACGCACCAAGTGCGGTGCTGCTGCCCGGCGGTTATTCTACAAGCACGGTGGTAGCGCAGGCGTTGGCGGGGGAATTCGCGTTCGCGCTGATTGATGAGCGCGCGCATCCGGCATTGCAGGATGCGGCAATGCATCTCGGTTGTCGTGTCACGAAATTTAAACATCGCGCTGCCGCTGATTTGAAGCGGTTCGTGCAGCCGTTGTCGGGGCGGAAAATCATTGTGCTCACGGACGGGATGTTCTCGCACAATGGTTCGGCGGCGCCGCTGAAGGCGTATCTGAAAGTCCTGCCGCGCACGGCGCAATTGCTCGTGGACGACGCGCACGGCGCCGGCGTGCTCGGGCCGAACGGGCAGGGGACTTTGGAGCATGAGGGCGTCGCGCGCAGGCGCATCATCCAGTGTGTGACGTTGAGCAAAGCGTTCGGGGTTTATGGCGGCGCGGTGCTGGGGGCGGTCGCGTTGCGGGAAAAAATTCTGGCGCGGAGCCGGGCCTTCATCGGTTGCACGCCGTTGCCGTTGCCGCAGGCGAATGCGGCTTTGAAATCTGTGATGCTTCTACAACGGGACGACCGGATGCGCGTTCGGTTGCATCGCAATGCTGAAACGGTCAAGGTCGCGCTGCGTCGCGCGGGGTTTGAAATTCCGCCGATGCCCGGGCCGATTGTCGCCGTCCATCCCGCGTCAGTTGCCGAGGTGCAACGGCTGAAGCGTCAGTTGCTCTCGGTGGGAATCTACCCACCCTTTTTGAGATACGCGGGCGTCGAGCGAGGGTTCTTTCGCTTTGTGATTTCAAGCGAGCACACTGCTCAACAACTCAGCTTGCTGGCATCAACCCTGACGAAGGTTCGTGGATCGCTGGAGTCTCGCAGTTGAAGCTTCAGCCTTCGAGCAGCGAGATGATTCGCCGGTGGGCCGAGGTGAATGCGAGTTTGTTCAGCTGCGCCATGGTTTTCCAAGTTTCGCCGGTTCGCACGTTGAGCATGTTGGGCTCTGCCAGCTTCACAAGGAATGCCTCGGTGACGTAGCGATAGCGTGTGATGGCGTGTTTGACCGTGCCGATTTGTTTGGCCGACGTGACCGTTGAATGGAAATGCTGCTCGGCTGATGCCTTGGCTGTATCCTTTGCTTTGGCTTCGCAATTCGGAAATTCCCAGAGGTGTGCGTTGACGACTCCAACGGGGCGCTGGCGGACCAGATACTTGCCGTCCTTTTCCACGACGAAGGCCAACTCGCGTCGAGCAGTAAGCGTGGCGCGTTGCTTGGGGCGCGGTAGTTCATCCACCCGGTTTGTGCGGAGCGCGATGCAATGCTCAGCGATGGGGCAAGCGGCGCAATTCGGTGAGCGCGGCGTGCAGATGAGCGCGCCCAGTTCCATCAGGGATTGGTTGAGGTGCGAGCACGCGGGTCCGTGATGCTTAACGCATGATGCGTGCGTGACCAGTTCTTCTGCGAGGTGCCAGAGTCGGGCATTCGTTTTTTTCTGCAGAGGATCTTCACCGATGCCGTGCAGGCGCGTCAGCACACGGATGACGTTGCCATCGAGAATCGGCGCGGGCTGATTGTAGGCGATGCTGGCGATGGCGCCGGCGGTGTAGCGGCCGATGCCGGGCAACTCGAGGATGTCGTCGAACTGCGCGGGAAATTTTCCGTCATGTTCGCTGACGATGTGCTGCGCGGCCTTCTGCAGGTTCCGGACGCGGGTGTAATAGCCGAGGCCTTCCCAGAGCTTGTGAATCTTCTCCGGCTTTGCATTGGCGAGTGATTCGATCATCGGCAACTCGCGCAGCCAGCGTTCCCAATATGGGATGACCGTCTTCACTTGCGTCTGCTGCAGCATGATCTCGGAAACCCAGATGGCGTAGGGGTCGCGCGTGCGGCGCCACGGGAGAGCGCGGGCATTTGCGGCGAACCAACGTAGCAACGCGAGAACAACCCGCTCCGGCGTGGGGGCGTGTTGCAAGCTGCGTTTGGTGTGGTCGGTCATTGCGCGGTAAATTCTATTTCGAGGACGAGGGCAAGGACGAGGACGAATCCGCGCGGCAAATTCTTTTGTGTCTTTTACGAGCCGTTGGCGCTAAGAAATCGGCGGATGAAACCGCTGAATTGCTACACCTGCAAGTTGACGCCGGAGCAGGGCGCGTCGCTGAAGGCGTTTTTGGGGCAGGCGGGATTTGCGTTTCGCGAAGTGCCGCATGCGGCCTTCGCGGGCGACAAAGGCAAGGTGGGCGTCGTTTACTACAACAGCGGCAAGCTCGTGGTGCAGGGCAAAGAAACGCGTGAGTTTGTGGAGTTCGTGCTGGAGCCAGAGATTTTGAAGGAGGCAAAGCTCGGTTACGAAACGGTGCTGAATCCCGAGTTGCTGCTGCCGCGGCTCGGCGTGGATGAAAGCGGCAAGGGCGATTTCTTCGGGCCGTTGTGCGTGGCTGGGGTTTATGTGAATGCGGCCGTGATCAAGGCGTGGGAAGATGCCGGCATCCGCGATTCGAAAAATATTTCCAGCGACAGGAAGATCGGCGAGCTGGCGGAGTTGATCCGCGAGACGCCCGGTTGCGTGACGAGTGTGGTGCCCATCGGCAATGAGGCATACAACAGATTGCATGCAAAGCTCGGCAGCGTGAACGCCATTCTCGCTTGGGGGCATGCGCGTGTGATCGAGAATCTGCTCGGCCAAAAACAGCGGATGAATCCGTCGCCTGTTCGGGCCATCAGCGATCAATTTGCGCGCAGCAAATCCACGGTGGAACGGGCGTTGATGACGTTGGGGAAGGAGATTGAACTCATCCAGCGGCACAAGGCGGAAGAGGACGTAGCAGTGGCGGCGGCTTCGATCTTGGCGCGTCATGAGTTCGTGAGCCGGCTGCAGCAGTTGGGGAAATTCTACGGTTTGGAACTGCCTAAAGGAGCTTCCAACGCGACGATTGAAGCTGGGAAACGATTTGTGCAAGCACATGGGGGCGAAAAACTTGGTCAGGTGGCCAAGCTTCATTTTCGGACGACGCAGGCCTTGACCAATTAGACAAAGGGGAATTCTTCCAAACGGCGGCTTGTCCAGAAAAAAGTCGGAAAACTCGTTGACACGGTTCTTGCTGATTTCTATTTTAGTCCCCGACATTGGGCCGTTAAACCTAAGAATCGTTCGCCCCTAGTTGGAAAATTGAGCGTGGGGCGGCGTTTTTTTGTCGTCTAATGGTGTCGGGATTTGTTAGGCGGTTCCGGTGCCCACATAGCTCAGTTGGTAGAGCACGTCCTTGGTAAGGACGAGGTCATCAGTTCAAGCCTGATTGTGGGCTCCACGCCTGACAGACGAGACGGTTCGCAACAAACTGAACAACACAACAAGAACAGCAAATGGCTAAAGAGCAATTTCAGAGAACGAAACCTCACCTGAACGTGGGCACCATCGGTCACGTTGACCATGGTAAGTCCACCCTCACCGCTGCGATCGTCTCGGTCCAGAACCGCAAGGGCATGGCGCCGGCGATTTCCTACGCGGACATCACCAAGGGCGGCACTGTCCGTGACGAGACCAAGACGGTCACCATCGCGGTTTCGCACGTTGAATATGAGTCTCCTAAGCGCCACTACGCGCACGTTGACTGCCCTGGCCACGCTGACTATGTGAAGAACATGATCACCGGTGCTGCGCAGATGGACGGTGCGATTCTGGTTGTGAGCGCTGCGGACGGCCCGATGCCCCAGACGCGCGAACACATCCTGCTCGCCCGCCAGGTCGGCGTGCCCAGCATCGTTGTGTTCTTGAACAAGGTTGATCTCGCAGACGCGGATTTGCTTGAACTCATCGAGATGGAAATCCGTGACCTGCTCACCAAGTATGGTTTCCCTGGCGACAAGACGCCTATCATCCGTGGTTCCGCTACGGCGGCTATGGCGGCGAAGCCCGAAGGTGAGAAGGCGATCACTGACTTGCTGGACGCGTTGGACAATTTCGTTCCGGAGCCCGTTCGCGAGCAGGACAAGCCGTTCCTTATGTGCGTCGAAGACGTGTTCACGATTGAAGGTCGTGGCACGGTGGTTACCGGACGCGTTGAGCGCGGTATCTTGAAGAAGATGGAAGAAGTCGAAATCGTCGGCCTTCGCGAAACCCGCAAGACGGTCGCAACGGACATCGAAATGTTCCGCAAGTTGCTCGACTCCTGCCAGCCCGGCGACAACGTTGGTGTTCTGCTCCGTGGCACGACCAAGAATGATGTTGAGCGCGGCATGGTTCTCGCCAAGCCCGCCTCCATCACTCCGCATACCAAGTTCAAGGCGGAAGTTTATGTGCTGTCAAAGGATGAAGGTGGCCGTCATACGCCGTTCTTCACCAACTACCGTCCTCAGTTCTATTTCCGCACGTCTGACGTGACTGGTTCACTCACCCTGCCGCAAGGCGTGGAAATGGTGATGCCGGGTGACAACGTCACCGTTTCGGTTGAACTGCAGAAGCCTGTCGCGATGGAAAAAGGTCTCCGTTTCGCTGTTCGCGAAGGTGGTCGCACCATCGGCGCTGGTCGCGTCACTGAAGTTGTTGAATAATTGTTGGTTTCCCGGGTGTGGGATGGCTTAAGTCTTCCCACACCCATTTTGTCTGATTCGAACCGAATCAAGACGGGCGGCTACGGCGGTAGCTCAATTGGCAGAGTAGCGGTCTCCAAAACCGTTGGTTGGGGGTTCGATTCCCTCCCGCCGTGCCAGTCTGCGAAACTTGGAGAGGTGGCAGAGTGGTCTATCGCGGCGGTCTTGAAAACCGCTTTGGGCGAAAGCCCAACGGGGGTTCGAATCCCTCCCTCTCCGCCAGCAGGATATTTGTGAACAAAGACATTATAAACATTTTCATCTGGGTAGGCGTATTGGGCGCCGTGTTCGCGTTCCTTTGGTGGAAGGGCTATTTGCTTGGCCTGCGGAACTACTGGAACGAGACTGCGCAAGAACTTAAAAAGTGCACTTGGCCGACGTGGGATGAATTGAAGGGGTCGACCATGCTCGTTGCTGTGACGATTGTGATGTTGGGTTTGATGACCGTGGTTGTTGATTACGCCGCGGTGATTCTGCTAACCAAGGTGCTCAAGGTTTAACGCCATGCGTAGCCAATGGTTTGTCATTCACACCCTTTCTGGCCAGGAGCAGAAAGTTAAAGAGAGCATTGATAAGCGGATCAAGGCCGAGGAGATGGGGGAATTTATCAACGAAGTCCTCGTCCCTATGGAAAAGGTTGTTGAAGTTCGTAACAACAAGAAGACCGTTTCCACCCGCAAACTTTGGCCTGGGTATGTCTTTGTGGACATGGCCTTGCTTGATGAAAACGGACGTATCATCGAGAAGCCTTGGTATTTCATCAAAGAGACTCAGGGTGTGATTGGTTTTGTAGGTGGTGAACCGCCGACGCCCACACCTGCTGCAGAAGTCGAGCAGATTAAAGCACAGATTTCCGAGTCGGAAGAGACGGAGAAGCCGAAGGTCAGCTTCGAAGTGGGCGAAACGGTCAAGATTAACAACGGTCCGTTCCTCAACTTTAGCGGCATCATCGAAGAAGTGGAGCCGGAGCGCGGCAAGCTCAAAGTCACGGTCAATATTTTCGGTCGTAACACGCCGGTTGAATTGGAATACTGGCAGGTCGAAAAAGCTTAACGAAATTTTTGTATGGCAAAGAAAGTCACAGGTCAGATCAAGCTGCAGATTCCCGCCGGACAGGCGAATCCTGCTCCTCCCGTTGGTCCCGCGCTCGGTCAGCACGGCGTCAACATCATGGGCTTCTGCAAAGAATTTAACGCGAAGACCAAGGATCAGGGCGGGATGATCATTCCCGTCGTCATCACGGTCTATCAAGACAAGTCCTTCACGTTCATCACCAAGTCACCGCCCGCGTCCGCGTTGCTTAAGAAGGCGGCGGGCATCGCCTCCGGTTCCAAGACGCCCAACAAGGACAAGGTTGGCAAGGTGACCAAGAAGCAGGTGCTCGACATCGTGAAGCTTAAGATGTCGGACATGAACGCCAATACCGAAGAAGCCGCCTGCCGCATCGTGGCAGGCACCGCCCGCAGCATGGGCATTGAAGTCATCGGCTAATTTTAACAACAACCGCGGGAGAGCCAAAAAGCTCGCATGCACCGCTAAACAACATGCCAAGCAAACGCTACAATAAAGCCCTGGAGCAAGTGGATGCCAAGAAGTCGTATCCGCTCAAAGCTGCAGTTGATGTCCTGAACAAGTTCCCGAAGGCCAAGTTCAACGAGACCGTTGACCTTGCTTTCCGCCTCGGGGTGGATCCGAAGCAATCCGACCAGATGGTTCGTGGCACCGTTCCGTTGCCCCACGGCAGCGGCAAGGTGGTCCGCGTGCTCGTCTTCGCGAAGGCTGGTCCTTCCGCTGATGCTGCGAAAGCGGCTGGCGCCGAGTTTGTCGGCTTCGAAGACATGATTGCCAAGTGCAATTCCGGCTGGAACGACTTCGATGTCGCTGTGGCAACGCCTGAAGCAATGAGCGAAGTGCGTAAGCTCGGTAAGGTTCTCGGCCCACGCGGCCTCATGCCGAACCCGAAGACGGGCACCGTCACCGACGACACTGCGAAAGCAGTGAAGGAAGTGAAAGCGGGCCGCGTCGAGTTCAAGGTTGACAAGGCTGGTAATGTTCACGTCCCAGTGGGCAAGGCGCAGTTTGCGGCTGGCCAGCTAGAGGAAAATGCCCGCGCGGTCATCGAGGCCGTTGTGAAGGCGCGTCCGACCAGCGTGCGCGGCGTCTATGTGCAGAGCTGCACGCTCTCGCTGACGATGAGCCCGCCGGTGCGGGTGGACATGAAAGAATTTGCGGCCTGATTTTGGCGACAACCTCAATACGATAAATAGCCATGCGTGCTGAAAAACTGAATCTCACCAAAGAGTATGTCGCCCGGTTGAACGCCTCGCCGTTCTTCATCGTCACCTCCTTCCAAGGATTGAACGTCGGGCAGCTGACCGAACTCCGCAAGCGCCTCTTCAAAGTCGGCGCTGAATTCCACGTCGTGAAGAACTCTGTGTTCAAGATCGCGGCGAAGGAAGCGGGCATCGCCGATCTCGGCACCACCTTGAGCGGCATGGTGGCCGTGGTCACGGGTCAGAAGGACGTCTCCGCTGCGGCGAAGATCCTCAAGAACTATTCTGCTGAATTCGACAAGCTGAAGCTCAACTTCGGCTTCATGGGCAACCAACGCCTGGAGAAGGAAAGCATCATCGCCCTCGCCGATTTGCCGAGCATCGAAGTGCTCCGCGGCAAGTTGCTGGGTGTTCTCAACGCGCCGGCGACCAAGCTCGCCGTCCTGCTCAATACGCCTGGTTCGCAACTGGCTCGTGTCATCAAGGCGAAGGCCGACAAGGGCGACGCCCCCGCTGCTTAAGGCGGATTCAAAAACAATTTCGTCCCACGTTAAGCCCGTGGGGCGGGAACTGAAACATCAACAACGTAAATCGTCGGTTTGCTGGCAGTGGACTGAAATCACCTGCGGCCGCGGGTGGCGACGAGACGAAAGGAAACATGGCTGACATCAATAACCTCGTAGAGGAACTGAGCAAGCTGACGGTCATCGAGGCCGCTGACTTGGTTAAACAACTGGAAACGAAGTGGGGCGTTACTGCCGCTGCTCCTGTCGCGGTCGCCGCTGCTGGCGGTGCTGCGGGTGGCGCTGCTGCCCCGGCCGCTGAAGCCAAGACCACGTTTGACGTGATCCTCGCTTCCGTGCCTGCCGACAAGAAGATCGGCGTCATCAAGGCCGTTCGCGAAGTGAAAGCTGGTCTCGGCCTCGCCGAAGCCAAGGCACTCGTCGAAGGTGCTCCGAAGCCCGTGCTCGAAGGCGCTTCCAAGGCGGATGCAGATGCCGCCAAGAAGAAGCTCGAAGAAGCGGGTGGCAAAGTCGAAGTCAAGTAATTGGCTCTTTACCGGGGGCGGTGGCTTCGGTCACCGCCCCTTCGCCGCCCCAAGCGGGGTTGGGCGAGAACCCAGATTTTCCAGCCGATTTTCGGCTGAGTGGCAAGATCCCGAACGAATCGGGGGCTTGCCTTGTCTCGTTTAGCGGAAAAACCGGTCCGGTGGGGAAACACCGGCCAAAGCAAAGGTCAACATGGCATCGCGCACAACAGAACGTATCAACTTCGGCAAGATCAAAGAAGTCGTCGCTCCGCCGAATCTCATCGAACTCCAGACGGATTCCTACAAGGAATTCCTGCAGGCAGAGATCTCGCAGTCGAAGCGCCGCAATCTCGGTCTTCAGGCCGTTTTCACCGAGGTGTTTCCCATCGAAAGCTACGATGCGAAATGCGTTCTGGATTTTGATTCCTACGAGATCGGCGAACCCAAGCTGAGCTGGCTCGAATGCTTGCGCGAAGGTCTTACCTATGGCGCGCCCCTTTATGTCACCTTCAAGTTGAAGGACGAGCGCGGTGCGAAGGAAGAGAAGGTTTTCATGGGCGAACTCCCGCTCATGACCCCGCAAGGCACGTTCGTCATCAACGGCGCCGAACGCGTGATCGTTTCCCAGTTGCATCGCTCGCCCGGTCTCGCGTTCGAAGCAACGCAGCACCCGAACGGCAAGATGCTCCACAGCTTCCGCATCATCCCTGATCGCGGTTCGTGGTATGAAGCGCAGTTCGACACGAGCGATTTGCTCTACGTATATCTCGATCGCAAGAAGCGCCGCCGGAAGTTTTTGACGACGACGTTGTTCCGCGCGCTCGCGTTCCTCGACGTTGACGAGAAGGAAAAGCCGAAGAAGGACGAAGAGAAGAATCGCGGCACGGACGAAGAGATCTTGAAGTTGTTCTACGAGGTTGAAGAACTGTCCGTGAAAGCGGCGGAGAAGTCCGACACGCTCGCGACGAAGGTTCTCATCCAGGACGTCATGGACGTCGAGAAGGGCCTAGTGGTTGCTCGCGCGTTCGAGCCACTCTCGAAGGCTGTTGTCAAACAGATCGCCGAACTCGGCGTCAGCAAGATCAAGGTCGTCGATACGGCGGTTGATGATGGCATCATCATCAAGTGCATGAAGAAGGATCCGGCGAAGAACGAGGAAGAGGCGTTGAAGGACATCTATCGTCGCCTTCGTCCTGGTGATCCGCCCACGGCGGCGAACGCCCGCGCGTTGATCAAGCGCCTGTTCTTCGATGCGAAGCGCTATGATCTCGGCCGCGTTGGTCGTTACAAGATCAACCAGAAGCTCGGCATCAAGGGTGGCGACTCGCGCATCCTCACCAAGGAAGACTTGGTGGCCGCGACCAAGTATCTGCTCAAGCTCAAGAAGGGCGAAGGCAGCTTGGACGACATCGATCACTTGGGCAGCCGTCGCATCCGCACGGTCGGCGAATTGCTCGCCAACCAGTGCCGCGTCGGTCTCGCGCGCACCGAACGTCTCGTGAAGGAGCGCATGACGTTGTTCGATCAAACGATCGAGCAGATGACGCCCCAAAAGCTCATCAATCCGAAGGCGCTCAGCGCGGTCATCCGCGACTTCTTCGGTCGTTCACAGCTCAGCCAGTTCATGGATCAGATCAATCCGCTGGCCGAACTCACGCACAAGCGCCGTCTGTCGGCCCTCGGGCCAGGCGGTCTCTCCCGTGATCGCGCAGGCTTCGAAGTCCGTGACGTGCATCCCTCGCACTACGGTCGTATTTGTCCGATTGAAACGCCTGAAGGTCCGAACATCGGTCTTATCGCATCGATGGCGACTTTCGCGCGCATCAACGACTTCGGTTTCATCGAGACGCCTTATCGCAAGGTCGTCAATGGCCGCGTTACGAACGAGATCGAGTATCTGACCGCTGACAAGGAGGAAAAGAGCTCCATCGCGCAGGCGAACTCGCCCATGGACGACAAGGGCCACTTCACTGGCGAACGCGTCTCCTGCCGTTGCCATGGTGGCGACTTCGTGGACGTTGAGCCGAATCAGGTCGATTACATGGACGTGTCGCCGAAGCAGCTCGTTTCCGTGGCTGCGTCGCTGATCCCGTTCTTGGAACACGACGACGCGAACCGCGCGTTGATGGGTTCCAACATGCAACGCCAAGCCGTGCCGCTGCTCGTGCCCGAAGCGCCTCTCGTGGCGACCGGTCTCGAAGAGCGTGTCGCTCGCGACTCGCGCGCCGTCATCGTCGCCGAGGAAGCCGGCAAGGTTGCCTCCGTCGTGGGTGATCAAATCATCATCACGGAAAATGGCCACCTGCCCGAAGGCAAGAAGAAGATCAAGCACGACCCAGACAAGGGCGTGTGGGTTTACGAAGTCCGCAAGTTCATGCGTTCGAACGCGGCGACTTGCATCAACCAGAAGATCCTCGTCCAGAAGGGCGACCACGTGAAGAAGGGACAGGTCATCGCCGACGGTCCTTGCACCAAGGGCGGCGAACTCGCCCTCGGCCGCAACGTGCTCGTCGCGTTCATGCCGTGGAATGGTTACAACTTCGAGGACGCCATCAACATCAGCGAGCGCGTCGCGAAGGAGGACATCTTCACCTCGATTCACATCGATGAGTTCGAAGTGGCCGCGCGCGACACGAAGCTCGGGCCGGAAGAAATCACCCGCGACATCCCGAACCTCGGCGATGAAGCGTTGAAGAACCTCGGCACCGACGGTGTCATCCGCATCGGCGCCGAAGTGAAGCCCGGCGACATCCTCGTCGGCAAGATCACGCCGAAGAGCGAAACTGAACTCGCGCCGGAAGAGCGTTTGCTCCGCGCGATCTTCGGTGAGAAGGCAGCCGACGTGAAGGACACCTCGTTGAAGGTTCCGTCCGGCACCTACGGCATCGTCATGGACGTGAAGGTTTCTTCGAAGAAGGAATCCGATCGCGAGAAGCAGGTATCCGACGAGCGCAAGGCCGCGAAGCAGATTGAAGACGAGCACAAGAAGAAGAAGGACGAGTTGAGCGACCAGCTCACCGAGGCCCTTTCGAACATCCTGCTCGGCGAAAAGATTCCGCTCGACGTGGTGAACAGCGAGACCGGCGAGATCATCATCCCAGCGAACCGCAAGATCACCAAGACGCTCCTGCGCAAGCTCGCGGAAGTTTACGACCGGATCGAAATCGACCCGTCGCCGATTCGCAACAAGATCAACGAAATCATCGGCGGCTTTAAGAAGAAGTTCGACGATCTCCAGATGCAGTATGACGAGGAGATGGAACGCTTCGAAGCTGGTGGCGGCGGAGATTCCGGCATCGTCAAGTCCGTGAAGGTTTACATCGCCTCGAAGCGCAAGCTCTCGGTCGGTGACAAGATGGCTGGTCGCCACGGTAACAAAGGTGTCGTGGCCCGCATCACGCCGGAGGAAGACATGCCGTTCCTCAGTGACGGCACTCCGGTGGACATCGTCCTAAACCCGCTGGGCGTGCCTTCGCGCATGAACGTCGGACAGGTTCTCGAGACCCACTTGGGTTGGGCGTGCAAACTTCTGGGCGTCAAGATCGCCACGCCGGTCTTCGATGGCATCAAGGAGAAGTCCGCGAAGGTCATCAAGGATGACAATACGACGTGGGGCGTTCGCGACTTCTTGAATGAAGCCGTGAAGGTTCAACGCCACGAGAGGGAAAAGCCGCTCGTTCACGAGACCGGCAAGGCGCGCCTCTATGACGGGCGCACCGGCGAGACCTTCGATCAGGAAGTGGTGGTCGGCTACATCTACATGATGAAGCTGGGTCATTTGGTCGCGGACAAGATTCACGCCCGCGCCGTCGGTCCGTATTCGCTCGTCACCCAGCAGCCGCTGGGCGGCAAGGCGCAATACGGCGGCCAGCGCTTCGGCGAAATGGAAGTGTGGGCGATGGAAGCCTACGGCGC
>JBEGQI010000193.1:0-9076 GCA_041181065.1 Verrucomicrobiota bacterium | reverse complement strand
AGAAGAGCTGAACGGCGCGGCATTGCTCGTTGCCAGATTTGGGCTAAACCAGAAGGCCAGTCGGCCCTGATAAAGCGAAAGCGAATAGCCGACGCCCGTGAGGCTGTTGCTGAAGGCATTGCTTACGGTTCGTTTTTCCAGCAAGGGAACGTTGGTGAACAATGAATTGGTGGGCGCGGCCTGAATCCACATCTCGATTGAGAGATTAGAGTTTACACCAAAGTTCAGTGTCTGTGAATTCAGCGCTGTTGAGCCTGCACGTGGAAATGCGAACACCTGACCAACTCGTCCCGTGGCATAGCTGTTGCCCTCGACCATCCGGTTTGTTCCGACGACATCAAACCCAGTGCCATCCGCCGGCCACCAACTGATTGCGCCGGCAGGAATCTCAAAGCACGAAGGCGGGCACTTTCCCGCGCTCCCAGAGTTGTAAATGGCCGCGATCTCCGAGTCCGAGAGCGCGCGCCGGTAAATCGAAATCTCATCCAAGCTGGCATTGGCTGGATAAATCGTCCGCCCCACACCCGGAATGTAGGTGCAGCCGATGCCAAGATTGTTCGTGCCCGGCCAAATCCCCGCTGTGTAATTGGACTGCGCCAGCAACACACCATTGAGATACAGCTTCATTTTGGCGCCGTCGTAGGTAGCCGCAAGATGACTCCACTGGCCGAAGGGCAGATTCGTCAATGGCGCGAGCCGGACGGCATTTGACTCGTAACCAGTCGGCGTCAACATGAACACAGGGCCATTCAAAAAGTTGCCGGAACCAAGTCCCAAGTAGTAAGCCCCTGCTCGGTTGTTGCTGAACTGTGCGAACTCAAACTTCGAGACGAGGCTGCGATTCGCCGCGCCGGAATTGGTCGGCGGTTTCACCCACGCTTCAATAGTCAACGCGTTGGTCAACTGGAGCGAAGGCGCGTTCGTGACGACCATTGAAGACGCAGCCGTAAATCCCTGCCCAACTTCCCCGGTCTCATATTTTACCGTGGCGCCACCATGATTGTTACCCCAACTATCGAGCGGCGAATTCTCCGCGCGCCACCAGCTCACCAAACCGTCGAGCGCCGGAGCGCAAGCGGGCGCCGCCGCTAACAACGCAGACAATGAACCCGCTTCAGCAGCATCCGAGCTGGTTGCGAACGACTCGCTTTCCTGAGCCACACCATTCCAATTCAAGACGCAGAGCATTAACAGCGCGGCAAATCTTGTTTTCATTTTAGTGGCCTCTTCATTTGGATTACCGGTTCACTGCACTGTTGTCATCTGTTTCCACCGCTGCCAATCGGAATTCTTCGCGTTGCTCTGCGCGCCCGCGACGCTCGTGGCATCGCGCAGTTTGAAGGTTGTGATATGACCATCCGCGAACCCGACGCCACACGCGCGACTGTGTCGGGCTCCGGGGAAACTCGCAAATGGTCGCTTGTCGTCCATCGTGACGAGGAACAGCCCGTCATCCAACGTGGTCGCGTCCTCCTCCGCCAGCACCCACAATCCCGCCGTCGCCGCGCCCGCCAGTTCCGGCTCGCGCACGAACGACCGGTAAGCGGCCCCCTCCGTCGTCGCCTCGACGCGGCTGCCGATCCAGCAATTCATCGAATAGCTCAAGACCTGCGATACATCAGGCGAACGCGAATGTTCCGACGGACACCGATACACGGAGGAATTGCCCACATGCGGGAAGAGCAATCCTTGCCGGACCGGCACTGTGCCCGCGGAGCGGGATGCGACCACCGTGCCAGCGACCCACGAATTGGTATCGGGCTGGCTGACGTTTTTGACGAGCGTGCCGGCGTTGTCGTCCGCGTAAAGTTTCCACCCGAGCGAAAGCTGGCGCAGGTTGTTCAGGCAGTTCACCAAGTTAGCCCTCTCCTTCGCCGCCGACAGAGCCGGCAACAACAGCGCCGCCAAGATGGCGATAATGACGATGACCACGAGCAGTTCGATCAAGGTGAACCCGCGCTGCGCTTGCGCAACATGGCTCAAGGCGAAACCTTGTCCGGCCCGTTCGTGGTTGATGAGTCGTCGCGCCATGTTGAGTTGCCTTAATGCTAGTGGGCATCGCGACCCTTTGCACTGTGCGTCTGACTGCACACCTGCGCTTTTAATTGCGTCGGCGGGAACCCGCATGAAATACTTCGCACGGAATGAACCTGCGCCTGCCAGTGCTGATGCTGCTATGCCTGCTCGCGGCATCGGTCGCCGGGAACGCAGCCTCGGACCAAATCTGGCAGCCCGCAGAGCACCCAATCACCGTCGAATCAGCCGCAACCAAAAGCATTGCGGAGTCGGTCGGCGCCCCGCCTGGGATTTCCGCCCTCACTCCCTGGAAGCTCAGCATTGCCACTCGCTCCGGTGACGCCTGGCTTGCCTCTGAACACAAGCTGGCCCAACGTCATCGCGGGATTTGGCGCGAGGTCCCGAATCCATTCGGCGGCGAACCGCCGGTGTCCTTCGCCGAAACCATCGATGCCCGCCTTTGGTGCGCCACGGCGAAACAGCTCTGGCAATTCGACGGACGCGATTGGCTGGCGTTGCGCAGCGTGCCTGCAGGCATCCGCTCCATTCGCGCGACGCGCGACGGTTCACTCTGGGTAGCGACGCCTGCAGGTCTTTTGCGGCTGACGCGCCATGGCTGGGTTCCGAACGATGTCACGGACGGCCTTGCCGACAACGATGTGGGCGGCGTGACGGAAGATGCCGACGGAAACGTCTTCGCCGAAACAGTCAAGGGCTGGAGCCAATTCCAACCCGAGATGGACGTTGACGCCCCGATCACAACCATCATCTCCACCAATCTCTCGCACGCTGGCATCCACGAAGACGCCACGCTCACGATCCAATTCATCGCTCGCGACAAACATGACAAAACGGCGCCGACCAACCTGCTCTACTCGTGGCGCATGGATGAACACGAATGGACGCCGTTTGTTATGGAGACTCAAGCTATCGTCTCCGGCCTCGGTCTCGGACCGCATACGTTTTATGCCCGGGCGCTGGATCGCAATGGCAATGCCGAGTTCATCCCCGCTGCGCTCGAGTTCAACATCGTCATCCCGTGGTATCGGGAATCGCGGATCATGGTGGTGCTCGCGCTCGCGATGATCGTGTCGCTTCTGCTCGCAACGCTGGCGCTGAACCGGCATCGGCACCTTAAGCAAAGCTACGCGGAGGTTGAAAAACTGGTCGCCGAACGCACGCGGGAACTGGAACTGGCGAACCGCGAGTTGTTGCACAGCCAAAAGATGAACGCGCTTGGCTCACTCGCCGCAGGCATCGCGCATGACTTTAACAACATCCTTTCCATCATTAAAGGCTCGGCGCAAATCATCGAGGACAACCCCGGCAACACCGACAAGATCCGAACCCGCGTGGACCGCATCAAAGCGGTCGTGCAACAAGGCGCCGAAGTCGTCGAAGCGATGCTGGGCTTCAGTCGCAGTTCGGATGCGCCGCCTGCACTGTGCGACATCAATGCCGTCGTTGCCGACACACGCCGCTTGCTGGGTGACCGTTTCCTGCGCGAAATGGAAGTGCGATTTGAGCGCGGCGAGAATTTACCCGAAGTGGCAGTGACACGGGATTTCGTGCAGCAGATCCTGTTAAACTTAATCTTCAACGCCGCCGACGCCATGGAAACTAAATCCTCGACGGGAAATCCCAGCACGCGCCAAATCACGCTACGCACCCGCACGGCGAACACGTTGCCCAAGGAACTCGCCCTCGCTCCATCCCCTGCCCCAACATTTGTGTTCGTCACGGTCGGCGACCACGGCTGCGGCATCAAACCGGAGATCATGTCGCGCATCTTTGAGCCGTTCTTCACGACCAAGGCGCTTTCAACGCGCCGTGGAACGGGGCTCGGGCTTTCGATGGCTTACGAGCTTGCCAAAAAACTCGGCGCCGGGCTGGCGGTGGAATCCAAGCCGGGCGAAGGCAGCGAGTTCACCTTGATCCTCCCCGTTAAATCATGAAGCGCACACCACAACTCCTCATCATCGAGGACGACGATTTTCAATACGAGATCTACGAGGAAGCGCTCAGCCACTACGAGTTGACGCGGGTGAAGACCGGCAGCGCCGCGCTCGCCTTGCTGCCACGGACTCAACCCGACGCGCTTCTGCTGGATCACGTGTTGGAGTCGGGCGAGTTGGGTTTGAATTTTCTCCCGGCGTTCAAGGAGTTGTTGCCGCATGTCCCTATCATCATCGTTTCAGGCGCGTTGGAAGTGCGTCAGCAAATGGCAGCGTTGCAAGGTCCGCGCCGGGCGCACTTCTGCCTGCCGAAGCCCGTGGACATCCGCGAACTGAAACGCACGGTCGAGATCGCTTTGAAGGAATGCAGCGACACGGAAGTCATCCGGCAATTCGAGGCGCTGGAACGCTCGCGCCGCATTGATGCGCTCGAACAACTCAGCCGTTCGACAGACCGGCTCGCCCGTCAGAACGAGATCGCCACGCGCATCGGCAAAACCAAATCCCGGCCGAACATCTCCGCGCTGGCGCGCGAGTTCAACGTCGCCCGCCGCACCATCATCCGCGACCTGCACGAGTTGATCCGCCGCGGCCAGGTGCCGGCTGAAGTCTATCCCGAGGGATCTGACGCTGACGACGTGGACTGAACTTATTTCGCGCCGCTCGCCAGGATGGTCTGGAAGTGCGGCGGCTCTTCTTCACGCGCCACAATGCTGATCTCGATCTGCTTGAAGCCCGCTTCTTCAATCCAACGGTGCAAGTCGCTCTCGGCAAAGCCCAGCCAGCGGTCCCCATACAGCTCTCGCGCCTTCTCGAATTGATGCTTCTGCAAATCAAGAATCATCACGTGCCCGCCGGGCTTGATTAATTTGAACGCCGCGGCCACGGCCTTTGCGGGTTCTTCGGCATGATGCAACGCCTGACTGAGAATCACCAAGTCCACGCTCTCAGGCTCGATGGGCGGGTTCTGCAGATCACCCAACCGGAATTCCAGATTTTTCTGCCCGTTCTTCTTCGCCTTCTTCGCCCCGAACTCGACGATCTTCTCCGAGTTGTCCACGGCGATGACCTTCTTGCAACGCCGCGCCAGCAGTTCGCTCAACAGACCTTCACCTGCGCCCAAATCCGCCACCACGAGCGGCGGCACAATACGGAGCAGCAAATGGCCAAAGCCCTGCCATGAACGGCCCGGGCCATAAACGCGATCAAATCGCCCGGCCACTTGATTGAAATAGATCTGCGCCTGTTCGCGGCGGCGCGCAATGATGCGCTTCAAGTTGATCTGATCGCCTGAGTGCTCGGGCATTTCCTTCGCGCCGCGTATGGCGAGCTGAATGAATTCTCGCGCAATGGCATCGGCATGCTGGTTCACGCGATAGAATGTCCGCTTACCCTCGCGACGGGATTGCACTAGGCCTGCGTCCTGCAATTGTCCTAAGTGCGTCGAGATGCGCGACTGCCCCAGGTGAGTCGCCTCCTGCAACTCATTGACCGACAACTCTTCCTTCTCCAGCAGCGCGACGATGCGAAGCCGCGTCTGGTCCGAGAGCGCGCGGAGCGATTTGAGCGTAGAGGACATGTTTTTGATGATATTGCCGGTTGACTGACGGTGTCAGTGATATATCATCGCATCCAGATACGTCAATACGTCATTGGCATATCCGTAAATATTGACCAAAACAACATGAGCAACCGTTACATCTTCTCATCCGAGTCCGTCGGCGAAGGCCATCCGGACAAAGTCGCCGATACTATTTCTGATGCCGTTCTCGACGCCTGCCTCGCGCAGGACAAAATGAGCCGCGTCGCCTGCGAAACCTATGTGAAGTCGAACATCGCCATCGTCGGCGGTGAGATCACCACGAAGGCCAAGCTCGACTTCGTCGCCATTGCGCGCAAAGCCATCCGCGAGATCGGCTATGTGAACGACGACGACGTATTCCATGCCGACAAGGTGTTCGTCAATGTCATCGTGACCCAGCAGTCCCCCGACATTGCGCAGGGCGTCGATGCCCGCAAAGCCAAAGGCAAGAAGACCGCGAAGCAAGGCGCGGGCGACCAGGGTTTGATGTTTGGTTACGCGTGCAACGAAACGCGCGAGCTGATGCCCGCGCCGGTCATGTTCGCGCATCGCCTCGGTCGCGAACTTACCAAGATTCGCAAGGCCGGCGGCGCTCCGTGGCTCCGCCCCGACGCGAAGTCGCAGGTCTCCGTCGTTTATGAAAACGACAAGCCCGTCGCCATCTCCAACGTCGTCATCTCCACGCAACACGCGGCGGATGTCGAGCACGCCGAGATCGAAAAGTTCTGCATCGAGAAGGTCATCAAGAAAGTTCTTCCGGCGAAATTGCTCACGAAGAAAACTGAATTTCTCATCAATCCGACGGGCCGTTTCGTCGTCGGCGGGCCGCAAGGCGACACTGGTTTGACCGGCCGCAAGATCATCGTTGATACCTACGGCGGCATGGGCCGTCATGGCGGCGGCGCCTTCTCCGGCAAGGATCCGACCAAGGTGGATCGCAGCGCTGCCTACATGGGCCGCTGGGTTGCGAAGAACATCGTGGCCGCCGGTCTCGCCGCGCGTTGCGAACTCCAATTCGCTTATGCCATCGGCCATCCTGACCCGGTCAGCGTGCACGTCGAAACGTTCGGCACGAACACCGTGGCCAACAACAAGATCGTCCGCGCCGTGAACAAGGTGTTCAGCTTCCAGCCCTCGGACATCATCGACCAACTCAACCTCCGTCGCCCGATCTACTCGAAGACGACCAACTACGGTCACTTCGGCAAGAGCGACAAGGACCTCACCTGGGAAGCGACCAACAAGGTCGAAGCCCTTTTGAAGGCAGTTTGAAGTGTTCAGTGTCAAGTGTTCAGCCGGAAGCTGCCGTGCTGAACACTTGAAACTTTAATCTGAACACTTTTTGAGTCATGGCCTATCAGTCGTTTGAGGAATTGGAAGTTTGGAAAAGGGGCTGTCGTCTGGCCATAGAAGTCTGCCAGACGGTGGGCGAGTCAAAGCAATATGCTTTGCGCGACCAAATGCAGCGAGCTGCCGTCTCGATTCCGTCAAACATTGCCGAAGGCTGCGAACGCGACAGCAAGCTGGATTTTATCCGCTTTCTTCGCATCGCCAAAGGTTCGGCGGCTGAGTTGCGAACTCAAACATACATCGCCCAAAAACTTGAAATGATTTCGAAGACGGACGCCGATAAGTTCATCGCGGAGTTGAAAGAAATTTCCGCCATGCTTCAGGGCTTAATCCGTTCAATCAACGATCGAATTGCAAAAACTGAACACTGAACACTTGAAACTGAAAACTTAAAGATATGTCCAAAGCCAAAAAATCCACTGCCGCTGCGGTGCTCGCTGAAGTCAGCGCCGCGCTGCCCAACCTCGCCAAATTCGCCGCCCAGACGCCGGCAGGCAAAGACTTCATCGTCCGCGACTTCACGCTCGCCGAATGGGGCCGCAAAGAAATCGCCATCGCCGAGCACGAAATGCCCGGCCTGATGTCTGTCCGCAAAAAATACGCGAAGTCCAAACCGCTCAAAGGCGTGCGCGTTACCGGTTCGTTGCACATGACGATCCAGACCGCCGTGCTCATCGAAACGCTCGTCGCCATCGGCGCGGATGTGCGTTGGGCGAGCTGCAACATTTTCTCCACGCAAGACCACGCGGCCTCCGCCATCGCGGCAACCGGCACGCCGGTGTTTGCTTGGAAAGGTGAAACGCTCGAAGAATATTGGGAGCTCACGCTCAAGGCGATTTTGTTCCCCGGCGACAAAGGTCCGCAGCTCGTCGTTGATGACGGCGGCGACGTGACCTTGCTCATCCATAAAGGTTACGAACTCGAAAAGGGTTCCAAGTGGGCCTACGAAACCAAGGGCGACAGCCATGAAGTTTCCGTCGTGAAAGCGCTCCTGCGCCGCCTCGCAAAAGAGAAGCCCGGCCTCTGGACCAAGATCGTCAAGGATTGGCGCGGCGTTTCCGAAGAGACGACCACTGGCGTGCATCGCCTCTATCAGATGAAGGAAGCGGGCAAATTGCTCGTGCCCGCCATCAACGTGAACGACTCCGTCACCAAGTCGAAGTTTGACAATCTCTACGGCTGCCGCGAATCGCTCGCGGACGGCATCAAGCGCGCCACCGACGTCATGCTCGCCGGCAAAGTTGCTGTCGTCTGCGGTTACGGCGATGTCGGCAAAGGCTGCGCGCATTCGCTCCGCGCCTACGGTTCACGTGTGGTCGTCACTGAGATTGATCCGATCAACGCCTTGCAAGCCGCGATGGAAGGTTTCGAAGTGAACACCGTCGAAAGCACACTCGGCGTCGGCGACATCTACGTCACCACCACCGGCAACTGCGACATCATCACCGCCGCGCACATGCTCAAGATGAAGGACCAGGCCATTGTTTGTAACATCGGCCATTTCGACAACGAAATCCAAGTGGACGCATTGAAGAAGGTCAAAGGCCTCCGCATCGAGAACATCAAGCCGCAATACGATCGCTACTGGCTGCCCGGCGGCAAGAGCATCTACATGCTTGCTGAAGGCCGCCTCGTGAACCTCGGTTGCGCCACCGGCCATCCGAGCTTCGTGATGAGCAACAGCTTCACGAACCAGACGCTCGCGCAGATCGACCTCTGGGCGAATAAGGAAAAATACGAGAAGACCGTCTATCGCCTGTCGAAGAAGCTCGACGAAGAAGTCGCCCGCCTGCACCTGGAAAAGATTGGCGTCGTGCTGACCAAGTTGACCAAAGCCCAGGCCGATTACCTCAACGTGCCGGTCGAAGGTCCGTATAAGCCGGAGCACTACCGCTACTAAGCGAATTCAAATCAAACCCAACAAAGGCGAACGGGTAACCGTTCGCCTTTTTTATTTGGCATCCGCTTGGGCCATTCCGGCAAGCTGGCCTTGACAATGTCTATTAAACTGGTAGACAAAAGAGCATCCGGCAGTCACGGATGTTCTGCCGCCTGCCGCCAACACCTTTTTTATGGCAACTGAAAAACCTTACCGCAGCTTGGTCAAAGCCATTTCCTGGCGCGTGACCGGCACTGTAGACACGATGCTGATCTCCTTTCTCATCACCAAGGA
>JBEGQI010000192.1:0-5531 GCA_041181065.1 Verrucomicrobiota bacterium | reverse complement strand
CGGGTGCGTTCTCGGAGCAGAGCGGCATGCTGGGATGGGTGATGCAATGATCGATCTCGCGGCACGACTCAAAGCGCAGATCACGGCGGCGGGTATCGCTGTGTCTGAGGTGGTGATCGGGGATGAATCCGATCGATCGACGTGGAAGGTGCAGCCGGAGACATTGCAAGCGTTAGCGCAGCCCACTATCAACGGGTTCACGTTTCCGACGCCCGCGCAGTTGGCCGATGAAGACGCGGCAGCGGGCGTGGATGGCCAGAAGGCGATCAATGCGACCGTACGCTGGGCCTTGCGCCGGATACTCGGACGGCCGCCGACGCCGGCCGAACTGATCACCGCGCGATCGGAATGGATGGCGATTTACAAGGCGCTCCCGTGACCGATGCGGATCGGTTACGCCTGCGCGCACAGGTCAAGAACGATGAGGGTTTTCGCGGCGTGTTGTATCGAGACTCACTCGGATTACTGACGATTGGCTATGGCCGCTTACTTGATCCGTCCCGCGGGGGCGGCATCTCGAAGGATGAAGCGGAGTACTTGCTGGCGAACGATCTCCGCACGGCCGAGCGGTTGTGTGAGGTGATGCCCGCGTATCTCGATCTGTCGCCCGTGCGGCAGGCGGTGTTGATCAACATGTGCCTGAACATGGGGCCCGTGAAGTTGCAGGGCTTCAAGCGGATGTTTTCGGCGCTCGTGCATCAGGACTACGAGCAGGCGGCGAGTGAAATGCTGGCGAGTGCGTGGAGCGGGCAAGTCGGCGCCCGCGCGACACGGTTAGCCGAACAGATGCTCACAGGCCAATGGGCCTGACGTAAGACGAAGCGGGCCGCGCCCCTGTGTGACCAGCGAGCGCAGCCCTTGACACAGACAAACGGACTTGCCTGTGCCCACCGCACTCTATCGGCGGATCGGGAGACGGCGGATAGAGGATGACGATGAGGGAGTGGTTTCAAGCCGCTGCGAAATTCGGGGCACCTAGTGTGCTGATTGCTTTTCTTCTGTGGTGGCTCACGGGAGATTTCAATGTGCGCCTACGGGCGATTGAGTCACAACATACCGAAATGAATCAACACGCGGCGCGGACTGAAGACTCGATGGGCCGCACCTATATGAGCACCGAAAAGGTGCTCTACGTGCTGCAAACGATGTGCGTCAACGACGCCAAGTCTAACGACGCACGGGAACGCTGCTTGAGGGAAAAATGAGCCTGAATATTGTTCGTCAAGTCGATCAGCAGTTCCCCGCGTTGCTCCAGCAAAACGTCGCGGCGAGCTGCTACCAGTTCGTCGTGAAGGTGATCGCGGCGTTGCGCGCACAAGGCCATCAGGCGTATCACGTCTGCAAGACTTCGGGTGAAGGCCAATACGTGCCGCCCGGATTCCAGCCGCGTGTGATGAAGGGACTCGACGGCAAGGACTACACGATCACGGGCGTGTCGCACGATGCGCTGTGGTGCGACGGCTTGCAGTTCGATACCGTCGCGCAAGGCAACGACTCGCCTGATCCGATCGGCATGCCTGGTATCCCGGTGTGGAACGCGATCCCGCAACAGTATTGGCGTCCGCAGAATCCGCCGCTGGTGGGGGATGGCACGACACCAGTACCGCAGCCGCCCGTGATGCCGAGCTATGAGGCGATCGGCGGTGATTCCTTTTTTCGCATGCAGATCGGCGTCCCGCTTCAGGCTGATATGGCGCTAGCGGGGCAGGCGTTGAATGACGGCTCCAGCGTGTGGTTCTCGAGGCCGATCTTTCAGATTCTTGAGTCCTACGCGAAGGGGCAGACGCCGGACACCAACGCGATCATCAAACGCACGCGCAACGAGTGGCGCGCGATTCTCGGGTTGCCGCCGTTATGAGCAGCTTCACCACGCCCCTGTTGATCGAATTCCTTGATGGCCGCAACTACCGGCTGCTCGCTGGGTTTGATTACCTGACGGACATTGCACAGTTGGGATGCATCCATGTTCCCGCTGGATTCCTGACGGACTTCGCGTCGATTCCGCGCGGCTTATGGAATCTCTTGCCGCCGACTGGTAAATACGGGAAGGCAGCCGTCATCCACGATTACCTCTACCGATGCTGCCCGCATCTGGATCGCAAGGTCTGCGATCAGGTGTTACTAGAGGCGATGGAAGTGCTGGGCGTGTCGTGGTTGACGCGCAAATTGATCTATCGCGCGGTGCGAGTGTTTGGAGGCTTCGCGCGGAAACGGATTACGCCTGATGAGAGCGCGAAGGATGGCGTTTAGTCGCCTTTGTAGACATAGGGCGCACGCGGAACCATGTTAATCAGTTCCATTTGCCTTGATCGGTAGTAGTTCATGCGGCGCTCCGCGTCATATACATCCTCGATGTCTGACCACGGATTGACGGTGGCAATCTCGCAGCTTTGCGATTCGCAGAGCGTAATCGGAACAATCGCAGCTTGCTTCGGCATGAACCGTTCGACGACCGGCAACGCACAGAGCGCGGAGAGAAACGAGCGGCGAGAGATCATGGGGTCACACCCTTAAAAAACGCGCGGCCATTTTGCTCGAAGAGGAGTCTCACCTCATGGCCGATGGCTTACCGACGACCGCAAATCGGTACGAGCGAGATGATTTTACCATGCCTAAGACCTTAAGCGAGCAAGCCCACCAAGCCGCGATCGATGCGGTGAAGGCCGAGAAGCCGTCATCCTTCACCGTGGGCGGGCGCTATGACGGCAAGCGGATTAGTGGAGGCTTGACCTACGACCGGAAGCTCTCCAATGGCTATGGCCTCACAGCCTACGCGCGTGCCTGGTGGGAGGATGCCACGGTGAGCACACACACGCCGAAGCCGAAGATCGAAGCGGGCGCAGAGTTGACCAAGAAGTTCTAAGTAGGGCGCCGGGGCGCTGGTCGTCGGGAGCGCAGGCTGCCCCGGTCTGCGAGGCTGGTGGCCCCGGCCCTTACTTGGGACCGCAGCGGACGACTGTTGATGGTTCCATGCCAAGGCTGAGAAGTAGTCCATCGGCATCGGTTCTCACGATGCGTGACATCGGGATCGGCTCTGTGAGTCCGTGGTGCAGATCGGCGCGGGGCTGTAATTTTGTCGGGTCGATCGTGTCGCCGCTCATGTCATCGGTGACGGCGAACCATTGAAGATACGCCGGAATCAACTCGTTCGTCACCGGATTTCGCGGGTGAACATCCGCGAGTTGGATCATGGTGAACGTCTTAAGTTCCATGTCGCCCATTCTACTCCTTACTTGGGATCAAGCGAGCCGAGGGGTTGACCATACGCAATCATCGCGTGGAACCGCTCTCGCTCGGACGGGTTCGCATCACATCCAGCCACCGAGAGTCCGCTCATTAAGTCGTGGGCATCCCCAGTGTGGTAGAACCCGAGCGCATGGCCTAGTTCGTGTTTAACGGTCATCGGCCGGATCGCGGAGCGTCCACACCCGCAGTTCGGCGTCTTCGGGTAGAGCGTGATGGACTTCCCCCCGACAGGCGCCCGGCCACACGCGAGCGGGTCCACCACTGCTGCCCAAAACACCGTGATCTGATTGGTGCGTGTCGTGGTGCCATCCGTGCCGCGCGCGAGCCCTTCCAGGCCAAACCGTCCCGTCAGTGATCCGGCGACGTTGATCAAGGCCGCGGCGGTGCTCTCCAGCGTGTCCGCGTCAATCGGTGCGCCTGCGTTGTCTATTGTGTAGAGGTAGATAAACGGTGCTTGCACCTGTCGCTTGAGTGGCTGCAAGGCAGTGGGCGACTCATAGCCATTCAGCACAAACTGCCGATAGAAGCTCAAGGAGAAACGTGGATCGCTCAACAGAGGATCAGGCGCGGGCGCTGTCGGCGTGCTCGGCGGCGTGACGACAACCGGCGGGCTGCTCACGACCGGGGGCGGCTGATTGACCACAGGCGCCGGAGCGGTGGGGGCGGTGGGGGTGCTCGATGAGCAGGCGATCGTGGCCCCGATCATGGCACAGGCGATATACAGGCGCATTCTCACTCCTGAATCAGCTTCGATCTGGGTCATAAAGATCAGCGCCCATCAGATCATATAGACGGCCAAACTTTCAAATCCTCTCACCTGAACTCATCTGTCAGAGCGATCTGTAACTCTCTGTAACTAAAGGGTTGCGCGATAGCTCGACCGTTGCTATAAAGCGTGTTTTCGGATCGATGACGGATGGTCGTCGCTCCGAACTGCGCTCCCTGAAACACAGGCTAGCCCCCCTGCTACCTTCTGACATCCGCGAGATCAGCGGAACTGGAGATCGTTGTGCCTTGGGTGTTTTTCACGCCGCAGCAAGCCGAAGATAACCGCAAGTGGTTCGCGTTACCGGCAGACGTGCAGCACGGCCTGCTAGAGATTATTCGGTCGTTCCCTGCACCCGCTTCGCGGCCGAAGCGGCGCCGCGTAAGACCTTCAAAATCCCGCTCCGCGCCTGCTCGTTCGACCGGGCATACAGATCGACCACGAGCTGCTGTTCTTCAGTAAGTTCTTTATGGCCGATGCGGGCGCGGCGGTTCTGAACGGGCCCCGCGTTCCGCCCGTCCATAATAATCATCCAGCTATGGCGCTCTAGCTCCGTCATCTTGCGGAAGCGATCGAGGACGCTGGCCTCGATGGGTGTGATGGGCTGAATCAGTGAGCCGGGCTCGACGACCAGTTCCGCCGCCGTGATCTGGAAAAACTCGCAGCATTTCTCAATCAGCTCCAGGCTGATCGCGGCATCGGCATTGAGGATGCGCCCCATATACGAGCGGGAGAGGCCGACAAACTTTCCTAAGCGTTCCTGGGGCACACGGCCATCGTCGGTGAGTTGTTTGAGCCGGTGCCGTACCCGTTCCTGAAGCGAGACTTTCACAGTTTGTCCTAGGGAGAATACCGCAACCCGCCTCTGGTTTCGTGCGTTTTCCGCACCGTTCGCTAGGCGCACAAAAAACCCTTGACACCGTTCGCGTGGGGCACTAGTATGCCCTTCATGGGACGCACGACGCACATCACACCGAAATACAAGACGGTTGCCGAGGCCATGAAGGCGCTGGCCCTGACCGACCAATCCGTGGCCGATTCCGTGGGCTGCGACCGCTCGTGGATCACCAAGGTTCGTCGCGGCGAGAAGGTGGCCAGTTTGCGCCTCCCGATCAAGATCGCCAGGCATCTCAAGGTGCCCGTCGAGAGCCTTGGCGACGTAGACGCTGCGTAAGACGCACGTTTCCACAAACCATTAACAGACGGTATTGACAAATGCTGGCCAAACGCGCCGAGTCTGATATTACATGTTATTGCACCGTGCGCGAGGGGCACCGTGCGGGGTTGTCGAGGCGGGAACTGTCGCCTCGGATTATTGCACGATTCCGCTCGAAATACACGCCCGTTGATGGTTGCTGGCTCTGGGCGGCAGGGAAGTTCGCCAACGGCTACGGGCAATTCTGCATCGGGCGCGACCTCGACGGACGGCAACAGAACACGCAAGCGCATCGGGTTGCTTTCGTCGTTCACCACGGCGTAGATATTCCGGCCGGTGCGGTAGTTATGCACTCCTGCGACG
>JBEGQI010000191.1:0-6319 GCA_041181065.1 Verrucomicrobiota bacterium | reverse complement strand
GCTCTGTCGCTGCGCCGACCGCCGGATTGCATTTCACGCCGCAATTGCTTGATGAAATTCGGGCACGGGGCATCGAGATTTGCTTTGTTACCCTTCACATCGGGCTTGGAACTTTCGCACCGGTCAAGGCCGACTCACTCGCGGAACACGTCATGCACGAAGAACGCTTCGAAGTGAGCGAAGCCACGGCAATCGCTGTAAACAAAGCGAAACGTGAGCGTCGCCGCGTCATTGCCGTTGGCACAACCAGCATGCGTGTGTTGGAATCCTGCGCGCAAATGAACGATGGAAACCTTATTCCTGCACCAAGTCGCACTAGTATTTTCATCCACCCGCCGCACAAGTTTCAAATGGTTGATGCACTGCTGACCAATTTCCATCTCCCCCGCTCTACTTTATTGATGCTGGTGAGCGCCTTTGCTTCCCCTGGAGAATTACGCGGACGTGAAATCGCGCTTCACGCCTACGCCGAAGCCGTGCGCGAACGCTACCGTTTCTTCAGCTACGGCGATGCGATGTTGATTTTATGAAGCGTCCGTTTGTTCTCATCAACATGTCCATGACTGCGGACGGAAAGATCGCAACAACCAATCGTGCCGTATCACATTTCAGCAGCGAACACGATCATGACAACCTGCTTGCGCTCCGCAGCACTGCGAACGCCGTGATGTGTGGCGCTCGCACCGTCGACCTGAACAAGATCATCCTCGGCCCCGGCAACACAAAGTTTCGCAAGCTCAGGCTTCGACACGGCCTTGATGAATATAACCTCCGAATCGTCGTCACCGGTTCCGGATCACTTGATCCCAACGCCCATATTTTCAAGAGACGGTTTTCCCCCGTCATTGTCCTGACCACGGCCACGGCGAACGCGCGCCAGTTAAAAGCACTACGCGCCGTTGCTCATGAAGTGAAAGTGTTCGGCAAAACAAACCTCAATCTCGGCGCCGCGCTTGCCTGGCTGCATCGCGAATGGAAAGTGACGCGACTGGTGTGCGAGGGTGGCGGCGAGTTGAACGACGCGATGTTCCGCGCCGGACTCGTGGATGAACTCCACCTCACCCTTTGTCCGCGCATTATCGGCGGCCAAAAATCACCAACTATCGCCGACGGTCTTGGCTTTCCCAAACTCGGTTGCGCCGCACAACTCGAATTGAAATCCATCCGTCAGCATGGCGATGAATTATTCGTAGTGTATGGCACGCACGGAAATCGTCAGAAGGCAAAGTTGAAATAAAATGGGGCGCGACTGACGCCGCGCCCCTCCAACCAACCAACCATTCCTACCTTGCCGGAACCACCGGCAAATCATTCGAAGTCCATCTCGTAGCTGAAGACGTCGCCGCGATACTGGCTCTTCACTTTGAGCCCGCTGCGATTGAAGACGGTTTGCATGCCTTTGTTTTCCGCGAGCACTTCGGCGGTGAAGCCGCTGATGCCGTTCCGGCGGGCCATGCGCGTGAGGTGTTTCAGCATGAAGCTCCCGATGCCGCGGCGTTGCCAGGCGTCGGCCACGGTGAAGGCGACTTCGGCCTTGTTCGTCTTCGGGTCGAGGTAGTAGTTGCCCACGGCGATGATCTCTTCGCCCGAGGCGGAGGGCAGCACGCCGACGACGCAGACTTCGCTGCGGTGGTCGATGTAAACGAAGTCGTCGATCTGGCTGCGGGGCACGCGTTTCAGGTGGCCCATGAACCGGTAGTAACGCGACGCATCGCTGAGCTTGTAGAACAGGTCGCGCATGCGCGGTTCGTCCGTGGGATGGATGGGGCGATAGATGATCTGCGTGCCGTCGTGGAGGAGATGCGTGGTGCGCGATTCCTTCGGTCCGACGAGGAGTTTGCCTTCCTTGTCGGCGAGTTCGGCCCCGAGGTATTTCGCCTCGATGGCTTCGCGCAGGAGCTGGCTGCGGAATTTGGGATGCGCCACGCAGATGAGCGCCATGGCGCGTTCCTGGATGCTCTTGCCGTGCAGATAGGCCACGCCGTATTCGGTCACGACGTAGTTGATGCCGGCGCGCGTGGTCACGACGCCCGCGCCGGGACTGAGGTTCATGACGATGCGGGAAATCGTGCCGCCTTGCGCGGTGGAAGGCAGGGCGATGATGGCGCGACCGCCCTTGGACTTCGCAGCGCCGCGGTTGAAATCCACCTGTCCGCCGACGCCGGAGAAGAATTTGTTGCCGAGCGAATCGGCGCAGACCTGGCCGGTGAGATCGATCTCGAGCGCGGTGTTGATGGCGACCATCTTGGTCTGCTGGCTGATGATGTGCGGGTCGTTGACGTATTCCGTGGGATGGAACGCGAACGCCGGATTGTCATGCACGAAGTCGTAGAGCTTCTTCGTGCCGAGGCAGAAGCTGGTGACAACCTTGCCCTTGTCGAGCTTCTTGCGGCTGCCGTTGACCGCACCGGATTGCACCAGCTCGATGATGCCGTCGGTGATCATCTCGGTGTGGATGCCGAGATCCTTCTTGGACTTCAGGAAGCGCAGCAGCGCCTGCGGAATCTTGCCGATGCCGACTTCAATCGTGGAGCCGTCCTCGATCAATGACGCAAGATGCTCGGCGATGTGGCGGGTTTCTTCATCCTCCGGCCCTTCGTGGACTTCGAGGATCGGTTCGTCCACGGGCACGAGGACGTCGATCTCGTGGATGTGCAACGAGGAGTCGCCGTGCGTGCGGGGCATGTTGGGATTCACCTGCGCGATGACGAGCGAGGCGTTTTCCGCCGCGCTCTTCACGATGTCCACGGAGACGCCAAGGCTGCACATGCCGCGCTCGTCGGGCGGCGTGACTTGGATCATCGCCACGTCGAGCGGCAACTGGCCGGAGTCAAAGAGGCGCGGAATATCCGAAAGATGGACGGGCGTGTAATCGCCCAAGCCCTCTTGGATGATGCCGCGGACGTTCTCGCCGATGAAGAAACTGTTCACGCGGAAGTATTGCGCGAGTTCCTTGTGCGCGTAGGGCGCTTCGCCAAAGGTGAGCAGGTGGACGATTTCCGTGTCGGGCAAATCGTAGGCGCGCTTCGTCAACGCGCGGACGAGTTCGAGCGGCTCGGCCACGCCGGTGCCGATGAAGACGCGCTGGCCGGGCTTGAGCTTGGCGACGGCTTGCGGCGACGTGGTGATGGTCGCGGCATACTTCTCTTTCCAAAACGGATCGAAACTGGGTTTTTCCTGGTTCATGTCAGCGTGAAGGGGTTGAGAGCGTCATGCGGGCATCGGCGACATACGGCTCGGTGCCGACTTCGCCGACGATCATGGGGTTGATGTCGAGTTCCGCGATCTGCGGATAATCTGTTGCGAGCTGGCTGATGCGTTGCAGCGCACTGGCGATGGCTTCCAAGTCCACCGGCGCCTGACCGCGCGCGCCCTTGAGCAGCGCGTAACTACGCGTGCCCTTGAGCATCTGCATCGCTTCGTCCTGCGTGATCGGCGCGAGGTAGAACGTCACGTCTTTCATCACCTCGACGAAGATGCCACCGAGGCCGAACATGAGCATCGGGCCGAATTGCGGGTCGCGTGTCATGCCGAGAATCACCTCACGGCCGCGGGTGCCCATCTTCTCGATGAACCCGCCGCGGATGTAAGCGTTGGGCGCGCGCCGCTGGATGCGGAGCATCATCAACTCGAACGCGTCGCGGACCTGCTCGGCGTTGGCGAGGTTGATGCGCACGCCACCAAAATCTGATTTGTGGATGATGTCGGGCGAACTGATCTTGAGCACGACCGGATAACCGATGCGCTCGGCGGCGGCCACGGCTTCATCAGCGGTCACGGCGAGATGACTATCGAGCACCTTGAAATCGTAAGCGCGGAGGATTTCCTTCGCCTCCACTTCGCCCACTTGCGTCACGCCCGCGCGGGCCTGCCATTGGATGACGCGGTCGACGCGGCGACGATTGACGCTAAAGCGCGTCACCATGCGCGCGGGCCGACGGCGCCACGAGGCGTAATCGGTCATTGCCTTGAGCGCCGCAACGGCGCGATCCGGCGACGGGTAGCTTGGAATGCCGACCTTCATCAGGTATTCGCGGGCGGGGATGACTTCATTGCCACCCATGAATGCGCAGAGCAGGGGCTTCTTCTTGTTGTGCGTCGCGTGCAAGCGTTGGGCGAGTTCGAGCGGCTTCGTCATGTTCTGCGGCGTCACCACGACGACGATGGCGTCCACGTTCGGGTCATCCTGCAACACCGCGATGGAATTGATGTAGCGATCGGGCTCGGCGTCGCCGATGACGTCGATGGGATTGCCGACCGCAGCGGAAGCGGGAAGGAACGAACGCATCTTCGCCTGCGACTCCGGCGTGGGCGGCGTCATGCGCAGGCCGAGCGTTTCTGCGGCGTCGGCGGCCATGATGCCAGGCCCGCCGGCGTTGGTGAGGATCGCAACGCGTTCACCCTGCGGCAACGGCTGCGTGGCGAATGCCAGCGCGTAATCGAAGAGCGCTTCAAAGTTTTCCGCACGAATCACGCCGCTGCGCTTGAACGCGGCCCAATACGCCATGTCCGCGCCGGCCAAGCTGCCCGTGTGGGAGGACGCCGCCTTCGCGCCGGCGGCGGTGACGCCGACCTTCAGCACGACGACGGGCTTCACCTTTGCGATGTCTTCGGCGATGTCCATGAACGCATCGCCTTCGGTGATGCTTTCGAGATATGCCGCGACGACGTTCGTGTCGGGGTCGATTTGAAAGGCTTTGAGGAAATCGACTTCGTTCAGGTCGGCCTTGTTGCCGAAGCTGACCACCTTGCTGAGACCTAGCTTCACGCTCGCCGCCCAGTCGAGGATACCAACGCACAGCGCGCCGGATTGCGAGATGACGGAAATCTTGCCCGCGGGCGGCCAAGACGGCGCAAAGCTCGCGTTGAGATTCGAGTGGAGATTCACGACACCGAGGCAATTCGGCCCGATGAAACGGATGCCGCTTTCGCGCGCGGCCTGCACGACTTGCTTCTCCAATTCAAGTCCGGCGGCGCTGGTTTCCTTGAAGCCGGCAGAGATGATGATGCAGGCCTTCACACCGGCGTTGCCGCATTCGCGCACCACGTTGGCCACAGTAGTGGCCGGCGTGATGATAACCGCGAGATCGCATTTCTCCGGCACGGCGTTGATGTTCGGATACGCCTTGAGGCCGAGAATACTGGGGCGTTTTGGATTAACCGGAAACACGCCGCCGGCGAATTTGATCTTCTGGAGGTTCTCCACCACGGTGCGCCCGACGGCGCCGGGGGTTTCCGTCGCCCCGATGACCGCGATGTTCTTCGGCGTGAAGAGCGCTTCGAAGTCCTTCGCTTCGGGAGCGGGTTTGGCTGATGCGTTGGCTTTTTGCATGGTCGTCAAAGTCATTCCACTAACGGCGCCTGGAAAGGCCGCGCCGGTTCCTACTTTGAAAACTCCCTGGATGCGGGAAATTTGTCGGCGCAGTTCCGGCCGCTGGGAACACACTAGCAAAAGGAGCCTTTCGCGCTTTGCCGGGTTTGGCGAAGACTCTCCCTATTTTGGCGCGGACAGAAAAAGGAATGGCCGTCAGATGCCGAGCACCTTGGCGCGGTAATCGGTCGGGGACTGGCCAAGGATGCGCTTGAACACGCGGTTGAAGTGCGTGAGCGACTGGAAGCCGACCTCGAACGCGATCTCGCTGACGCGCAGGTTCGGGTTGAGCAGCAGGTTCTTCGACTTCTCGATGCGGACGCGCGAAAGGTAGTCGGTGAAGTTGATGCCCGTGGCCTTCTTGAACATCTTGCAGAAGTAAAACGTGCTGGTGTTCACCGCCTTGGCAACCGTGCCGAGCGACAGGTCTTCCTTGTGATGCTCCTCGATGAACTGCTTGGCGCGCGTGATCATGGGCGGTTCGGCGTTGGCTGCGCGAACCATGATCTGGTTGCTGACCAAGCCAAGGTGGTCCGCGAACGTGTTGAGCAGATTCAGCGCGGCTTCATGGCGCTTGGGCGGGAGCACCGGGGTGTTGAAGTAGGCGGCCCGCAGTTCATCTCGGGACTGGAGAACGCCGGCGTCGGCGGCCAACTTGGCGGCGCGCTCGAACTGGGCCTCGGTGGGCTTGCGGCGGAAGACCTGGCCGGTCTGGAGGTAGCCGATCGTCTTGTCTCCCGTGCGCACCGGCACGGCCGAGTCACACAGCCCAAACGAACAGGTGACGGAGGCGGGGCAGGATTGCGCGGCATCCGCCAGCTGCTGTTGTGCCTGCAGGCAGGCAGCGCAGGTGCGGCTGCGCTCGGCCATCATGGCGCAGAAAGGGTTCTCATTCCGACGGCCGTGGTGGGGCAGCTGCCAGCTTTCGATGGGGCGAAGGTTGACGGG
>JBEGQI010000190.1:0-10738 GCA_041181065.1 Verrucomicrobiota bacterium | reverse complement strand
CGTAGTCAGCGGTGAAGTCGAGAGTGGCGCTGCCGAAGACGTTGAAGAACACGCCGTTGCCGGCGATAACGCTTGGGGCACTAACAGAGCCGTTGCCGAAGAGGTCGAGGGAACGATGGAGGGTCTTGCCGTAGCTGAAGCCGGCGATGTTGAGGGTGGCGCCGTTGGTGACGATGGTGCGGCCGGAGCCGCTCATGGTGCCGCCGGTCCAATTCAGAATGCCCTGCACCGTCAAGTTGCCGTTGCCTGTCAGAGTTGCACCAGCATCCATTGCGAATACGCCATTTGTCCCGACGAAGCTCGCATCGTTCAATGTGAGGACGAAACTCGCGTTCGCCAGCGTTTGTGTGCCGCTGATGCCTCCGAGCGTGAGGTTGGTCACGGTGCTGGCCGCGTTGATGGTGACGGTGTATGTGCCGGAGTTGGTGATGATCGCCGAGTCGGTCGCGCCTGGGACAGTATTGGGTGACCAGTTGGCGGCAACGTTCCAGTTTCCTCCAGTAGTGTTGGTCCAGACGATGTCAGTCGCCTTGATGTTTTGCTGACAAATGGCCAAGAGGCTGAGTAGTGACAGAATACGGATGTTTTTCATGATTATGTGTTTTTCAGGCACGGACGAAGACCCAACGACTCCTGCAACCGAGCACCGGAACTTCTGAATGCAGATACTTTTGCTGCGCGTTTTTTGGCACGCAATGGGAAAAATTACTGAGTGAAACCAGAAGCACTTACCAGTGTCCTAGATAATTTTGAGGAATCTTATGCCCTGTAGGAACGACGAGGTAAACCGTATTGCGCGACGTTGCCCAGGCACGGCGGACATTCTCGCGTTTGTAGATGTGGCGAACGCTCTCCACCTTCAAGTCCGTCCACGGGTCGTTGATGATGAGGTCGCCGTCCTTGGTAAAACCACGGCACACCGTCAGGTGTCCGCTGAAATCATCGGCGCGTCCGTCTTGCAACAAGTCGTAGCGCGCGGAAATGATCACGGGAATTCCTGCCGCGATAAAATCCTCGATCTCCGAGAGGTCGCTGAAGCGCGTCACGTAGGCGCGCAAGCCAGGCAGCGTGCCCGCGCAAGCCGTGTTGAACGTCCAGTTGCCAGTGAGGAATTTGAAACCGTGGTCGCTCACGCCGGCCGCGACTTCCGGTGCGTCGACATTCCACTCCGGCTTCGCTTCCTTCGTCGCCCAATAGTTGAGCACCATCGAAAGCGAGGTCGGGCTGCACCAGCCGTTGCCGCCGGGATAGGATTGTTGCGAGCGCTCGATCACCGGCAGCTCCTTGCCCCACGCGGCGCGATTCGGTGGCAGGGCGGTGGGCTTTACGAGTGTGTTGCAAAAGGAGATGCCGAGGAATTTCAGATCAATCGCAGCGGTGTTTGTTCCACCAAACGTGAGGCGGATTTGAACAGCGTCTGCCGGCTGGATGATCGCGAGGGTGTCGGCGCGGACATCGCCGTCCGCGTCGGCTTGGTTGGTCACGCTGGAGCGGGGAGTCACGTCGTCAGGTGACCATGTGCCGAGGGAAAAGAATTTAGTGGCGTGATTTGTCGAAAGCGCGCAGGCCTCGACCTTGAGGAAAGTTCCGGGTGGAGCGCTAACATTCCATGAGAGCACAAGCTGGTTCCACGGTGCGCGTGCTTTGATCTCGGGCGAGAGCCACACGGTTTCGCCCAGCTCATTCTCGGTGTGTGCGAAGGTCGTGAAATCCGTCAAGCCGATGAAATGGCTGTATTGCTTGTGGCTGTCAACGGGCAGGTTTTTGCAACCTGTCAGGCTCACTATCGCGCTCAGCAGAGCAACATTCCATTGCATGAACATGACAACATGTTCCGCTGAATGTGGCGAAAGTCCAGAGTGAGGAAAGGGCGTTCCGTCAGGCGGAGTAATTCAACCACGGTCCGAGCCAACGCTCGTCTTCAGTGGCTGAAATATTCTTCCGCTTCGCGTGGTCTTCAATCTGGTCCTTGCCGAGTTTGCCGACGGCGAAGTATTTCGATTCCGGGTGCGCGAAGTAGAGGCCGCTGACGCTCGCGCCGGGATACATGGCGAAGCTTTCGGTGAGCTTGATGCCGGTGTGCTGTTCGGCGTCGAGCAAGTCCCAGAGAATGGCTTTCTCGGTGTGGTCCGGGCACGCGGGGTAGCCAGGCGCAGGGCGGATGCCGCGATACTTCTCCTGGATCAAATCGTCGTTGGAAAATTTCTCCGCGCGGCCAAAACCCCATTCGTCGCGGACGCGCTTGTGCAGATATTCAGCGAACGCTTCCGCCAACCGATCCGCAATCGCTTCGGCGAGAATGGCGTTGTAGTCGTCGTGCGCGGCTTTGAACTTTTCGACGATTTCCTTCAGCCCATGACCGCTCGTGACGGCGAACGCGCCGATGTGATCCGCCTGCGCGGTGGCCTTGGGCGCAATGAAATCTGCAAGACACCAATTTGGTGTGCCGTCACCTTTTTCGATCTGCTGGCGTAGGAAATGAAACTTCGTCCGCAGATGTTTGCGGGAACCGTTGGTGTAAACTTCCACGTCGTCGCCGACGGCGTTCGCGGGGAACAGTCCGTAAACCGCCTGTAGTTTCAGTGACTTGTTCGCGACAAATTCCGCGAGCATCTTCTGCGCGTCAGCGAACAGCTTGGTCGCTTCCTCGCCGTGCTTTTCGTGCGTGAGAATCTTGGGATACACGCCGCGCAGTTCCCACGTGTGGAAGAAGGGGGTCCAGTCAATGAACGGCACGAGATCTTCGATGGAAACGCCGAACGCTCCCGCATGTCCGTGCGACAAACCGCAGTCGCACTTGCCGGGATTGAAGGTGCCGGATGAAAGCGTGCGCACGCCGGTGAACTCAGGTTTGGGCACGCCGTCATATTTCAGCTTTGGCGCATTGGCGCGGGCGGCTTCGAGCGACAGCAACTTCTCCGCGCGTTGACCGTGGGATGCGCGGAGCTTTTCGTATTCTTCGCGATGCTGTTTCACGAAGGCGGCTTTGCCTTCCTTACTCAATAGACTCGTCGCGACGGGCACGGCGCGACTGGCGTCGAGCACATGGACGACCGGCTCGCTGTAATGAGGCGCGATCTTGATGGCCGTGTGCGCCTTGCTGGTTGTCGCGCCGCCGACGAGCAGCGGCAGTTTGAAGCCCGTGCGCTCCATTTCCTTCGCGACGTGCGTCATCTCGTCGAGCGACGGCGTGATGAGGCCGCTCAATCCGATGAGGTCGGCGTTTTCGCGTTTCGCCGCTTCTAAAATCTTTTCGCACTGCACCATCACGCCGAGATCAATGACCTCGTAGTTGTTGCAGGCGAGCACCACACCGACGATATTTTTGCCGATGTCGTGAACGTCACCTTTGACGGTGGCCAAAACGATTTTGCCCTGTGTCTTCACGGCTTCGCCGCGCGCCGCCATCTCGGCTTTCTCGGCTTCCATGAACGGTTGCAGATACGCGACGGATTTCTTCATCACGCGCGCCGATTTCACGACTTGCGGCAAAAACATTTTGCCCGCGCCAAACAGATCGCCGACGACGCTCATGCCCGCCATTAACGGGCCTTCGATGACCGTGAGTGGCTTGCCGTATTTCTTCAACGCTTCTTCGGTGTCCGCGTCGATGTAGAGATCAATGCCCTTTACGAGCGAGTGCGACAGGCGTTCCTCGACCGTGCCCTTGCGCCATTCTTCCTCGATCTTTTTGTCGGCGACGGTCGTGCCCGCGCTGGCGGCCTTGAGTTTTTCGCCGAAGTTTACGAGGCGTTCGGTCGCGTCCGGACGGCGATTCAGCAACACGTCTTCGACGAGTTCCTTCAACTCCGGCTCGATCTCTTCGTAAACTTCCAGCATCCCGGCGTTCACGATGGCCATGTCCATGCCGGCCTTGATGGCGTGGAACAGGAACGCGCTGTGCATGGCTTCGCGCACCGGATTGTTGCCGCGGAAGCTGAACGAGACATTCGACAGGCCGCCGCTGACTTTTGCGTGCGGCAAATTGTTTTTGATCCAGCGCGTGGCTTCGATGAAATCCACGGCGTAATTGTTGTGCTCCTCGATGCCCGTGCCGACGGTGAGGATATTTGGATCGAAAATGATGTCCTCGGGCGGAAAACCGACTTCGTCCACGAGAATCTTGTAGGCGCGGTCGCAGATGCGAATCTTGTCCGCGAGCGTCGCCGCCTGGCCTTGTTCATCGAACGCCATCACGACGACCGCCGCGCCGTATTTCAAAACGGTTTTGGCGTGTTCGCGGAATTTCGCTTCGCCTTCTTTGAGCGAAATGGAGTTCGCGATGCCTTTGCCTTGGAGACATTTCAGGCCGGCTTCAATGACTTCAAACTTCGACGAGTCCACCATAAACGGGACTTTGGCGACCTCGGGCTCGCTCGCGAGGAGCAGCAAAAAGCGCGACATCGCGGCGACGCCGTCAATCATCCCTTCGTCCATACAGATGTCGATGATGTTCGCGCCGTTCTCGACCTGCTGGCGCGCGACGGCCACGGCTTCCTCGTATTTGTTTTCCTTGATGAGCTTGGCGAACTTCGGCGAACCCGCGACGTTCGTGCGCTCGCCGATCATGATGAACTGCCCGATTTGCTGCGTGAACGGCTGCGAGCCGGAGAGCCGCAGCGGAATCGCCGCGCCGGTGGAGAACTTGGCTTCCGCTTTTGGCTGGCGCGGCGGTTTGCCTTCGAGCGCTTTTGCGATCGCCGCGATGTGTTCGGGCGTGTTGCCGCAGCAACCGCCGGCGATGTTCACTAGGCCGCTGTTCGCGAAGTCGCCGAGGAAATTGCCCATGTCTTCCGGCTTCAAATCAAAGCCCGTCGGCGAGAGCGGATTCGGCAGACCCGCGTTCGGATAGCACGAGATGGCTGTGTTGGATTTCTCCGCGAGTTCCGCGAGAAACGGACGCATGAGATCTGGCCCGAGGGAACAGTTGAGTCCTATCGCGATCGGGTTCACGTGCTTCATCGCGTTCCAATACGCCTCTACCGTCTGTGCGGAAATCATTGTTTCGCCCCCGCGACCGACGGCGGCAGAGATCATGATGGGGAGAATTTTTTTGTCTGCCGCGAAAACTTCCTGAATGGCCACGAGCGCCGCTTTGGCGTTGAGCGAATCGAAAATTGTTTCGACGAGCAAGATATCCGAGCCACCGGCGATGAGCGCGCGGACTTGGTTCACATAAGCCGCCTTGACCTGATCAAATGTGCAGACTCGAAAACCGGCGTCATCCGCATCAGGCGAATTTGACAGCGAAACCGTCAGCGGTCCGACTGCGCCGGCGACGAAGCGCGGACGTCCAGTTTTATTCGCGATGCGGTCGCACCACTCGCGGCATTGTTTGGCGGATTGCTCGTTGATTTCCCATGCGAGATCGTTCAGGAACTTATTTTCGATGACCGTTTGATAAAACGCCGGGTCTTTACGGCCGCCGTGTTCGCGCGGGTCGTCCACGAAAAACTCGCTCTGGCCGATGCTCGTGGCGGAGAAGGTGTTGGTCTCGATGATGTCCGCGCCGGCTTCCAGAAAGCGCCGGTGAATGTCGCAAATCGTCGCCGCTTGCGTGAGCGAGTAAAGATCGCCGTTATTCTTCAGGTCCTTCTTGGAATCGGCAAAGCGCTCACCGCGAATCTCCTTCTCGCCGAGCCCGTAGGTGCGGATGGTCGTGCCCATAGCGCCGTCGATGATGACGATACGCTCGCGCAGCAGTCTTCGAAGCGGATGTTCCGGAGTTGCAGGTGTGTTCGACATGTTGCAAACGGCCCAATGGCCAAGTTAGCGGGATTAAAATGGAGGTCGCGCAAAATGTCAAATCATCAAATCCGGATATTCAGATATGTTCTGTTACTGGGACCGAGATGGATTCATGGCGAATATGGGTTGGGCTGCTATTTGCGTTGTAGCGCATGTGCCCGATTGACTCTGAGGCTTTGATTGTTAGGCTTGGCGCTCACAATTTGCCGGATTGTCCGGCTGGCAGAGCGCAGTATCAACAACATCGAACTATGGCTAAGACTCCGAAATACGTTTACACGTGGGGCAACAAGAAGGCCGATGGCGATGGCTCAATGAAGCCGTTGCTCGGCGGTAAAGGCGCGAATCTCGCGGAAATGACTCGCATCGGTCTCCCGGTGCCTCCCGGTTTCACGATCACGACCGAGGTTTGCACCTACTACTACGCTCACAAGAAGACGTATCCGAAGGAACTCCAGAAGCAGATGGAGGCTGGCGTCGCGAACATGGAGAAAATCATGGGCACGAAGTTCGGTGCGACCAGCGGCATGCCGTTGCTCGTCGCCGTCCGTTCCGGTGCGCGCGATTCCATGCCCGGCATGATGGACACGATCTTGAACCTCGGTCTCAACGACCAGTCCGTGCTCGCCCTTGTGAAGGCGACCGGCAATGAGCGGTTCGCGTGGGACTGCTACCGCCGCTTCATCCAGATGTATGGCGACGTCGTTCTCGGCGTGCAGAAGCGCGAAGGCGAAGATCACGAACCGTTCGAAACCGTCATCCACGAACTCAAGCACGAGCGTTATCACGGCGACATCGAAGACTCGAAGCTCACCGCCGAAGACCAGCAGGAACTCGTCAAGCGCTTCAAGGCGCTCGTCAAGGAACGCACCGGCAAGGATTTCCCGAACAGCCCGTGGGACCAGCTCCGCGGCGCAGCTGGCGCTGTGTTCGGTTCCTGGATGAACGACCGCGCGATCGTCTATCGCCGCAAATACAACATCCCCGCCGAGTGGGGCACTGCCGTTAACGTGCAGGCAATGGTGTTCGGTAACACCGGCGAAACCTCCGGCTCCGGCGTGGCGTTCACCCGCAATCCTGCGAACGGCACCAACGAGTTCTACGGCGAATTCCTAATCAACGCGCAGGGCGAAGACGTCGTCGCCGGCGTGCGCACGCCCGAACCCGTGGCGAAGCTCAAGGAACAGATGCCCGCGAGCTACAAGGAACTGATGAACGTCCGCAAGATCCTCGAGAAGCATTTCAAGGACGTGCAGGACATCGAATTCACCGTGCAGGAAGGCAAGCTGTTCATGCTACAGACGCGCAACGGCAAGCGCACCGCTGCGGCGGCGCTCAAGTTCGCGGCGGACATGGTGAAGGAGAAGTTGATTGATTGGGAAACGGCGATTCTCCGCAACCCGGCCGACCAGCTCGAACAATTGCTCGCGCCCATCTTCGACTTGAGCGAAGTGAAGAAGGCGAAGGTCATCGCTACCGGTCTCCCCGCCGGTCCCGGCGCTGCCACCGGCAAGATCTACTTCAACGCCGATCGCGCGGTGCAAGCCGCCGAGAAGGGCGAGAAGGTTCTCCTCGTTCGCGTAGAAACTTCACCCGAAGACTTGCGCGGCATGATCGCGGCGGAAGGCATTCTCACCGCGCGCGGTGGTGTCTCCTCGCACGCGGCGCTCGTGGCTCGTCAGATGGGCAAGGTTTGCGTCTGCGGCGCGGCGGGTGTGGCCATCGATTACGATGCCAAGACCACGACCATCGACGGCGTAACCTACAACGAAGGCGACTTCCTCTCCATCGACGGCACCTCCGGTCTCGTCTATGCGGGCCAGATCAAGACGGCTCCGTCCGAGATCATCAGCGGTTTGCTGAACGACGACAAGGAAGCGCAGAAGACCGAGAAGTTTAAGAACTACGTGCAGCTCATGAAGTGGTGCGAAAAGGCCACGCGCCTGAGCGTCCGCACCAACGCCGATACGCCCGAGCAGACCGCGCAGGCCATCGCGTTCGGCGCGGTGGGCATCGGCCTCACCCGCACGGAACACATGTTCTTCGAAGGCGACCGCATCGACGCGATGCGCGAGATGATCCTCGCCGACACGCTCGAAGCGCGTGAAGCCGCCCTCGCGAAGTTGCTGCCATATCAGCGCGACGACTTCCACGGCATTTTCAAGGCGTTGAAGGGCTATCCGGCCACGATCCGTTTCCTTGATCCGCCGTTGCATGAGTTCCTGCCGCACAGCAAGGAACAGCAGATGGACCTCGCGCGGAAGCTCAACATCCCGGTCGAGAAGATCATGAGCCGCGTGCACGAACTGCACGAGTTCAACCCGATGCTCGGTTTCCGCGGCTGCCGCCTCGGCATCAAGTATCCAGAAATCACCCGCATGCAGGCCCGTGCCGTGCTCGAAGCTGCGGCCATCGCGCAGAAGGAAGGCCACAAGCCCAAGCCCGAGATCATGATCCCGCTCGTCGGCTTCAAGAAGGAATTGGACTTGCAGGTCGCGATCGTTCACGAAGTTGCCGCCCAGGTGCAGAAGGAGAACAAGGTGAAGATCGCCTACTCTGTCGGCACGATGATTGAAATTCCTCGTGGCGCGTTGACCGCTGACGAGATTGCGCAGACCGCTGAATTCTTCAGCTTCGGCACGAACGACCTCACCCAAACCTGCTTGGGCATGAGCCGCGACGACTCCGGTTCGTTCCTCGGTGCCTACACCGAGAACGAGATCGTGAAGAAGAATCCGTTCGCCTCCATCGACCAGACGGGCGTTGGCCAGCTCGTGCAGATCGCAGCGGAGAAGGGCAACAAGACCCGTCCTGGCATCAAGCTCGGCATCTGCGGCGAACACGGCGGCGACCCTGACTCCGTCAAGTTCTGCCACCGCGTCGGCCTCACCTACGTGAGCTGCTCGCCGTATCGCGTGCCCGTCGCCCGCTTGGCCGCTGCTCAAGCTGCCATCGAAGAGAAGCGCAAGGCGAAGACCGCGAAGAAGAAGTAATCCGCTTCTAAAATTCACGAGCCGCTCCGGGCAACCGGAGCGGCTTTTTCATTCGCTTTCCCAAGCTCGCACCAACAACCTCCCGCCTCAAACGTGGTCACGTCACTCGCAGACATTGAACTCGAAGCGCTGGAGCAACAGCTTGCTCATTGGGGCTACAATCCCATCCATGCAGGCCGATTGCTGCGCGGGTTTTATCACGGTGACGACGTGTTGAATACTCCGGCGCGTCGCTTGCCGACGGGCTTGTTGGATCGCGTGTGCCGCGAGTTTGGCGCTGCCAATGGAAACCTCGCCGCGCGTCAGGTCGCTGGTGATGGCACAATCAAATTGCTCCTCCGACTCGGCGACGGTCGCACGGTGGAGTCGGTCTTGATGCCGGACTTTCGAGCGGATCGCGCGGCGGGCTGCATTTCATCACAGGTCGGTTGCGCGATGGGTTGTGACTTTTGCGCCACGACCAAGACTGGCTTCGAGCGTAATCTCACCGCGGGTGAAATGGTGGAGCAATTTCTCGCGCTTCGCCGCGAAGCGAACGCCGTAGGGCGCAAGTTGCAGACTGTCGTGCTTATGGGCATGGGCGAACCACTGCTCAATCTGGACAACGTGCTCACGGCGGCGCGACGGATTGCGGATAACCAACTAGGCGCGCTGGGCTGGCGGCAGATCACGGTGTCCACGGTCGGCATCGTGCCAGGCATCGACGCACTCACGGCAAGCGGACATAACTTCAATCTCGCCGTTTCCTTGCATGCACCCGATGACGCAACGCGCGCCAAGTTGCTGCCAATGGGGAAACGTTTTGCCATCGCTGACATCCTCGCAGCAGCGGACCGATTTCAGGCGCAGCGCGGTCGGCCCGTCACCATCCAGTATTGTTTGCTGGCGGGCGTGAACGATTCGCCTTTGCAAGCGCACCAACTCGCCGAACTGCTCGCGGGCCGACGCATGCATGTGAACTTGCTGCGCTACAACCCCACCGGCCTCAGCTTGCAGGGTATCGCTTATCAGCCGTCGTCGGACGAAGTGGCGGAGGCATTCGTTGCGGCTTTGCGCGAACGCAACGTCGTGGCCCATTTTCGTCGCTCGCGCGGGCCGGACATCGACGCGGCCTGCGGCCAATTACGTCGGCGTGTGGCTGATGATGTTACGCCGCCTGTGCCTTAGGCTGCTTGAGTGGGCGAAGCACCTTGACCGGCTCGGGCATCTTGTAATGGCGCTTCAGGCCGACTTCGCGGAGGAGTGCGGCCGGTGCGCGGGAGACGAATTCGGGAAAGCTGCGTTCCACGCGGTCGCGCTGCAGTTTCTGACCCTGCTTTGACGCCCAGAATTCCTCCTCACACTTGGTCAAGGCCATGCCGGCTTCCTCGGCGGAAAGATTCTCTGTCTTTGCAAATGCCCAAACCAATTCGGGGTCGCCCGGCAGGCTGACGGGGAAGGCCACGAATTTCAGAGGGACTTCCTGCTCACCGTCTTCTTCCGGCGCGACGGGGCGCACTTTGATGCTGCTTTGGAAATTGCTGCCGTCGGGCAATGCCACTTCTACCCCGAGAGAATCTTCCTTCTTGTTCGGCTTGATGGTGATGTCGCCGTTGGTGAACGACGAGGCAAGTTGGAGGCGCACATTGTCGAGTGTCTCCTCTTCGAGATTGGGCAGCTCGACGTGTTCGCAGAATTTTTCAAAAGCAGTCTCACGCGACTTGGACTTGAGCTCCGCTTCACACGCCTGATAAATCTTTCCGGCGATTTCCGGGTCAAGTGCCACTTTGGGCAGCACGCGTTTCAGCAAGTCCAGCAATGCGGCTTCCTCGTTCTTCTTTGGCTTCGATAATTTATTCGTTTTCTTGCTCATGATTCCCGGATGTGGGGCGCCTTTGTGCCTGAACTGTGCGTTCGCTGCAATCCACTTCTGCGACAAGTGGAGAATTATTTTTTGATCGGCAATCTCTACCGATTTATCGGGGTATCGTTGTTTGCTTTTGGCCTCGTCAGCGGGC